>DASRLE010000136.1:0-11581 GCA_035648615.1 Saccharimonadales bacterium (SeqCode) | reverse complement strand
GGCAATGACCCCCGCGCTTTTCAAGGAGCCGATGGGCGCCAGTTCCTCGCCCGCGATGTTCTTGGTAATCGCGCCCGTCACAAAAACGTTGATCTTGCTTTCGCGCGCCGCGCGTTCGCGGATCAAGGCGACCGTGCCCGCATTGTCGATGGCGGGCGAAGTATTCGGCATGCAAACGACCGACGCAAACCCGCCTCTGGCGGCAGCCGCCGTGCCCGTGGCGATGGTTTCCTTGGCCGATTGGCCGGGTTCGCGCAAGTGGGCATGCAGATCAATCAATCCGGGACAAACCACCAAACCAGCAGCGTCGAAACGGGAGACGTTTTGATCGGCTCGTGCCGCCGCCTCGGGGCCGAGCGCGGCAATTTTTCCCTCGAGCACCAGAAGATCGGCCACGGCGTCGAAGCGATTTGCGGGGTCGATCACGCGTCCGCCGGTCACGAGCAGCGAATTCATTGGGGGCGAAAATAACGGAGTCGAATTGACAACGCAAGCGCGGTCATTAAAATGGGAACGATGCGGGTGTAGCTCAATGGTAGAGTTCCAGCCTTCCAAGCTGGCCATGAGGGTTCGATTCCCTTCACCCGCTCCAATTTGAGGTTCATATCAATAAACGAATCCAGGCTGCGGGGCTGGCGCTTCTGGTCGTGTCGTCCGTTTTCACGATTGGGTCAGTTAAGGTTTCAACGGGGACCCCGGTATCCCTCCTCGCCCTGAATGCATGTCTTTTCGGGGCCTTATATTTGAATCCAGGCCGGTTCTGGCAATCAACCGTCGCTAATCTAGCGTGGTTGAGCAGCGCGGCCCTCGCAATGAATCTACTGGACTCATGGGCGTATGCGGTTTTATTCCCAGATACAAAGGGCATCGAATTGGTGGCGATGCCCGGGGTTATTTCCATTGCCCTTTGGCTGGCGAGTTTGTCGCCAACGGACTCTCCCAACAACCAAAAATGGAGCGCGCTATCACTGTTCTGGGCCATACTGGGAGAGGCGCTCTGGGTTGCTGTCGGCAATTTCCAAGACCAAAAATGGCTGTTTTTTGGCGCGCTCTTTCTTGTGCTACTAACACTGATCTTCTCCAAGCGCTGCTTTCACTATGGATTCCTGGGCGTCCAAGTAATTAATACCTTGATTCTGTTGTTGATTGGGCTGCCGGTGGCCGATTTGTTAATACAGCTTCGTTTGTCCGAAGCCGTCCAGGGAACTGGAATGGAGCCGGCGCTCTACGAGTCAAGAGGCATCAACGCCCAAAACGCGCACTTTTTCTATTCCTACGATGAAGCCCACGGCGATCCGAGCGCCTTTGCCATCTGGTGGTGGAACTTTCAGAGTCAATTAAACAGCAATGTCGTTCGTGGCTGCTACGAACAGTTGCCAGGACATAATCCGTCCTATCGCTTGCGTCACGGCGGTCACGGCACGTTTTTTGATTGCCCAATTTCGATAAACAGCCGCGGCTTTAGGGGGCGCGAAATCGCTGTCCCCAAAAGAAATGTCTATCGCATCGTCTGCTTGGGAGAATCAACCGTGTTCGGAATGACGATCCAGAAAAACGATAAGCCTTGGCCCGAACTGCTTGAGCAAATGATAAACGAGCGTCTCAAGCCGTCGCGACCCGTCGAGGTCATTAACGCCGGCACACCGGGTTGGGACTTGGCGGATAATCTTGAGCGACTGCACTCGGATATTCTGCCCCTCCAGCCCGATCTGATCATCTCCTACCACGGATACAACGGATTTGCGATGATCGACAGCGCGCTGCCGTCGGTTTTCGGCCCTGCGCCTCCGCCCTACCCGAAGCGCCCGCTCCGACTCGTCGCTGAAGCGGAATACCGTCTGAGTCTCAAGGAATTCGTGCGCCGCTATCAGCCTCCCGGCTCCGCGCCTGCTCTCCTTCCGCCGCTGCAAACCCCCTATGCCGATTGTTATCGCAGATTAATCGCGTTTGCCCGGACAAATCACATTCGCCTGGCACTTGCCAACTACAGCATGGCCATCAATGAGAATACTGGTCAGAAGTTGATGAGCTTTTACAACGGATTCGGCACGAGTGTGGTTTACGTGCGAGCCAGAGTTAATGCGATTCATAGCGAAATCGTTCGGCGCCTCGCGAAAGAAAATCCCGGCGTCGCGTTCATTGACACGCATCCCAATCTGGATGGAGACCATCGCAAGTTTATGGACGTCGTTCATTTTACTCAGGAGGGACGCCGGCAATTGGCTGAGAACATATTCGCCGGAATCCGCCCGCAGCTCGAACGAGATCTGGCCAGTTCCACAAAATCGCCCTGATACTTTCGTAATATTCTCAAATTGCCAAATCATCCGAGTTCGGGAATTATAGGGTCGTGCAGGCCAAGGACAAAAACCGCCTCCCTGAAGATTTATGGGGCAGGCGCCAAAGGAATGGGTGGACATGTATCCGGCTGGCAAAATCGAAGTGCCGCCGAATTTCCTGCCGGAGCATCCTTTTGACTTGGGTGACTTCCATTCCCTTGACGAACAACTGGCCCCCTTTCCGCGCACCCCGCATGACGCGCAGGTTCACCGCCAGGAACAAAGTCAGGTTCGAGCGAACGGATTGCGCACCACTACTCCCGCATAGTTCTGGCCGTCGTTGAGATCTTCAGAATAGATGACTTCGCAACTGAGTTCTTGGGCCGCCGCAATGATCGCTGCATCCCAGTAGGAGATTTGGTAACGGGACTTGATCTCCCATGCCTGCAGCACTAACCCGGCGGTGATCGGCACAATCGGAAATGCCACTAATACCCCGAGCGTGGCTTTTGCCTCAGCCGCATCAATGCCCAACCGCTGCTTGGACGCGGCTGCCGCGATGAACTCCTGGAGGACTTGGGCGGAGAGGCCAATGTCCTCAAAGGCGATCAATCGTCGGGCGATTTTTTTCTTGGCCGCATCCGCCGGGTCTTTCGATCCGGCATAGAGGAAGATATTAGTGTCTGCGAAGCACTGGGCGGTCATACAGTTCTTCGCGGTCCAATCGTTCAATGGCCGTTTCGTTGCGGGCCTTGTCGAGCGCGGCAAAGAGTCGGTGGGCGCGCTTTTTTCGAACTGCCAGACTTGGGGTCGGAGTTGCCACCTCTCGCTCAAGGGCACGGACGACCACAACCTTAAGGGCAATTCCCTCGTGGACGGCCTTTAGTTTGGCCTTCTTGAATACGGCATCAGGAATGTCGAGCGTAGTGCGCATAAACGCATATTCGCAGCAAAGTGCGGCCTAGTCAAGCCGGCAGGCGGCCGTCCCGTATTCAAATTGTGGCCATCGCATGCATTAGCGACGGCGCGCGAGCGATCTTTCAGAAAACTCAGGAAATTTATTGTAATCATTCAACGTTCCCCTAAGCTTAACCGTTTAATTCTGTAAACTATTTGATGGCGAGAGTTTATGCATTTTTATGTCATGCTGGTTTTTAAAACTTAAGCCCCGCCAACTCACCGTCGGCCTGAGCATCGCGCTGGTCATAAAAGCAGGCTGCAGTTTTGGGCAAGAGGAGGATTATCTTGGCTACCGGCACGAGTTCTACCGCGAGGACGACCAGCGGATGAGTATTGACACGGATACGATTGGGTTTGATGTCGGCTTGGGCGACCATGCCCGCTTGACAGGACAGTTGGTGCAGGATGCCATTTCCGGGGCCACGCCGACCGGAGCGCCCCCTCAGACTCAATGGCCATTCCCGACCTTTAACAGCTATTACAGCCAGGCCTACAGTGAACTTTTTAAGGCGGCGGTCAATGACCCGAACAACCTGATCCTTTACCAATCCGGCTACTTTGCGAACTACCAGGCTTACACCAACTACGTCGCCGCCAATAATCCGCAGATTGGCGCTCAAGCCACCCATAATGCCGCCGCGTCCTACAAAGCCCTGACCAGCAGCCCGAGTTTTCATAACACGACGGTTCCGTTGACCCAATTGCGCGACCATCGAAATGCCTTTTCCCTGGGCGCCCCCCTGACGTTTGGCATTCATCAACTCACGCCGCAGATTTCTTATAGCACGGAGAGCGATTATCGTTCACTGGGATTGGCCTTGAATTACGCGGCCCAATTGAACAAGAAAAACACCACCTTGAATGCGGGCTGGTCGCATGACTTCGACCGGGTGCGGGATGATACAAGGGTGTTCTGGCAGAACAAGGCCAGCGACGAGTTTCTCCTTGGGATCAACCAGTTGTTGACACCGAAATCTTACCTTACGGTCGATCTGACTTATGGCCAGGAAAATGGGTACCTCTCCGATCCGTATCGCGGCGTCATGGCGCTGGAAAACTTTCCCCAGCTTAATCCCGAGGACGCCGCTTTAATACCGGAAAATCGCCCCCGCCGCCGAAACAAGGAGGTTTTTTACACCGCCTATAATCAATTTATTGACCCGCTCAATGGCAGTGTCGAAGTGGGCTATCGTTTCTTCCACGATTCCTACGGCATTGTTGCGCATACGGTCGAAACGGCCTGGCATCAAAAGCTGGGCCGCAACCTGGTTTTCACCCCCGCCTTCCGCTATTACAACCAGACAGCGGCGAATTTCTATTATATCCTGGTGCCGGATTTCGACAATTTGCCCGCCTATTACTCATCGGATTACCGGCTCTCGGAGCTTGAAACCTTTGACTTTTCCGCGACCTTGACCTACCGCGTTTGGAAGCATCTCTCCATTGACTTGGCCTACTCGCGGTATATAATGCAGGGCTTGGACGGGGCGACTTCTCAAAGCGCTTACCCATCAGCAAATGTTTACTCGATTGGAGGCCGAATCTGGTTTTAGCTGCATGCCTGAGAATGACGACAACACTGCCCAATTCGTTTGATATTGTCCGCAGCCGCGTTCAGCAGTCCAGCCGCTGCCAGGCGGCCGCCGGTTTTTACGAACTCTCCTTCCAGGCGATGAACACCCATTGCCGCGTGAATTTTGCCTCGGGCGATCCCGCTTTGGCGCGGAGTTTTCAACAGGAAGTGTTGCGCTGGGTCGCCTGGTTCGAGGCGCAATACTCCCGCTTCATTCCAGACAGTCTCATTGGCCGAATCAACGCCGCCGCCGGGCTTCACTGGGTCGAGGTCGATCCCGAAACCGACGCTCTTCTGAATCTGTGTCACGACATGGTATTTTTATCCCGGGGCGTGTTTGACCCGACCTCGCTGCCCTTGATGCGTCTCTGGAATTGGAAGGCCAAGCCGCCCGCGGTTCCGACGCCCTCGGCCGTGGCCGCCAGCCGGGAGCTGGCCGGCTGGGAGAAGCTCCAGCGTCGCGAAGGCGGCGTTTTTCTGCCGCGTGACGGCATGTGCCTGGATTTGGGCGGCATTGGCAAGGAATATGCCGTGGATCGTGTCCTCATGATGGGACTAGATCGCGGCATTGCGAATCTCCTGGTCGATTTCGGCCAGGATGTGCGCGTGCATGGCCAGCCGCCCGGGCGCGTCGCGTGGCACATTGGCTTGGAAGATCCCACGCATCCCGGCGAATGCTGGACGGGCGTGGCCGTGAACAACCATGCCGTAGCCACCTCGGGGGATTATGTTCGCCACTTTACGGTGGAAGGCCGGCGCTATGGGCATATTATTGATGCCCGTGATGGCTATCCGGTCAATAACGGCTGCCTTTCAGTCTCCATCATCGCGCCCAACTGCACAGTGGCGGGGATTTTATCCACGTCGGCATTCATCCTTGGACCAAAGGAGGGACTCGATTTAATCCGGTTCTGTCCCGGGGTTGAAGGAGCCATTACCACGGACAAGAGCCGTGTGCAGACCCGCAATTTTTCCGCGTATGCAACTCAATAAACGAACTTGCCCAGTGGCTCTCTTGATCTGTTTCAGCATGGCGCTGGCAGCCCGGGCGGAGATCAAAGTAGGCGAAAAGTTTCCCGAGATCGCTACGTCCACCATTGGAGGGAAGTTGCGCGAATTGACCAAGGGCAGGGTGGTTTTGGTGGATTTCTGGGCTTCCTGGTGCGTGCCGTGCGCCCGCTCGTTCCCCGTGATGGACGAGTTGCAGAAGACATACGGCGCCAAAGGTTTGGTCATCATCGCTGTCAACGTGGATGAGATAAAAGCCGACATGGAGAGTTTTCTGAAAGCGCATCCGGTGACTTTCTCCGTGGTGCGTGATGCGAAACAAAGACTGGTGGAAAAGACCGGCATCGCCGCCATGCCCAGTTCATTTTTGCTCGATAAGAATGGCAAAGTCGCCTTTGCCCACAGCGGCTTTCACGGCAGCGAAACCCAGGCACAATACAAGCGGGAAATTGAGTCCCTGCTCAAACAGGACCCAAAATGAAAACAAAGCCCATCCTTATTTGTTTGGCCCTCCTGATGCTGGGCGCGACAGGCTGTCAGAGCGTCAGCCCGTGGCAGCGCGGCACGCTGGCCAATTACACCATGCGCGCCGACCGCGATCCGTTGGGGGACGCCCAAAGCGAGCATGTTTTCTTTTCGCGCGAGGAGGCTTCGGGCGGCAAAGGGGTCGGCGGCGGCGGCTGCGGTTGCAATTAGGAGCGACAGCGATCAAATAATATCAATTCGATTTAAACCATCCCTTTTCTATGAAATTAAAAACCAGGAATCGTCTCTCGCTGGCCGTGGCGGGCCTATTGCCATTCATGCCCATATTGCGCTCGACGTTGCCAGCCATGGAATCCGCCGGTTCCCCGACGGGGGCGTGGGTCCTGCGCTGGACGGTGGGTGTGGCCATTTGTGGATACGACGCCATTTCCCGGGCATCAAGCGTTGCCATCTCGCCGCCGAGCGCCACCATCGGCGTTCCTTACTCGGGGACAGTGACTTACTCCGGCGGCCATGCGGGCGCGGTAGTCTCAATGAGTGTGGCCGGGAGTTGCCTGGGATCGCACACTTTGGCCCCGGGCCTGACCATGACTTACAGCGGAGTCAATACCGCCAACGTCATCGGAACCCCCTCCGGGACGTTAGGAACCGTCCCCTTTACCGTGACGGTGTACGATGGATACAGTTGCACCGGCGGCCTGACCGATACCCGGAGCACGTCATTGATCATTCAAAATTCCGGCGGCGGCCCGGTGGCTCCATCGATGACCGTCGCTCCGCAAAGCACCTTGGCCCAAGTCGGTTCTGACGTGCTTCTAAGCGGCGGGGCCTCGGGCAATCCCACCCCAAAATATTACTGGAAACAGGGGATCAGCTTGATCTCGGGGGCGACGAATAATACGCTCTTAATCTCGGGGGCGCAGTTGGCCGATGCCGGTGTCTATACGCTTTATGCCAGCAATAGCCAGGGGCAGGCCAATTCCGCGTGCGATCTAACCATGGCCCTTACCCCTGGCAGCAACATCCTTGCGCTTCTCTATACGAATTACTTCGTGGCGGGCACGCCGGTGACCATGTCCAGCTTGATTACGAATGTGCCTTCCGGAGTCAATACTTATTCCTGGCAATACAATAATAGCAGCATCGGAGTGACCACCAGCAACTTAAGCCTTACCGCGGCCCAAACAGTGCCCTCCAAGAGTGGCACCTACTCGGTCACTTTCAACAGTGTTGTCGGGTCAACTACCGTCGTGGACAATCAACAGTACAATTCCTACTGGATTTTTGGTTATCCTCCGTCCATTGCCAGCCAGCCTGCCGCCCAGAACGCCAATCCGGGTGACAATGTCACCTTCTCGTTTACGCTGGGCGGAGGAAACTATCCGGCCGTGTTTCTTTACCAGAACCAGACTAATCTTGTGGCCCAAACCAATCTGCCCGCCTACAACCCTGCCACCGGCGCTTCGACGACGAATCTCAGTTTGACCATTGCCAACGTCACTCAGGCCAGCCAGGGGAGTTATACGTTCGTGGTGACCAACTTCTGGGGCAGTATCACCAGCAGCGCAGCCTCTTTGACGATGGCGTCGCCTTTAAGCGTTACCGCGCCACAAAGCCAGACCAACTATGCGGGCAAGAATGTGAGCTTGAGCGTCACCGCCTCCGGCGCGGCCCCGTTCGCCTATCAATGGCAAAAAGGCGGGGTTGGTTTGGCCAATGGCGGCGCTATATCCGGCGCCACCACCAATGCTCTTAGCATCGCTCCGGCGATGGTTACGGATAGTGGAAGTTATCAAGTCATCGTCACCAACACTGTCGGCAGCGTGACTAGCAGCGTGGCGGTCGTATCCATCGTTCCTGTGCCCCAGTTTGCCGCATCGCTCGCGGGAAACAATGTCACCTTGAGCGCTGCGGGAGGAGTCGCCGGCAGCAACTATGTTGTGCAAGTCTCGACCAATCTCGCCAATCCAGCCGGCTGGGCGCCGCTTCAGACGAATGTCGTCCCGCCCAACGGTTCCATCACCTTTACGGACACAAACTCGGCCACATCCGTCGAGCGCTTCTACCGCGTGCAATTTCCCTGACGTTATGTTATTCTATTTTCACAATTCGCTGAGAAGCGCATCGTCGTATGACCTATAAAGTTCTATTGATAAAATCGGATGAAGGCTTTGCCATCGGTTGTCCCGCCCTGCCAGGTTGCTGGAGCCAGGGCAAAACCCGCGAAGAAGCCTTGAGGAACATTCGGGAGGCCATCCAATTGTGGTTGGAGGTCGCCGAAGAAGACATCCGACTCGAGGCCGCAGAAGGCCATGAGGAAGTGGCTTCAGAACTTGTAACGGTTTAAGAGCCTGTGCCCAAGATTCCGGGAATTGGCTGCAACTCACGGCTGCACAATACGGTAAAACTGGTAGCGGTAATTAGTTGCGGCGGGGTCGATGAAGGTTGTCGGGGAATTGGAAATCGTGCCGGAGCCGATGTTGGTCCAATTAACCAGATTGGGGCTGGATTGGATGGTGTAATTTTGGTTGGTAGCAGCGGTGAATTGGAATTGAAATCCACCGCTGGAATAGGTGCTGCCGGGAAGAATTAATGGGGGCGGTGGCAACAAGGCAAGCACGCCGCCGGCGCTAATGGCCACATTTGTGTTACCCACCGTAAAATTCGAAAAGTCCGGAGTGGTAACGATGCTGGCCGGCACCGGTGAAATAATATAAGGACCGGTGTTGCTATTGCCCGCGATGTAATAGGTCGGTGAGACCGTGGGGACCACGTTGAGGGAGTAACGACTATAGCCAGGGAGCGCCGGGGCCAGCGGCTGTTCGGCCATCTGCCCCTCCAGCGTCCAGCTACTCACCGGCAGCCGGGCATTGGTGGTGGACCACACGTCTAAAGCCAGGCCCGAAAAATTCGTCAAAATCAAATTTTCTCCGCCAAAAAAGCCGGGGCCGGAATCATACAACGTCTCAAAGACCGGGAAATTCGGCTGATACAACAGGGCGATGTTGCCATTGCCATAGACGTAACTGGTGAAATTTCCGGCCGCATAACTTCCGTTCGAGATAGTGGTAAAGCGGGTCATATTGGAATCCCCAGCCGATCCATTCACCGAAACCACCGTCCAGGCTTCTTGCGTCAGCCAGAAGGCGTTATTGGTCGCGGGCGCGGTGGCGGCGCCGGTGAAATTGACGGACAGCGTGGAAGCGCCGCCCAGATTCAAGTTTCCGCCCGTCAGCGCAATGGCCGAGAAGTTATTGCCGGCGCTGTTGGAAGCCAAATCCCAGACATACGTACCGCCGCTGCTCAAATCCAATCCGTTTCCCAAGGTGAGCGTTGCCGGTCCCGCCGGAGTTCCCGGCGCAATGTTGCCATTGCCGGAGACGGCCCCGCTGACGAGGCCTGATCCGCTCAACGTCGTTCCAGCGTGAAGCTGCACGGTGTTGGTGCCTACGGCGCTGCTTCCCTGGCTGTCTGCTTCCAAAATGCCGCCCGCAATCGTCGTGATGCCGGTATAGCCGTTGGCTCCGCTCAGGGCCAGCGTGCCGGGTCCGGTCTTGGACAGGGCGGCCGTCCCGGTAATATTGCCGGCGTAGGTTAAGGTTTGGCCGCTGGAGACGCTGAGGGCGGAGTTCGCCGTCAATAAAATGAGGCGCTTGGGGCCAAGCGTAAAAGTGTTGCTGGCATTGAGCGTTCCGCCACTAAGGGTTAGGTTGTAGTTGGCGGTGGCGGGAGACGCCCCTAAATTGTTGTCCGCCGTCACGCTCAAAACCCCGTTCGAGACAGTCGTGCCGCCACTGTAGGTATTGGCCCCGCTTAAGACCAGCGTCCCAGGATTGTACTTGGTAAAACCGCCCGCGTTGGTCATGGCGCCGGAAATGATGACTAGATTCCCGGCGCCGCCGATGCCGATAAAAGGGGTTGCGGCCAGATTCCATGGGCCGCTGAAGGTCAATCCCGCCGGGTTCCCCACAATGTTAAAACTGGCGCTGGCCGCAATAAAGGCATTCGTTATGGTTATGCCCGAACTTCCTTCAACCTGCATCGCGCTTCCCGTGCCCGAAGCTGTCATTTGAATGGGCCCGGTTCCAAAAGCCGCGCCATTATTAAAGTTTACAATGCCGGTGAAAGCGGTGACGCCCGGATACCCCACCGATGTTCCACCGCTATAGGTGTTTGTGGCGTTAAAATAGATTTGGGCGGAACCTTCCAGCGCCACCTGGCCTGGACCGGTCATCGGAACGGCGATCGTGGTGGTGCCGCCGTCGCTGCCCCCGGTGGCAAAGGCATCGGCCCCCGCAGCCAGGTTCAATGAGCCGGAACCATTGATCGTCACGAAAGCGCCCGGCGTGGCGAGGATGCCATTGAAAATACCAGCAATGCTAATGGAAGAATTAACCGCAACCGCGAATGGAGCAGTGACAGTGGCGCCTCCGGCGGAAAAACAGGCGGCATAGCCGGAAACCCAAGGGGTAGGGCTGGCGGTCTGAGAGGACGAAGTGCTCCATTCCGCGCTGGTATCCCATGTGCCGGCAAGACTGGCAGCCGTCGCCGTTGCGCCGGCTTCGGGGTCCCAATAATAGACCGCAGCTTTGGCATCATTCGCCAAGACGGCCAAAAATAGATATAGCCAAGCCAAAAGTGATTTTTTCATGAGCCGGGAGTTTGACGGGTTGCGCACGAGTTAAGAATTTGCAGATTGCTGGTCAATTTTATGCTTTAAATAATCGGAAGGACTTTGCCTTTTAAATGGCAAAGGGCCAAGTTCTTTTCGCCGCTTTCTTATTTAATTGTGAAAACATTGGCCGCAAATGCCTGGGGTGACGGCCTCACCTCAAAAAAATTTCAAAGGATTTGGCCGGCTCATTGGTCTGATGGGGTAAAAGAAGGCTGCATGGGCGATCCTGACGAAGCTTTGGTCTTGCAAAGTCAAAACGGCGACCCGGCGGCGTTCGAAGCGCTCATACGCAATCATCAACACATGATTCATTCGCTGACATTTCGGATGACGGGTTCGCTGGCCGATGCCGAGGACCTGGCGCAGGAAACTTTTATTCGCGCTTATCGGCAAATCGGTTCCTATCGGGGCGCCGCCAAATTTTCCACCTGGCTTTATCGCATTGCCATCAATTTGTGTTTGACATGGCGGCGGCGGGAGAGTTGCCGCTTTGAAATGCACGCCGATTGGACGCAGATGAACGGGGCGCCGTCGAACCGGGACGGGAGTGACGTGGCGGGACGCGTGCAGGCGGCGTTGCTGAAGCTGCCCGCCAAGCAG
>DASRLE010000135.1:0-12069 GCA_035648615.1 Saccharimonadales bacterium (SeqCode) | reverse complement strand
CGATGGCGTCCTCGAGCCGCGCGAACTTCTTTATGCCCGGCGTCTGACCGGCTGGCTGCTCAAGCTTGCGCCCGACGCCTCCGAACCGTTGCGCCTCGCCGCCCGCTGCCAGCATATTTGCCGGTGGACCATTCCTCGCGCGAGTTATCCGATGACGAAACCGGGCTACTTGTGCTGGCGCAACGACCTGAAAAATTTTCACGCGCAAAAAGCTGGAGAGATTCTGCGAGCCGCCGGCGCGGATGAAGCGCTGATCAAAAAAGTGCAGGACCTCAATTTGAAAAAGAATTTCCCCGCCGATCCCGAGAGCCGTCTCTTAGAGGACGCGCTCTGCCTGGTCTTCCTGGAATTTCAACTGGGCGACCTGGCTCGCAAGACATCGGAAGACAAACTGGTCAACGCCATCCAGAAGACCTGGAAGAAAATGAGCCCCTCCGCCCACAGCCACGCGCTGGCTTTGCCGTTCGAATCGAAAGAAAAGCAATTGATCCAACGCGCGCTGGGGTGAGTTAAAAGGTCAGCCGGGCGGCCGCACGCCCGGTTCGCGCGCCCAGATTCGGCCATTCTTGGCGGTTTTAATAAAGGCGCCAATGGATTTTTTATCGCTCACAGCGATAATGCCTTCATCCGGTTCAACTCCGGCGCGATCAAGCAACGGTTGCGCGCCGGCGGTGTGGCCGATGACTTTGAAATGACCAAAACCGTCGCGCACCCAATCGACCGGCGTGGCTTGCCGGCTCAGTTCCTTCGCCGCTGCTTCACTGGCCAGAATGACCAGCGCATCGAAAAAGACGGACGGCGCAGCCGAGATGGCGAAGTCCCCGGGAGTAAGTTTGCCGGCGCTGTTTTTTGCGCCTCCGAGTTTTGGCGCAATCAGAACGACTGCCGCTTTTTCGCTCTTGGCCGAAGCGCGCAAGGCGTTGAGCAGTTCTTCGTCAAATCCGTCGGTGAGAAGCACGCCAATCTTGCGGCCCTTTAACGTCGCGGGCGCTTTTTTGAGAAGGCTCAACGCGTCGGAGGGTTTCAGGTCGCGCGGCGTGACGGCTGGCTCGACTTTTTCAGCCGCACCGGGCAGGCCAAGGGCTTCCTCGACCTCTTTATGCAAAGTAGCATCAACATTCGCCAGGTGGCCCAGGACACGATTGCGAATGGCGGCCGTCTCGACATGGCCCAACTCAAAGGCCAGCGCGCTGATCATGTGCCTCTGCTCCGGCTCGGTCATGGAACGGAAAAAGAGGCGCGCTTGGGAATAGTGGTCGGCGAAAGTTTCGATGCGGCGGCGTTGTTTCTCGCCGTTCATTTCCTCGGGAAACGATTTGAAGCCGAGGGTCGGGTTTTCACGCGGAGCGCCTTGATCGAGCGAGTTCGGTTCATAAGCGACGCGGCCTTTGGGAACCTGCATCTGGCGCAGGCCGTCGCGTTGCATGTTGTGGAAAGGACAGCGCGGCGCATTGACGGGAATCTGATGGAAATTCGGCCCGCCCAGGCGGCTAAGCTGCGTGTCCAAATAGGAAAAAAGGCGCCCCTGCAATAACGGGTCGTTGCTGAAATCGATTCCCGGCACAATGTTGGCCGGACAAAAAGCGACCTGTTCAGTTTCCGCGAAAAAGTTGTCCGGATTTCGGTTCAACACCATTTTACCCACGACGCGCAGTGGAATAATTTCCTCGGGAATAAGTTTTGTCGGATCCAGCACATCAAAATCCAGCGTATCGGCCGTCTCCTCGTCAAACACCTGCAGGGCCAGTTCCCATTCCGGGAAGTCGCCCTTCGTAATGGCCTCCCACAAATCCCGGCGATGAAAGTCAGGATCCGCCCCGCTGATTTTGACCGCTTCGTCCCACACCACGGACGAAGCGCCAATCGTCGGACGCCAATGAAATTTGATAAAATTCGATTCGCCCTTCGCATTGATCATCCGGAAAGTATGAATGCCAAACCCTTCCATCATCCGCAGCGAACGCGGGATGGCGCGGTCGGACATGGCCCACATGATCATGTGCATGCTTTCGGGCGTGAGTGAAACAAAATCCCAAAAGGTGTCGTGCGCTGAGGCCGCCTGTGGGAAGCCGCGATCCGGCTCCATTTTAACCGCATGAATCAGGTCGGGAAATTTGATGGCGTCCTGGATGAAGAACACCGGAATATTATTGCCAACCAAATCGAAGTTTCCTTCAGAGGTATAAAATTTAACCGCGAAACCGCGCACATCACGCGGCAAATCCATCGATCCCGCCCCGCCCGCCACAGTCGAGAAGCGCGCGAAGAGTTCGGTTTTCTTTTTCGGGTCTTGGAGAAACGCCGCCTTGGTGATGTCCGCGCAGGATTTATAACATTGAAAATATCCGAAGGCCCCGGAACCACGCGCGTGAACAATGCGCTCGGGAATGCGCTCATGATCAAAGTGGGTAATTTTCTCGCGCAAAACAAAATCCTCCAGCAGCACCGGGCCGCGCGCGCCCGCTGTCAGTGAATTTTGATTGTCCGAAATGACGGTCCCCTGGTTGGTGGTCAGCGAAGCAGCTTGCTCGGAAACGGTCTGATGGGTTTCAGCCGGAAGACGCCCGGCTCGTTTTTTTTGCGTATCTGATTTTTTCGACATATTCAGAAACTATCTATCCGCCCGTAAATTTGTCAAAATTCAATTTGTTTCGCTCCGCGCTAGGCCTATATTTCGGCGGCAAAAATGAACCAGCCCAACACCGACAATCCCGCCGTCCTCCGCTGGGTTCAAGAGATGGCGAAGTTGTGCCAGCCAGAGAATGTCTTCTGGTGCGACGGCTCCGAACCCGAAAAGAGAACGCTCACCGAGGAAGCGGTGGCTCGCGGGATTTTGCTCAAGTTGAACCAGGACAAACTTCCCGGCTGTTATTATCACCGCTCGAGCGCGGATGACGTCGCCCGCACGGAGGATCGCACTTTTATTTGCACGCCCACGGAGGAGGAAGCCGGCCCGACGAATCAATGGGCCGTCCCCGCCGAGATGTACGCCAAACTGCACTCGCTCTGCGCCGGCGGAATGCGCGGCGGCACGCTCTACGTCGTTCCCTATTTAATGGGGCCGCCGGGTTCTCCTTTGACCAAGGTTGGAATCGAATTAACGGACTCGCTTTACGTCGTGCTCAGCATGCGGATTATGACGCGCATGGGCCAGGCGGCATACGATCAACTCGGCCAGGCGGAAAATTTCAATCGCGGGCTGCATTGCATGTTACAGGCCGATCCTGTTCGCCGTTACATCGCGCACTTTCCTCAGGACAACGCGATTATTTCCATCGGCTCCAATTACGGCGGCAACGTTTTGCTCGGCAAAAAGTGTCTCGCGCTGCGCATCGGCTCGTGGATGGCGCGTCAGGAAGGATGGCTGGCCGAACACATGCTGATCCTGAGCGCCGAATCGCCCGACGGAGAAAAAACCTTTGTCGTAGCCGCCTTTCCCAGCGCCTGCGGAAAAACCAATTTCGCCATGCTTGTCCCCCCGGCGCGATTTGCGGGCTGGAAAATTCGCACCGTCGGGGACGACATTGCCTGGATGAAACCCGGCGCGGACGGGCGTCTCTACGCCATCAATCCCGAAGCCGGCTATTTCGGCGTCGCTCCCGGCACGAACGTCGAGACCAATCCCAACGCGATGGCCACTATTTCGCATGACACGCTTTACACCAACGTCGCGCTCACCCCCGACCTCGATGTCTGGTGGGAAGGAAAAACCAAAGAGCCTCCGCCGCACTTGACGGATTGGAAAGGGCGCCCTTGGACGCCCGCGTCCCCCGAACCGGCCGCCCATCCCAACAGCCGCTTCGCCGCGCCGATGCACAACAATCCGGCGTGCGCCCCCGAAGCCAGCGACCCGAACGGCGTGCCGATCAGCGCCATTATCTTTGGCGGCCGCCGGGCCACGACCATTCCGCTGGTTTATCAAGCTTTCAATTGGATCCACGGCGTTTATGTGGGCGCGACGCTTAGTTCCGAAACGACCGCCGCCGCCACTGGTGAAGTTGGAAAAGTCCGCCGCGATCCGATGGCCATGCTGCCCTTCTGCGGTTACAACATGGGCCGCTACCTTCAACATTGGCTGCGCCTGCGCAAAAAGCTGGCCGGCCCGCCGCGCATTTTTCACGTCAACTGGTATCGGCGCGACCAAGACAGAAAATTCCTGTGGCCCGGTTTCAGCGAAAACATGCGCGTCCTCAAGTGGATCATCGACCGCACCCGCGGCCGGGCCGACGCCTCGGAAGCGCCGCTGGGCTGGGTGCCAGGCCCGCGCGATTTCGACTTGGCCGGACTTGAGAATTTCGACTCCGCTAAATTGGCCCAAGCCCAATCCATCGATCACGACGAATGGCGGCGGGAAGTCCTCTCCCACGAAGAACTTTTCTTCCGGTTGGACGCCGACCTGCCCAAGGAACTTACCTATCAGCGCGAACTGCTCGTCGCCCGCCTTTGAGGACAATCACCGCCTCGTGCATGAAGATGGAAACCCATTCCTTGGCTGCGGTGCAATCCTCCGCGGAAGCATTGCGCAATTCGTAATCGGCCCCGCCGCTTGTGACCAAATTGGCTTCGCCAAAACAGGCGACCACACGCAATTCATTTTCCGGCGGACTGGAAGCATGTCTATTTTTCATGCGCGCAGTATGGCCGGGCCCCTTGGACAACGGCCGTCCATGCAAAAACGAACTTCAGTCACGCCAGTGAATAATCCATTAAATAAGTGTTCAATCCATTGCCATTTCCGCCTTGCGTCGCTATAAAGGGAGACACCTGTAAACAGATGCCAAGCAGTTCAAGATTATGAGTAAACGTTCGAGTGTCCGGGTCTGGACTGAGGCAGTGACGATACCGACTTACCTGCCGGCTCCCCCGGACTTGAATCCCATGTTTCTGGAAAGAAGGGTTTATCAAGGCAGCAGCGGAAAAGTTTATCCTCTGCCGTTTACCGATCGTATCGCCCATCACAAGACCAATCGCAAGTGGACGGCGGTGTGGCTGGAAAACAAATTCCTCCGCGTCATGATTCTCCCCGAGATTGGCGGTCGCATCCATATCGCCCAGGACAAAACCAACGGTTACGACTTTATCTATCGCCAGACGGTCATTAAGCCCGCCCTGGTCGGTTTGGCAGGCCCATGGATTTCCGGCGGCATTGAATTCAACTGGCCGCAGCATCATCGTCCCACCACGTTTCTGCCGGCTGAGTTTGAAATTGAAGAACACTCGGACGGCTCCAAGACGGTATGGTTGAGCGACCACGACCCCCTTTGCCGAATGAAGGGGATGCACGGGGTATGCCTGCATCCCGATCGCGCGATCATCGAGTTGAAGGTGCGCGCCTATAACCGGACGACGCTGCCGCAGAGTTTTCTTTGGTGGGCCAACGTGGGAGCGCGCGTTCACGAAGCTTATCAATCTTTTTTTCCGCCCGACTGTTATTATGTGGCGGACCACGCCAAGCGCGCCACCTGCGAATATCCCGAGTGCGAGGGCACTTATTATGGCATCAATTACGGCGAGCGCGGGCGCACTGGCGTGCCGCCCGAGGAGCGTCCAGCCCATTTTTTGCCGCCGCACAGCGGAGGCCAGGGGCCGGTCAATTACCGTCCCAACGATCTTTCCTGGTACGCCAATATTCCCACCCCCTGTTCTTATATGTGCATGGGCACAAAGGAGGATTTTTTTGGCGGCTACGATCATGCCGCCCAGGCCGGCATCGTGCATGTGGCCGATCATCATATCGCCCCCGGCAAAAAACAATGGACCTGGGGCAATCATGAATTCGGTTACGCCTGGGACCGCAATCTGACCGATTCCGACGGCCCCTACATTGAGTTAATGGCCGGAGTTTTCACGGACAACCAGCCCGATTTTTCTTATTTACAACCAGGCGAAACCAAGGCCTGGAGCCAGTTCTGGTACCCCATCCAGCAAATCGGCCCGGCTCACCACGCCAATCTCGATGCCGCCGTTCATTTGACAGTCGGTGAGGGAAAGATTCGCGTGGGCGTGAGTGTGTCGTCCTCCTTTCCCAAGGCGCTCATCCGGCTGGAGGGAAATGGGACCGCCCTGGAATGGAACGCGGACCTTGCGCCGGGAAAATCATTTCTCCAAGAGCAGGAACAGGGGAAGTTTGCCCCAGACGGCCTCACTTTGCGCGTCCTCTCGCAGGCGGGGAAAGAACTTATTGTTTACAGCCCGCAGCCTCGCCATCAAACCGAAGTCCCCGCCCCGGCGACGGAGCCGCTGCCCCCTTCCGAAATGGCCAGCGCGGATGAACTGTATTTGACAGGGCTGCATCTCCAGCAATATCGCCATGCCACCCGCTCGCCGGCTTTATATTGGAAGGAAGCCTTGCGGCGCGATCCCTTGGATGCGCGCTGCAACAACGCCATGGGACTTTGGCATTTGCAGAAGGGGGAATTCGCGCGGGCGGCCCAACATTTTCAAACGGCCATTCAACGCCTCACCCGCCGCAATCCCAATCCCTATGATGGCGAAGCCTATTACAATCTGGGTTTGTGTCTCTGTTACCAGCTTGACGCCGCCGACTCGCCGACGCTGTTTGAGGAAGCTGTCTCGGCTTTTCACAAAGCAAGCTGGAACCAGGCTTGGTCTTCCGCCGCCCATCATGCGTTGGGTGAATTGGCCTGCCGCAGGCAAGATTGGAACAAGGCCCTTGAACATTTGGACCGTTCTCTTCGGACCAATCCCGATAATCTTCGCGCGCGTAATCTGCGCTCCATGGCGTTAACCAGGATGGGCCGAGGCGCCGGCGCCAAAGCCTCGTTGCGCGAGACGCTGGCGCTTGATCCGCTTGATACGTGGGCCCGCCATCTTTCGGGCCGCGTAATTACAGCCCACGGCCAAATTCGATTGGATGTAGCCCTCGATTTCGCCCGGGCCGGTCTTTACCAGGAAGCCATCCAATTATTACAATTTCAGGCGCGCAAACCATCCCAATTACCGACCCTCGACTGGGGCACGAAGCCGATGATCGCCTACTATCTCGGCTGGTTGCATGAAAAAATGGGCGACAAAAAACGCGCGCTGGCCAGTTATCAAAAAGCCGCCGCTCAGCCACCCGACTATTGCTTCCCCTCGCGACTCGAAGAGATCGCCATTCTCACTGCGGCCATGCGCGCCAATTCCAGCGATGCGCGCGCCGCCTGTTATCTCGGCAACTTATTCTATGACCGCCGCCGGTATGAGGATGCCATTCAATTCTGGGAAAACAGCGCGAAACTCGATCCGAGCTACTCGGTGGTATGGAGAAATTTGGGGATTGGTTACTTCAATATTGCCCAACAACCAGCGAAAGCCCGGCAAGCTTATGACCGTGCCTTTCTGGCCAAGCCCACCGACGCGCGTTTGCTTTATGAGCGGGACCAACTTTGGAAGCGCCTGGGTGAATCGCCGCAAAACCGGCTGCGCGAACTGGAGAAATATCCCGCCTTGGTAAGTCAGCGCGACGATCTGTCCATCGAGCTTTGCGCCCTTTACAATCAGATGGACCAACCGGCCCGCGCGTTGCAAATTATTTCCACCCGCCACTTCCAACCCTGGGAAGGAGGCGAAGGGCAGGCCATCCATCAGCACGTCCGCACCCACTTATCGCTCGGCCGCAAGGCGCTGGCGCACGGCAATCTGCGCAAGGCCCGCACTCACTTCGAGGAAGCGCTGACTGCGCCCGACAATTTGGGCGAAGCCAAGCACCTGCTCAGCAATCAGAGTGACATCTATTATTGGCTGGGAGTTAGTTGCGCCGCGATGGACGACAAGGCTGCCGCGCAAAAATATTGGCAGGCCGCCGCAGATTTTCGGGGTGATTTTCAGCAGATGAGCGTGCGTATTTTCTCGGAAATGACTTACTTCTCCGCGCGGGCTTTGGGACGCCTCGGACAAAAACAGCGCATGCAAAAGCTTTTGCGCGAACTTCTCGAATATGGGCGCAAGCTGGCTCACACGAAGGCCGAGATTGACTATTTTGCCACGTCGCTTCCGGCCATGCTGCTCTTCGACGAAGACATTCAATTCCGCCAGGAAACGACCGCTTTATTGCTCCAAGCCCAGGCTAATCTCGGCTTGGGCAAAACCGCCGCGGCCGAACGGCTATTGGCCGGGGTCCTGAAGCGGGATCCGAATCACGCCTTGGCCCTTGACCTCTCCACCCCTGAACCGACGCCCGTCCTTTCAAGCTATGATCATAACGGATCGACCCGAAGGCTCCAGCCTTCAGTCAGAGTATAACCGCCCCTACATCTGGACGATTTCCTTCGTGGCGGCGCTGGGGGGATTGCTCTTTGGGTATGATTGGGTCGTCATCGGCGGAGCCAAGCCGTTTTATGAAAAGTTCTTCAACTTGACAAGCACCGGCCAGCAAGGATGGGCCATGAGTTGTGCGCTGATCGGATGCCTGATTGGCGCCCTACTTTCCGGCGGATTAAGTGACAAAACCGGCCGCAAACGGCTTCTGCTTCTCTCGGCCTTTTTATTCGCCGTCTCCTCCATTGGCACGGCTATGGCCGGCCAGTTCTCCAGCTTTGTTTTTTGGCGGATTGTGGGAGGCGTTGCAATCGGGCTGGCTTCCAATCTTTCGCCAATGTATATCGCCGAAGTCGCTCCCGCCCAGGCTCGTGGCAAGTTAGTCGCGATTAACCAACTGACGATCGTCATCGGTATCCTGCTCGCCCAAGTCATTAACTACCTTATTGCGGACAAAGTTCCGCCGCACGCCACCGCGCCGGAAATTTTGAAATCATGGAATGGACAAGTCGGCTGGCGCTGGATGTTCGGGGTCACGGCGGCGCCGTCGCTTCTTTTTTTCCTCGGCATGCGGCTGGTTCCAGAAAGTCCGCGCTGGCTGGTCAAGAATGGCAATCCTGCTCAGGCGCGCGAAATCCTCGCGAAAATCGGCGGCGAGGCTTATGCCCATCAGGCCCTGGCGGAAATCGATGCGACCGTCCGCAAGGAAATTCATCAGGTCAACTTCTGGGATTTGCTCGAACCCAAAATGGTCAAGGTCCTTCTCCTCGGCATTGGTTTGGCGGTTTTTCAGCAATGGTGCGGCATCAACGTCATCTTCAACTACGCCGAAGAAATTTTTTCCGCCGCCGGGTATGACATCTCGGACACTTTGAAGAACATCGCCTGGACCGGTTCAGTCAATATGGCGTTTACTTTTGTCGCTTTGGCCTTGGTGGACAAACGGGGCCGCCGCCCTTTGATGCTCTTTGGTTCACTCAGTCTGGCGGTCATTTATACCGTCCTTGGCTACTGCTACCAGACTCATGTGACAGGGCTGCCTATGCTTCTGCTTGTCTTAGCCGCCATCGCCTGCTACTCGATGTCCCTTGCGCCGGTGGTTTGGGTGGTCATCTCGGAAATTTTCCCCAATCGCATTCGCGGCGCGGCCATGTCCATCGCTGTTGGCTCGCTTTGGATCGCCTGTTTCTTGTTGACATATAGCTTTCCGACCCTGAACAAAATACTGCGCCCGGCCGGCACATTTTGGGTTTATGCCGGCATTTGTTTGGCGGGCTTTGTCTTCATCAAACTCTGCCTGCCCGAAACCAAAGGCAAAACCCTCGAGCAAATCGAAAAAGAACTGGTGGACTAGACCCCGCTATATCGTGAGTTTCCTGGCGCGGGCGTCAATGGGCCAGGTTCCGGTCACTCTGCCTTGGCTGATCACAAGCGCTTCGGCATATAAAGCCAGGGTGGGACAGACATGCCACGGCACCCCCAGCAGGAAATCGCCTACGGCGAACTGGCTCGCTCGCGGCGTCCTCACCACCAGATGTTCCTCGCTATGGGTGACAGCTTCAGCCTCCGGCAACATGGGAAAGAGAACGCGGGGGTGCGGCATTTCCGAAGCGACTGCCTTGTGGCCCAGGTCGAGGCAAAGACAGTCCTCGCCCGGCCGGCTGACGATGCGTGTCAAGAGGACGGCGGCGGGTTGAAAGTCCATATCCGGCATGGCGGTGGCGGAACTGGCATCCCACAAAGCCGCCGTGCCGGGACTGCACTCGACGTCCTGCCGGGCGGCGTGAAGGGGAAAGGTCGGCGTGCCGCCCGCCACGATGCGCGGCACCGGAAAACGAAGGCGGACCAATTCGTCGCGCAATGCAAAAACCGGCGCAAACGCCTCGGCGCACGCCACTGGATCGGTCCGCTGCAAGTGCCCATCATAAGCATGCAACCCGCCGGGGATCAGCCCGGGAAATCCCACCAGCGTTCGATAAACCTCGACCGCCTCGGGGCCGGGAATGACGCCGGTGCGATGCTGCCCCACATCGAGATCAAGGAGGACCTCGATGCGCTTCCGGCGCAGCACGGCGGCGGCTGACAGGGCGCATAATGCCGCGACATCGTCGGCCACGGAGGAGAACCTCGTGCCGGGAAACGTCTTTTGCAACACGAGCAAACGTCCGATATTGGGGCCGACTAGGGGGTAGCCGATCAGCACATCGGGTGCGCCGGCCCCGGCGCACATTTCCGCTTCGGCGATGGTGGCGCATTTAAAGCGTTCGATGCCGAGGGCAAGCTGGCGTTGCACCAGCCATGGCAATTTGTGGGTTTTGACATGAGGCCGCAGCCGTTGCGGACCTCCCGCGATGGCCAGCATTCGCCCCAGATTATATTCAATCGGCTCCAAACCGACTAAAAGAGCGGGAGAGGGGATTTCGTCAAGGGCGGCGGCTTCGGCCCAGGTGATATTAAACGATGGCTTCAAAAGAATCTCGCGCTATGATTTCAATGGGTTTGGCCGCTGAGGTCAACTGAAAATAGGGCGGCTGGATTTTTGTCGTGTTCACTGCTAAATTTGCCAAACGGATGCCGGATTAAAAAATTAACGATCATGGATAAACCAGCGTTTCCTCCCTTTAGCCTGACCCGCCTCCTTACCACCGTCTTTGCGCCGAAACCCAGCGAGCGCGTGGCCATTTTGATTGACCTGCCCGACCCTCGCGCGGTCAAGGACTTCGCCTTTTTACGTGACAAGAGTCTCACCATTCAACGCCATGCCTGCGAGGTGTTTTACGAGGGGCTTAAGAATGGCGGCCTGGCCGAAATGAAATTGACGGGCGGCGATTTGTTCGCTTACCAGGTGACGGGCGGCAGCAATCTCGATTTGCCCAGCGTCGCGTTCGACCCGGCCGGACGGGAAGTGAATTTGGAAAAGGATGTTTATCCCAATTATAACATCATCCTTTGCATCTCGACCTTTTCCGCGACGGCGCCACTCACGGCGTTCGCCAAAAAGTTTGGTTTTCGCGGCGCGACGCTGCATGGCTTGAACGACATCATTCTACGCACCGGCCTGTCCGTCGATTATAATGCCGTCAGCCGCAACGCGGAGAAACTTCGCCTGGGCCTGACCCGGGCCGACTATTTTGAAATCGATTTTGAAGTGGCCGGACAAAAGCACAAGCTGACTTTGCAATGTGCGCGGCAGGAAGCGCAGAAAAGCCATGGCATGTGCCGGGGCGACAAACCCGATGTGGCCAACCTGCCGGCAGGCGAAGTTTATTTCGTGCCGGCGAGCGCGGAGGGTGTTTTTCCATTGCGTTACGAAGACGGCACGATTGGCTTGATGGAAGTCAGCGGCGGACGAATTCAACAAGCCACCTTGCTGCAAGGCCGGCAAACCGTGGTGGATGAACATAATCGAAAACTGAAATCTGATCCCGTCACTGGCGAGATCGGCGAGTTGGGGTTTGGCACGCAGGAACTTCCGCCCTCGGGCCGCGATATTCAGGATGAAAAAATTCTCGGCACTCTGCATGTCGCGACCGGACGCAGCGATCATCTGGGCGGCCATTTGACCCCGGATAAATTCGCCAATTCCAAAAACGCCACGCACGACGACATCTTGTTTTCGCCCACCAAGACCCCGGAAATTCGCGTGACCCAGGCGCGGATGTATCGCGATGGCCGGCAGGAAGTAGTCATCGAAGATTATCAGCCCTCGGCCTATCTGCGGCGATTGCTGGCCTCGTAAAAAACTATGGCTGAAAATTATTACGACACGGAACGAGCCGTCGCCGAGTATTTGATTTTTCACTACGGCAA
>DASRLE010000134.1:0-2315 GCA_035648615.1 Saccharimonadales bacterium (SeqCode) | reverse complement strand
GCGTTTGGAATTGCTCGTTTTCCAAGCGCCGAAAAATTGCGGCCAGCCAGTTTAAGTCGTGGGCCGGGACGGTCAAGGCCTCGAAGACTTGCGCGACGCGCTTGCGGTAAAGAAGCCCGAAGACAACTTGCGCGGCCAGAGCGACGGCGAATAACCGGACTTCTTGCGCAGCGAGCAAACCCCAAGTGAGCAGCGGAAGGCAAAAGGCGACAATGCGGACGGGCCCCGCTGCCGGCAGGCGCGGCGCGGCGGCCCAGGCGATCAAGGCGTCGGTCTGGATATGAGCTTTGGGGTCAGCGGTCAGAAGAGCAAGGTCCTCGCGCAAGTCGAGTTTGTCGTGCATTTCCGCCACGGCCGTTTGCCTGCCGCGAATTTCGTCAGCGGGGATGCGATGCAACAACCAGTCCGCCAGAGTTGTGCGGCCGCCTTGCGTTTGCGTCCTGTTCAGCAGTTCAAAGACCGAGCCGGTTCCGAAGATGTCCAAATCAATGGCATAAGGATGATGCGGATCCAGAAACTCTGTTCCCGGCGAACCTTTCCCAGCCCATTGATCAGCGAGCCGATCCAGCCCGGCTTGGTAAAACCGAATCCCACGCCGCGCCTTGTCGCGCAACTTCAAGACGCGATCATGCACCATGCCGCTTAAAAAAAGCCCGATGACGAGGCCGGTAAAAGCGAGTCCCACTCCCAGGAAATTTCTGACCAAAAGCAGAGTTAGAACAATTAAAACCGCCGCAAAGGAAATCCGCAAACCGCCCAAGCGGCGATGCCGTTGCTCGTCATCTTGGTCACGCTTCGTCCAACGAGCGAGGCGCGCCTGGTATTCCTGTCCGGGATCCATATCGCACCTTAGCGAACAACCAGCCAAAAGGCCGCAAAGAAATTTTGGCCGGCAATTATAGCGCTCCCATGCCGGCCGCTCCCAGGACCGCCGCCGGTCTCGGCTTGCTGGCATCGACGTGAAGCCATCGGGTTATTCGTCTTCCTTTGCCATCGGTGAATGACTTGCAAAGAATCAAAATCCAGTCAATCGCGGTCCAGATGCCAAAGCCTCCGAAAGTGAATAGCTGCAAAATCCCCGTCCCTATTTTACCGACATAGAAGCGGTGCGCGCCAAACACCCCGAAAAACGTGGCCAGCAAAAAAGCCGGAAGCAGTATCTTGTCGCTTTCGCTATTGGATTTCGACTCGTCGGTTTCACAATACACCCAGCGGGTCAGTCTTTTTCCTTTGCCATCGGTGAAGGCCTTGCAGAGGATCAGAATCCAGTCAATCATCGCCCAGACGCCGAATCCGCCCAAGGTGCATAACTGCAAAATCGCCGTCCCTATTTTTCCGACGTAGAAGCGGTGCGCGCCGAACACGCCAAAAAAGAAGGCCAGCAAAAAAGCGGGAAGAATCAATTTGTCGCTCGTGTCTGCGGGCAGACCGACGGGCGGGATGGGCGGCGGGACGGCGCCCGCCGCGGCGTCCGGTGGCCGGGTGATGCTTTCCACATCTGTCTTTACCTGGCTGGCGTGCTGGTAGCGGCGTTCCGGCTCCTTCTCCAAGGTGTGCAAAACGACTTCGTCCAGCCGCACGTCCAACTGGGCTTTCTGGGAGGGCGGGGCGAATTTCCCCAGCGGCAGCTCACCGGTGAGCATTTCATAAAAAACCACGCCGAGCGAATAAATGTCCGCGCGATGATCGACCGTTTCCGGTTTCTCGACCTGCTCGGGCGCCATGTAGTGCGGCGTGCCAACGATGTCTTTGACACCGGTCAGGGAAGGTTTGTCCGCCATCGCCCCGACAATTTTTGCGATGCCAAAGTCAGTGATCTTCACCCGGCCTTTCTTATCCATCAAAATATTTTCCGGCTTGATGTCGCGGTGAACGACGCCCTCGTTATGGGCAAATTGAAGCGCTTCGCAAATTTGGGGAACGATGGCCAGCGCCTGTTCTGGGGAGATTCCAGCCGCCTGCTCGACTTGGCGCAGATTGGCTCCATCGACGAATTCCATCAGGAAATAGTGCAGCTCGCCCACTTTGCCAAAGTCATGCACGGCCACAATATTGGGATGATTCAAGCGCGCCAAAGCCCGGGCCTCGCGATTGAATCGCTCGGCGAAACCGGGATCATTCGCCACCGCGGGCGGCAAAATTTTTAGGGCGACGAAACGATCCAGCGCCGGCTGGCGGGCCTTATAGACCGCTCCCATGCCGCCCTGGCCGATCAGGCTAAGAAGTTCAAGTTGCGGGAAGAGCGGGGCAATCTCCGCCACCGGCGGCGGCACAAAGCGGGGGCGGGGCGGGGCCCCCGGGACGCCGGGTTCGGC
>DASRLE010000133.1:0-6595 GCA_035648615.1 Saccharimonadales bacterium (SeqCode) | reverse complement strand
CGGCCGCTGGTGGCGGCGGAACCCATCGGGCTGGTCGTGATGGACATCCAGGCCGACGTGGAACAACTCGGCCCCGACGTGCAAATCTCCGGCGTCGGCGGCGTGCCCACCACCACCAAACGCCAGGCCGGCGCGAAGGTCGCCGTGCGCAACGGCGAGACCATTATCCTGGGCGGATTTATTAGCGACAGCCGCAGCAAAGCGCTTTCCGGCGTTCCCCTCCTCATGAACATTCCATGGCTGGGCAACCTGTTCCGCAGCACCGCCATCCAGAACTTGCGCACGGAATTGATTATGCTGATGCGTCCGACCGTCTTGCCCACGCCGGAATTGGCCGCCGTCGTCGCCACCACCGAACGCAACAAACTTTCCGGCGTCAAACAAGCCGAACTGGAAATTCGCCAGGACGAAGAAAAGCGCAACGCCGCCATCGAAGCCGAACTGCTCCGCGATCGCGAGAAAAAGGCCGAGCAAGCCAAGAAAGACGCGCACAAGAAAACACCTCCTCCCGGCACTGATACCAACTCCATCCCCATCAGCTCAATTCCAGCGGTCGAAGACCAATAAGCAGCTAATTACAACGAGAGTCGGCCATTTTACTCTTATGGACAAATCGAAAGCGGCAGCATTGATCGAAGAGCAGCGCCGCCGCTGGAGGTCACACGCACCTGACATGGCTCTCGCTTATCGTGCGGAACGGGTTTATTTGGGCTTGGCGACTATGGAGGTGTGCATCGCCAGTGCGCTTGTCGCATTGAACTTGCATGCCGGACTTTTCGTCCGGATTGTGGCCCCTGCCGGTTTCGTAGTGGGCGCGGCACTTTTGTACTGGCAAAGCCGCCGATTTAGCCAAGCTCGCAAGCTGATGAGCGGCGCAGAAGGAATGAGGGACTTCCATTCAGCGGATTGATTCACGCTAAAAAATGAAAATCATCCAATCCGTCGAGAAACGAAAGCAAAAAGCTTCCGCCCTTATCAATGCGCTCCATTTGTTAATGACGCTCGCCATTGCGAGCTGTGCAGCCTTTACGCCGCAAGCGATCGGCTTTACGATAAATACTGGCGACATTCTCGTTGGCAATGATGGTAACAGCACCGTAATCAAGATTGATCCGAATACTGGACAACAGACATTATTGGCGACATTCACGACCGTCACCACTAACGGCACACAGTACGGCGGGGTGCATGATCTGGCCTTCTCACCAAACGGAGACCTAATTGTGCTGCAACATGAACCCACAGTCAGCAGGGTCAATCTCGTGACGGGCGCGATAACCAACATATCCAGCGGAGGGTTATTGGGGACAGACGCCCAAGGCACAGTAAGATTCGGATTAATCGTGGCTCCGAATGGCGATATTTATGTTGCTGTTTACGGTCCTAACGCTGACATCGTCAAGGTCGATCCCAACACAGGCGCTCAATCCTCGGTTGCCTCTGGCGGCTACATTACGGGCCCAATCGGCCTTGGATTCTTGCCGTCGGGTGAGCTCATGGCTGCCGATAATTATAGCGGGTCCCTCATTGGCGTTAATACCACCACGCACGCGCAACGGCTGGTGGCAACGAATCTTTTTCCAAGCTCGCCTTGGGGGATGACCATTGACGTTGCTGGCAATGTTTACTTGGGCACTGATGGAACCAATAGAATTCAGAAGGTCAGCACTGCAGGGGCCGTCTCGACGGTGGTCTCGGGGGGATTGCTAAACGTTCCTCGTGACGTTGCGCTTGAGCCAAGCGGAACGCTGCTTTCGTTTCAAACAGTGAGCAACGCGATAGTGAGGATAAACCCAACAAATAACACTCAAACGATTGTGTCCTCAGGAGGGCTGCTTAGCCTCACCTTAAGCTTGATTGTCGCCCCCTTTCCTGTGACAGCGTCGAATGCGCCCGCGCAATTAGCCATACAGATGTATCCTGGAATTTCCATCCAAGGCGCCCTCGGCGGCACGTACAACCTTCAGTTCACTGACTCTTTAAACAACACCAATTGGGTGTCACTAACAAATATCTTTTTATCGAGTTCGCCGTATCTTTTCTTCGATACTACGTCCACCAACCGGACGTTACGCTTTTACCGGGCAGTCGCACAATAAAAGGGCGGCGAAGGGGTTAAACTAGAGTTTCGATTCTACTGCCATCGGAGAATGGTCAACCAAGGAAACATTGTTGAAAACTCAAACCGGACAGGATAAAATATTCCAATGTTTAACGCTCTCGAAATTCGAGCTTTATTGACCGCAAAAGATTTCAAACCGTTCGCCATTCATACAAGCGACGGCACCCGGTATGACATCACCAACCATGATATGATGCTTATTTCTAAAAACGCGGTCGAGATCGGCGTTGCGCCGGATGCGACCGGCATCGCCGAGCGATTCGTTCGCTGTGCCATACTCCACATAACACGCATCGAAGAACTGCAGGCTGCCTAACAGCCCTATGCTAACAGCCGCCCAATTGCGCGAGCGCATGAACGAATACCCGTTCAGGCCATTCCGCATCACCATGTCAGATGGAAGAGCGTTCGCCGTGCCAAATCACGATACCGCGTTGCTCAAAAAGAACTCCATCCTGATCGGCGTCAATCTTGATGCAGACTCGTTTGCCGAAAAGCTTGTCGAATGCGCCCTCCTGCACATTACCAGCATCGAAGACATTGCCACTGAGCAGCCGGTGTGATCGCACTTCGCAGTTCAAACCCGGAAAGGCCCGCAATTCATTCGCAGGGCCTTTTCAATATCTCCAGTTGATTTCCTAATTGGCCTTTTCCAATTCGATCCAGAAACGGCTGCCGGCGCCGACCTCGGCTTCGACCCCCACCTGCCCGCCCATGCGCTCGATGGCTTTCTTGACGATGGCCAGCCCGACGCCGGTGCCGGGATAGTCGCCGGTCTTGTGAAGGCGATGGAACACACCGAAGATTTGCTGAAAATATTCAGGAGCGATGCCGATGCCGTTGTCAACCACCCAGAGACGGATGCGCGCGCCGCGCTCCTCGGCGCGGATTTGAATTTGAGGCGGAATTCCGGGCCGGTTAAACTTCAATGCATTCGAGAGCAGGTTTGATAGGGTGATGCGCAAAGTGGCTTCGTGGCCGCTAATATGGCAGTCGAACGCCTGGATTTCAACCTTGGCCCCCGCATCCAAAATGACAAACGACATTTCATCGCAAACGCGCGAAACGATTTCGCGCAGGTTGACGCGGGCGATGGGCATCTCGGTGCGGCTGATCCGCGAGTAGGAGAGCAGATCATCCACCAAATCCTCCAGGCGCGCCGCCGCCGATTTGATGCGCTCGGCGAAGTCCCGGCCGGTTTCGCCGAGAGAAGTTCCATAATCGTCCAGGAGCGCCTGGGCAAAGCCGTGCTGGGCGCGCAGCGGGGCGCGCAAGTCGTGCGCAATCGTATAACAAAAGGCTTCGAGGTGATTGTTGGTTTCTTCGAGGGAAGCCGTGCGCTCGCGCACGCGCTGCTCCAGGCGCTGGGCGTGGACCTGCAATTCCTTCTGCGCGTCGCTGAGGGCGGAAACCAGGCGCGCTTTCTCCTCAGCCACCGCCCGCAATTCGTCGCGCTGGCGGGCCAGTTCAAAAAAGACATCAGCCTTGCTTTGCAGGATGTGCGGTTCGACGGGCTTAAAGAGGAAATCCACCGCGCCGGCGTCGTAACCGCGAAACCGCCGTTCCTTGTCCGCCGCGCCAGCCGTCAAGAATATAATGGGCACGCGCCGGGTGCGCTCGGTGCCGCGCATCAATTCCGCCAGTTCGAACCCGTTCATTTCCGGCATTTGCACATCGAGAAAAGCCAGCGCCACGTCGTGGACCAGGAGCAATTCGAGGGCCTCCTTGCCGGAGCGGGCCTTGAGCACCTCCAGCCCGCCGCGCCTGAGCAAGCCCTCCAGAGCGACCAGGTTGGCGTCCAGGTCATCGACTAGCAGGAATTTGATGGGTTGACTGAGCATCAGACGGGTGGGTTGTGCGGCAATTGCGCCAGCAACGTGGCAATATCATTGACAGTCATGGCCCGCGCGTCGGGGCACGCCTTGAGCGCCGCCTCGGGCATGGTTCCAACTTCGGCGCTCTGTGGTTCTTGCGCCAGCGCCAGGCCGCCCGCCGCGCCGATGGCGAGCAGGCCCTTCGCGCCGTCACTGTTGGCGCCCGTCAGGACGACGCCCACCAACCCCGCGCCATAAGCGTCCGCAGCCGATTCGAAGAGGACATCAATCGAGGGGCGAGAAAAAAGCTCAGGTTCGTCGCTCGAAAGGGATAATGTGCCATCGGATTCCACCAGCAGATGATAATTGGGCGGAGCAAAATAAGCCACCCCAGGACGAACCTCTTCCTTGTCTTCCGCTTCCTTGACTTCAATTTTGCACTTGGGCGCGAATAGTTCCGCGAGGGTGTTTTTCATGTCGGCCGGTACGTGAACCACAATCAACATCGGCAAAGGATAGCCGGCCGGAAGGACGGGCAGAATCCTCCCCAGCGCCTCGATCGCGCCGGCGGAGGCGCCGATGACAATCGCCTCCGGTTTGAAAGCGGGCTTCACGGCGCCTCCTTTTGATAAATGCGTTCAGCGCGTGAAAAATCCGAAAAGGCGGCGGAATGCGAACAAAAGCGCAGGCTCTCGCGGGCGCCCAATCCTAAAAAACCCTTGCGCACCAAAGAGTCCTTGAACAGCCCGATGGCGCGGTCTTGCAGGTCGCGATTGAAGTAGATGAGGACGTTGCGGCAGGAGACAAACTGCATCTCGGCGAAGACCGAGTCCGAGACCAGGCTATGATCAGAGAACACCGTGCGTTCGCGCAGGCTTTTGTCAAAGACCGCCGCGCCATACGCGGCCGTATAGTAATCTGAGAGCGAAGATTTTCCCCCGCCCTCGCGATGGTTCTTGGTGAAAAGGGCAATGCGATCCAACCCGTAAACGGCCGACTGCGCTAATTCCAGCGAGGTGGAATTGATGTCGGTCGCATAAAAGAGGGTTCGGCTCTCCAGCCCTTCCTCGCGAAAAAGAATGGCCAGGGAATAGAGTTCCTCGCCCGTGCTGCATCCGGCCACCCACACTTTGAGCGAGGGATAGGTTTTCAGATGCGGCACCACGCTTTTGCGCAGAGCGAGAAAATACCCGGGATCCCGGAACATCTCGCTGACCTGCACGGTGAGAAAGCCGAGCAAGCGGGGAAGAATTGCGCCGTCATGCAGCACTTTGTCCTGGAGCTTGGAAAAGCTCGCGCAACCGAAAAGGTCCTTGGCTTGGGAGAGGCGGCGTTTGAGCGAGGCCATCGAGTAATTGCGAAAATCGTAGTGATACCTCTGGTAGATGGCCTCCAGCAGCAGGCGCAATTCGATGTCTTCCGTGACGACGGCAAGGCTTCTTATCGTGGCATCCATACACGAATGAGCGAGAGCAGCTTTTCGACGTCCAGAGGTTTGGCCAGATAGTCGTTGGCCCCGGCCTGGATGCATTGCTCCTGGTCGTTTTTCATCGCCTTGGCGGTCAAAGCAATGATGGGCAAACGCCGCCACTGGGGATTTTTTCGGATTTCGCGCATGGCCTCCAAGCCGTTCATTTCCGGCATCATAATGTCCATGAGAACGAGGTCGATGCGTTCCGCAGAATTTTGCTCCGCCTGCTCAAGGGCGCGCAACGCCTCGCGGCCATTGCGGGCAATTTGCGCTTTGACGCCTTTTGGCTCGAGCAGGCACGTCAAGGCGAAGATGTTGCGGACATCGTCCTCCGCGATGAGAATGCGCCTGCCTTCCAAGGCGGAGTCGCGGCTGCGGGCTTTTTCGAGCATGCGTTGCTGTTCGGCCGGAAGATCGGAAACGACTTGATGCAGGAAAAGAGTCACTTCGTCCAGCAACCGCTCGGGCGATTTGCCGCCCTTGATGATGATGGATTTGGAATATTTTCGCAGGCGCTGCTCTTCGTCCATGCTCAACTCGCGGCCCGTGTAAATAATCACCGGCGGAAACGAATAGGCTTCCTCGGCGCTCAACGTTTCGAGCAGCGAAAAACCGGAAGCATCCGGCAGGCTGAGATCAAGCACCATGCAATCGAAAGTGGCCGCCTTGAGTTTTTCCAGGCATTCCGCCGCAGTGCGCACGCCCACCGTCTCGACATCGCGCGAGCCAAGGAGGTGCCCGAGGCTTTCCAGTTGCACGGGGTCGTCCTCCACCACAAGGACACGGCGAAGTTTTTGGGTGAGGCGCGATTCCAGCTTGTGAAACGCCTCGACCAATTGCTCGCGCTGCACCGGTTTGAGCATGTAACCCACGGCCCCCATCGACAGCGCCGTCTCGGAATAATCGCTGCCTGAGACGACGTGAACGGGAACATGGCGGGTGCGCGAGTCCGCCTTGAGGCGTTCGAGAACGAACATGCCGGAATTATCCGGCAAGCCGATATCAAGAATAATGGCGCTGGGTTGAAATTGCTGCGCCAAGGCCAGGGCCTCTTCGGCGCTGTCGGCGATCAGCGCCTGAAAATTCAATTCGTGGGAGACATCCGAAAGAATGCCGGCGAAGGACTCGTCATCCTCGACGATCAGAATGACCCGGCTGCCCCCGGTCAAGCGTTCGCGATCATCCGGA
>DASRLE010000132.1:0-2430 GCA_035648615.1 Saccharimonadales bacterium (SeqCode) | reverse complement strand
GTAGACCCACTTGGCCACGCTATGGAAATTCCACATTTCCCAGAAAATGCCGCAGATCGTCGCGGCGAGCATCCAGGATGCCGCGCGCCGCCAATCGCCCGTCGCGATTTCGCCCGTCACGCTCGGGCGATTTGAAAGGATCCCCATACCCCATGCCGCGGCCAGCGGCCCTATCCAGATTGCCGGATAGAACTCCTGCGGCCAGGAGCCGATGAGCACGAGCCCAGCCAAGCCTCCGGCGATCAGCCACCATCCCGTTCGGCGGCTGGTCAGCCAATGCCACCGCGGTCCTTGGGCGAAATTCACCTGGAGGCTCAAGTACGTTCCGAGCAATTCGCGAACAGCTGTCACCGCCGGGAGGACGGTCGAAAAACAAAGGGTGGCGTGGACGGCGTAGCCCAGGGGACCAAAGGCTTCGGCGTTGAGATAGCGCCAGTTTCGTCCAAAGCGATTCAGCCACTCGAACACCCACCAAAAAGCCGCGCTGGCGATGAACAGCCTCAGCCATGCCTTGGAGTCTCTTAGCATCAGGCAGGTGCCGGCCCGACGCCAAGTCAGCGCATTGGCCCCGACGACGAAGCCCAGCCAGAGTGGAAAGAAGGTGTAGAGCTGGAGCGGGGAAAACCAGCGGAAACGCGTCCAGGCCAGCAGCCACCACGCAAGGGTCCAACCGATCGCCATCCAACCCCAGGCCGGCATGGCTCGAGGGATGCGGCGTCTTTCGCTTCCAGCCGTCGGGCCCTTCCATGCAGACGCCCAAGATGCCATCAATCCGGCAATCGGTGCGACGGCCAAAGCGGCCGCCAGCCATGAGAAGCGAGGATAGTTCGCTGGCATCACCGGCGGCGGCCAACTGAAAAGCGGAGTCAGGGAGGGTCCCCGCAGCCATGCGCCAAGCAACGGCAGGCTGACGGTTACCGCTATCATTGCGGCGCCTGAACCCCGCCGATTGCGTACTTCCATCGTCGATGAAATTGCCTCATTCGAAAACCGGCGCAAGGGAAGCTCCTTGATTTGGGGGTGCGACCGACTCGGCTCGATCCCTTGCGCTTCCGGCCAAACATGGGCCAAAGGTTGGTCGGGCGCAGTTTCCCCAGTTCCTTGCATAGGATCAGGTTGCTATAATCCGAGTGAATGACGTCAGTCTCGGCCTACGACTCGCCCGGACATTTCCGCAAGCGATTCGGGTTTGACAATGGTGTTACTATGTAACACGTTTACCGTTGCTTACGTTCGTCGAGACCACGACCTTTACCGGTCAAATTGTCGGTCTCATCAGCGACGACGGCTATGCCGCATTTCAAACACAACTTTCACTCCTGCCTTCCAAGGGTCCCCTATTGGTCGGTTGTGGTGGCGTGCGCAAAGTCAGAATGGCCGCAAAGGCAAAGGTACCAGCGGCGGAGCCCGCGTCCTCTATCTTTATCTGCCAAATCGCCACCTGATTTACTTCCTCTGCCTTTTCACTAAAGGAGAAGCCGAAAGCATCTCTGCCGAAGGCAAAAAAGCCGTCCGCCAAATTGCCGAACATATCAAAATGGAGCATCGCCGATGAAAAAAGGAATCCCGTTTAACGAAGCCGCGCTTATCAGCGGCATGAAAGAAGCCCTCGCTCACGCAAAGGGTAAGCTCACGTTGAGAACGACCACACCGCCTGCTTTGATCCGTCGCATCAGTCCGGATGAAGTAGCGCACATTCGCCGGAAGCTTAATGCCAGCATCTCTGTGTTTGCCGCTTATTTGAACGTCACGCCAGTGACGGTTCGCAGTTGGGAAAAAAATCGTCGCCATCCATCGGGAGCGGCGTTGCGCCTTTTGCAAATCGCGAAACGGCAGCCGCAAATCCTACTGGCATCAGCATAAGCTCGGAAATGCACGGAATCCCGCTGAAACGGGATGGTGTCATCGGCAATCATTGGTGAGGCCAATGCTTAAAATTTACACCTACTCCAATTGCAGCACCTGCCGCCGAGCAGTGAAATGGCTGCGCGACAGGAAATTGACATTCGATGAGCGGCCGATCCGTGAGACACCACCCACGGTGGCCGAATTGCGGACCATGCTGACCGCTTACGGAGGCGACCCGAGGCGGCTCTGCAACACCTCCGGCCGCGACTACCGCGAGCTCAAACTCGGGGAAAAACTGGCCGACATGAGCGTATCCGACACGCTGTTTTTGCTTAGTCGCAACGGCAATCTAGTGAAGCGGCCCTTTCTGCTTGGCGCGGGTGTGGCCCTAATTGGATTTGACGAAGCAGCGTGGAGCGCGGCTCTTTGAGAGTACCGGGTCATTCCGTCCGCAGCGCGACCAGCGGATCCACCCCGGCCGCGCGCCGGGCTGGAAAGTAGCCGGCGATGGCGGCAACCATTAACATCAGCACGACGGTCACGGCCAGGACCGGGGGATCGACTGCGGTTAGACCGTAAAGG
>DASRLE010000131.1:0-28209 GCA_035648615.1 Saccharimonadales bacterium (SeqCode) | reverse complement strand
GTGGCCAGCCGCGCCATGATTTCGGCCAGCAACCCGCCTTTTTCCCCGGCGCTGACCATCGAAAAATAGAGCCGGTTAAAAACTTTGGGATGCTTCTGCAACGCATCCGAAAAACTGTCCCCGCCCTCCACCCGCGCCGTGATGTCCTTGATCACATCGCGCGTCACCTTGTTCTCCGTCTGTTCCGAAAGCGCCTGCAACGACTGCACCATGGCCAGGCCGGCATCCACCATCGTGGCCAACTGCCGGGTAAACATGACCAAATCCGCCAGCGGCACCTTGCCCCCGCTGGTGCGGCCCTTCTTGCCCATCTTTTCCTGGATGGACACGACCATGAGATTGCGATTGAGGAGGGCGGCAATGGCATTGGACTCGGACGAGGCATCCACACTATTGCGGATTTCCCGTCCCGTAGCCGAATCCCGGGCAACATAAGTAAACGAAGGCATAGACTGTCAACACAATCGGTAGCAACAACCCCGCCACAAAGCAAGAAAAACCGGCAATTTCACCCAAAATTCCCAAAAACTCTGATCCGCAAATCAACAGATCTATTCCTACAATGTTACCCTTCAGGCGTTTGTGTTAAGTTGGGCTTTAGTCCCTTTCGGCTCAAACCCACGCCACCCACGCCGCTGCCGTATAGAAGATGGACGGCTCAATCATCAAATCTGTCCAAAAATTACCCATGTTCCAGCCTCATTGGTGTGCTTTAGCTGACCCCTGCGAAATTGACTAGCCTTGATCTGCACGATTCTCTTTCTTCCCTTGAATTGAATACCAATTAAGTTCCGGTGCAAAGGTTTCATACAGAGAGTCATTGGATTGCAACATGCCAACATGTTACAAAACATTTGACCGAAATTATAAATTCGTTTACATCTGCCTCTTTGTGCGATAGGGTGACGGTTGATGAGTAATTGTGCAACAACTTCCCAACTCCAACAGCTTGGCAATTCGGCGCTCGGTGAGTTTGACTCTCGAATTGCTGAAATTCCGGTGGGGCTTTGTGCCGCGTTCCAGATTGAAGGGATGCGATTGGAAGACCAGTTACTTGTTATTTATCGTCTGGTGGTTCTTTGTGTTCGCGAGGAAGACGATTTGGACAAAGTTGCATCTTCATGGGGATTCATGGTTGAAATATGCGATCTTTTTGCGAAAAAGTTGTATCAGCTTAACGAGGATCAGCCGGCCTGTGGCGCGCAGCAGTATTACGACCGCATTCTTGACTTAAGGAACACATGCCGCCGTCTCCAGGAAATGCACCGCTAGACGAAACCGATGCTTATTGGATTTCCCAACTTGCTGAACTTTACGATAAATTTGCGAATTCTCTTGATCCACATTCCGATGGCAGACACAGGGCGGAATTAGTCTTCATGCAGCAGGTTGCCCTATGGTACGACCTTCGCCAAAACCATCGCAACACGAATTCCGAAAACTCGTCATCGTTATGTGCAAGCGATACTTGAAAGCTAACCGAAAAAATTCGGCAATGCCGCCCGACAAAACGGCAGATTACGACCCATAACACTAATCTCGGAACGGGAGAATAAAATTCGGCATTCCAGTCAGCAACAATCTAATACAGCACGACCAATAATTAAGATTTGCGAACCTGGTTTCGATGCCCATAAACGATAAATTCGCTTTTTACCATAAAACCCATGCAACGCGTTGCCGACTACATCTTCGATCATTTAGCCGATATTGGCGCAAAGCATGTCTTCGTCTTGACAGGCGGCGGCGCCATGTTTCTCAACGACGCTCTGGGGCGTTGCGCGCGACTCCAGTATGTCTGCTGTCATCACGAACAGGCTTGCGCCATGGCGGCGGAAGCTTACGCCCGCGTTTCGGGGGAATTGGGCGTGCTGAGCGTCACCACTGGACCCGGCGGCATCAATGCCCTTAATGGAGTTTTCGGCGCGTTCACCGATTCTTTGCCGATGCTCATCATTTCCGGGCAGGTGAAATTGGAAACGTGCCTGGCGTCCTACCATTTGCCGCAATTGCGCCAACTGGGCGACCAGGAAGTGGATATTATCCGCATGGTCCAACCGATCACCAAGTATGCGGTACTGGTGAAAGATCCCAAAACGATCCGCTACCATTTGGAGCGGGCTTTATTCTTGGCGCGCGCCGGCCGCCCCGGGCCTTGCTGGCTGGACATCCCGGTCGATGTGCAATCGGCCATGATCGAACCGGGTGAACTTCCCGCGTATGATCCGAAAGAGGATGCGACCCCCGCCGAGGAGCCAGGCGTTTTCGAAACCAAATGCGCGCAGATTTTGGAGCGCCTCAAAAACGCCAGCCGCCCGGTAATCATGGCGGGCACGGGCGTCCGAATTGCCGGCGCTTTGGAACTGTTTGGGGCGGTGACCAGGAAGCTGGGGATTCCCGTCACAACGGCTTGGACAGCGCACGATTTGGTGGCCAGCGACAATCCGCTTTTTTGCGGGCGGCCCAGCAGCCTGGGCGATCGCGCCGGAAATTTTACGGTGCAGAATGCCGATTTGATTTTAGTCCTTGGTTCCCGGCTCAACATTCGGCAGGTCAGCTATAATTGGAAGGACTTCGCGCGCAACGCTTATAAAATCCAAGTCGATATCGATCCGGCCGAACTGGACAAACCCACCGTGCGGCCCGATATGCCTGTCGTGGCGGACTTGAAAATTTTCCTGCAGCAACTCAACCGCCAAATCGACACTGTGGGTTTTGACGCCCACACTCATTCGAAGTGGCTGGCTTGGTGCCGCCAGCGCGTCGCCCGTTATTCCGCAGTGACGGAAAAGCAGCGCAGCGCCAGTTCGCCCCTCAACCCGTATCATTTCCTGGACACGCTTATCCGCAAGTTGAATGGCCGGGACATCATTGCCTGCGGCGATGGCAGCGCGTGTGTCATTCCATTTCAAGTGGCGCAGATCAAGGCCGGCCTGAGACTGTTTTGCAATTCCGGCGACGCCTCGATGGGCTATGATATTCCCGCCTCGATTGGCGCGGCCTTCGCGGCCCCTGGCCGGCGAATCATTTGCCTGGCCGGCGACGGCAGCGGACATTTCAACATCCAGGAATTGCAAACCATCAAGCACCATCAGTTGCCGATTAAAATCTTTATCCTGAACAACGACGGCTACCTTTCCATGCGCCTGACCCAGGGCGGTTTTTTCAAGGGCAACTTCATCGGCGAAAGCCCGCGCAGTGGAATTTCCTTTCCGGATTTTGTCAAGGTGGCGCAGGCCTACGGTTTGCCCGCCATCCGCATGGCCGAGCCGGATTTTGGCGGCGCGCTGGAGGAGTTTCTAAGTCAGGCCGGCCCCGCCCTTTGCGAAGTGATGCTTGACAGAGCGCAAGGGTTCGAGCCCCGGCTCAGTTCGCGCCAATTGCCCGATGGGCGCATCGTCACCGCTCCCTTCGAGGACATGGCGCCGTTTCTCAGCCGGGAAGAGCTTGCGGAAAACATGCTTGTGCCCTTAGCTGGGAACCAACCATGAAACACAAAAGAAAAGCCTGCGTGACCGGCGGCAGCCGCGGCATTGGAGCGGCCATCGCGCGGGAATTGACCCAGCGCGGTTTCGAGGTCTGGGCGCCCGGCCGGGCTGAACTGGATTTAAGCGACCCTTCGTCAGTCGCACGTTTCGTCAAAGCCCACCCAGGCGAAGTCGATGTCCTGGTCAACAATGCGGGCATCAATATTTTAAAAGCCATCCCCGAGATTGATTCAGCCGGATGGACGCAAATGCAGCAAGTCAACCTGGCCGCCCCTCTCGCCTTGATCCAGTGGGCCGTTCCGTTCATGCAGCGGCAGAAGTGGGGACGCATCCTCAACCTCAGTTCCATGTTCAGCCTGGTCACCAAGGAACGACGGTGCGCTTACTCGATGACCAAAGCCGCCATCAACGCCCTGACGCGCAGCGCGGCGGTGGAATTTGGCCCGGACAACATCCTGGTCAATGCCCTTTGTCCAGGTTACGTGGACACAGAGATGACGCGCCAAAACAATTCAGCCGCCGATTTGGACCGCATCAAAGGGAGCATCCCCTTGCGGCGTTTGGCGTTGCCCGAAGAATTGGCCCGCGTGGCTGGGTTTCTCTGCTCGGAGGAAAATAATTATCTCACCGGCCAGGCGGTGGTGGCGGACGGCGGCTTTACCTGTCAATAATATGATGGAGATTCAAAGCCGAAGCCATCCCTATACGGTCGAGGAATTTCCTGATCTCCAGGCTGTCTTGAGCGGCTTTCAGCAAAAACCGGGGGTCTTCTGCCTGGCGGACAAAACGGTGCATTCTCTTTACCAGGAGGATTTCGCGGCGGCGCTGCCTTCGGTCCAGATTTTGCCTGTCGAGGCCAGCGAAGACCAAAAATCATTTGAGCAACTGGCCCCGATTTTCCTGTGGCTGCTGCAAAACGGTTTGCGCCGGGATGGTTGTTTATTGGTCGTCGGCGGCGGGGTCTTGCAGGATATTGGCTGTTTCATCGCGTCGGTGCTGTTTCGGGGGTTGCGTTGGGAATTAGTGCCCACCACCTTGCTGGCGCAATGCGACAGTTGCATCGGCAGCAAAAGCTCGATCAACATTCAATCCTACAAAAATCAAATTGGCACTTTCTATTCTCCCCATCGGGTCTGCCTGGCCTACAGCGTTTTGAAAACGCTGCCTTGGGATGAAATGCGCTCCGGTCTGGGTGAAGCGATCAAACTTCACCTGCTTACGAGTGAAGATGATTTCCAGCGCTTGATGACCGACCTGGACTCACTGCCCGGCCACGAAGAAGTGCTGCCGAAGTGGATTCGGCATTCCCTTGAAATCAAAAAAGTTTACATCGAACAAGACGAATTCGATAAAGGCGTCCGCAACCTGCTCAACTACGGGCATACCTTTGGCCACGCCTACGAATCCGCCTCGCATTATGGAATTCCGCATGGCATCGGCGTCACTTTAGGGATGCTGACGGCGACTTATGTCTCCAGCAAATTGGGCTGGGTCAGCTCCGATTATTTTCAGGGTTTGCGGGATCGTTTGCGGCCGTGGTATCAGCCTTACGAGGCCAAGTTGAAAGCCCTCGATTTGGAAAAAATCCTCGGCGCGATCAAACACGACAAAAAGAATACGCGCGATGCCGTCAATTGCATCCTGACCCGTGGCGCGGGCAAAATGGAAAAATCGCCCGTCAATCTCGAACAACAACTTCGCCCGTGGATTGCGGAGTTTATCTCCAGCCATTAGTGGAGGCGGCGGCGAGGGCGGGGCGCATCCCCGGCGGAAACGGCGGGAGAGATAACGGGAAACCGGGCGGCATCGGCGGCATGGAGGTCATCAGCGGCAATTTTTGGACCAGTTCGCGCCATAGTTGCCGCTCGCGCGCAGTCATCCCGTCCCAACGCGCGGCGTTTTCAAAGAATTGATTGCGCGCCTCGGGCGCCATGGTGGCGAATTTGCCGAAAGAGGCGATGCACTGCGCCCGTTGCGCGGGGGGCAATTGGCGAAAGGCCTGCAACGCCTTTTCCATTTCTTGACGTTCGGATTCCGAGAGCGTTTCGACGGTCTCGCGTTGTTCCGGGCCGCTCATCGAGCAAAAGCGTTGGAATTGCCCGCATAATTCGGCGCGTTGTTTTTCCGGCAAAGCCTGCCAGCGGTCGAGTTCTTCCGACCAATGCAGGCGGCGCTGGGCGGGAAGGGCCGCCAGAATTTCCTCCTGGCCTTCCCGGGAAGCGCCTTGGAGCCGGAGATAAATGCTGATGAACCCTTGCTTCTCCAACAATTCCTTTTGCACCGGGGCCGGCACTTCATCCCATTGCCGCAAGCGCGACTGCACCATGGGCAAATCCAATACTGAGATTTCCTTGAGCCGCGCCGTCCGCGCCGCCGCGGGGAGTTTCATCAAGTCGGACAATTCCCAGCGTAATTCGGTTTGACGCAGTCGCGCCTCCCGAATGTCGGCTGGCAACGCCTCGTATTCTTTGACCTTCGCCAATATGACGCTGCGCTCTTCCGGCGATTTATGGGCCAGCGCCCGCTCCCTTTCCTCCGCGCTCATCCCCAGCAGCCCGCGAAAATATTCCACCGGCGACAAATGGCGAAGCTGGATGCCCTGGGTGATCATTTGATAGCGCAAGGCAGGGGGCGCGGGCGGCAACTGGCTTTGCTGCGCTTGCAGTCCGCCAGTCAACAATACCGTGCCCAGCCAATGTAATATATGCCCGCGCATGTCCGGTCATTCCAAAGCCGCCAGCAGGTCGTCGTCCGCCACTTTGACGTTGCTCATCCGGTTGATGGTTTCAAAGTCCTTCCACCATCCCATGGGAGGCAAGGCGGCCAATTGGCTGACGTTGGCCAGTTCGCGGGCCACCCGGGCGCGGTGCATGGTCTGATACTCGCGAAAAGAAAACAGCCCCAGGCTGATCATCAGCGAGCACATGGCCAGCCGTGGAACCGCGCCCTCGGGAAACCACTCCGCAAGGGTGAACCACCGCCGCCAGGCTGGCCGTGCCGGGCGCGGCGTCACCGCTAGCAAAAGACGCGCCGTAAAGTTCGTGGAAACGGGCGGCGCAGTCCAGTGCTGTCGCAAGAGGTGATTTAAGGCCGCTTCCTCCCGCCAGTCGTCCCGGCCCGCGAGATGTTTCGTTAGAAACTTCTGCAAGGCAGCCTCTTCCTCCGGCTTGAGCGGACGGCGCCAGCCCGATTCCTTGATCTCCTGATATTCAGCATCCTGCATATTCATAAGCTATAACACCGTTTTGGCGGCAGAGTTGCAGGGCGCGGTTCCCCACGCCCCGGTTTGCAAATAGGGCTTGAGCTTCTCCTTCAAGGTCTCCCGCCCCCTATGGATCAACGACTTCGTCGCCGAGAGCGAGCACCCCAGCACTCGCGCAATATCTTCATACGAAAGGTCATCCTGGCGGCACAGCGCAATGGCCAGCCGTTGCTTCTCGGGCAATTCGGCCAGGGCTTCCTGGATTTTCTCCTCCAATTCGCCCTGCAAGAATTCCTCCGGGGGGGAAAACGTCCGGACATCCTCATACTGGCGCGGGGCCTGGTCTTTATCCTCCGACGGGCTGGCGTCCAGCGATTCGGCCGGATGCCGTCCGCGCCGGCGAATTTCATTCAGGCAAAGGCGGCGGGCAATGGTAAAAATCCAAGTCGAAAACTTGGCCGACACCTCATAACGTCCGGCCGATTGATACACGCGGATAAAAACATTTTGGGCGAGGTCTTCCGCTTCATCCAAATCGCGCAACATGCGGAACATGAGATTAACGATCGGCTGTTTATATTTTTCGGCCAAAACCTCAAAAGCCCGCACATCTCCGTCTTTCACACGAAGCATCAGCGCGGCATCAGGGTCAAGAGGCTCGGCCATTTGGTACAATATTACCCAAACCCCATCCGCACAACAAGGTTGCGCGAGGGGCGCATACATTATGCATCAGTGAGCCGTTTCAATCTCGCTTACGAAACTTGAGAATGCCCCCAATTCTAATGGCCGTAGTAAGGACGATTTGATTCGTACAATTTTAGTCGGGACAAGTAATCTTCCTTTGTTCTCTGATCCTTCAGCAGCGCAATTGCCTCTTTTTGTGCCCCTACCGCGTTGGTGAATTGGCCAGCCGCAGCGTATGCAGCGGCCAGCGTGTCTAACATTTCAGGAGCCTGGCGGCCCGTTGCGGTTACGGCGCGCTCAGCATAATTGGTCGCTAAATTGATGTCGCGCAATAATTTGATTTTGCTTGTGGCCGACAGCCAGGCGAGCTGGTTCATTTCCTGTGGATCTCCCTGTGCGACCGCTTCGAGATCAATGCCCTGTGATTGGCGATACCACCGGGCTGCTTGAATCGTGTCTTTTTGCAAACCAAGGCCATTCTCATACATATAGGCAAGGTGAAATTGACCCGCCGTTGAGCCGAGTTCCGCTGATCTGCGGTATAAATCCGCAGCTTCGGCATTCTTTCCCTGAAGACTAATGATGTCAGCCAATCCGCAAAGGCCTCTGGCAAACTCATTTGACTCATTCGTTGGTGCATCTTGACCGAGAGAGATCATTTCCCGGTATAAAGATTCGGCTTCGATCAATTTTTTTTCCGCAGTAAGCATGGCGGCCAGGTTGCCGATGGATGCCAACGTATAGGGATGCCTCGAACCCCAAAGTTTTCTGCGTGTTGTCAGGACATCTCGATAGACGTTCTCGGCTTCGCCAAGCCTCCCTTCCATCCAGTACAAATAACCCAGATGATTAAGAGACATGGTTTCAGGCCGCTGGCCATTGGATGCGAGTTCTCTGCTTATGTTCGAGGCTGCCAGAAAAAGGCGCTCCGCTTCGTTCGTTTTTCCCAAAGTCGTCAGTGTAATGCCCAGATGCGCGTATGAATTAGCCACCACCACATTCGTATTCCCGAAAAGTTTCACGCGTATAGCGAGGGCGCTCCGAAGCACCGCTTCTGATTCGTCCAGCTTTCCCAACAACTCAAGAACCTGTCCCAAATGATCCAGCGTGCGAGCGGCGTCTGCATTGGTCTGGCCCACTAAATTTGTCTGAATCCCCAGCGCAGCCCGATAATCCTGTTCTGCTTCTTGCTGGTATTTCCGGTGACCGGGGTGATTGGATAATTGTTCCCGCGAGTACATTATAAATCCAAGCCCGTCCAAGGACAGGGCAGTGTCCAGGTTATTACTCCCCAATGTTTTCATGCGAAGGTCCAAGGCGCGGCGATGCAGCGTCTCGGCCTCGTCATATCGGCCGAGCGCCCAATAGTCCTCCCCCAAGGTATATAGCATCTCGGCCTCGACCTCGGGTTGGTTCTTCAAATCACTGCCCACCTGCTCTGCGGTGCGAGCCAGGATTTGTTGGAGCAGAGTCGTGTCACTCACTTTTGCGACCGCAGGATCAATGCCCTTAAGCATGTCTTTGAGGAATTGCGCCACCTGCTGGCTCTTGGCGGCCTCATCCTGTGCTCTTTTCTCGTTCACCTCGGCTTTATGACGGGCCTGTTGTTCTTTAAATAGAGCCAGGGTGGCAATGGCCAATCCGAGAACGAGCGCCGTGACCACGGCGCCAACGGCCGCGACGGCGAGTTTATTCCTTCGAACCAACTTTTGCAGGCGGTAGAGATTGCTGGGCGGGCGGGCGACTATTGGATCGCTATGCAAATAACGCTGTATATCCATGGCCAGGCCATTGGCTGTTTCGTAACGGCGATTGCGATCCTTCTCCAGCGTTTTCATCACGATCCAGTCCAGATCGCCGCGGATGATGCCGAGCAGCTTCAGTGGTTCCGAATGGCGTTGCCGAGCCACGGTCGTTTGCTCGCCGGCATCCAGAGTGCTGATTCGCGCGGAAGGCCGCTGCGGTTCTTCTTCGCGGATGATGCGGCGGATTTCATCAAACCCGGCTTCAAATAATCTCTTGGATTCAAAAGGAGTTTTGCCAGTCAAGAGTTCGTAGAGCAGCACGCCGAGGCTGTAAATATCACTGCGAGTGTCAATGTCCAGTGCGCTCAGTTTGGCCTGCTCAGGACTCATGTATGCGGGTGTCCCGATGAATTGGTCCAAAGAGGTAAATACGGTATTGTCAGTCAGGGCCTGACCGGCCGTGGCCTTGGCAATTCCGAAATCAATGATCTTCGGCACGGGCGTTCCATCGTAGTCCGCAATGAGAATGTTGGACGGTTTGATGTCGCGATGGATAATGCCTTTTTGGTGCGCATGCTGGATGGCCTGGCAGACTTGCGCAAAGAGTTCCAGCCGGAGCTTTGTGCTTAACCTGTTCTCGTCGCAATAGTCGGTAATAGGGATGCCCTTGACCAGTTCCATCACGAAATAGGGGTGGCCTTTCTCCGTCGCGCCAGCGTCAAGAACTTTGGCGATGTTCGGATGATCCATCAGCGCCAGCGCTTGACGCTCGGCCTCAAAGCGGGCCAGGACCTGTTTGCTGTCCATTCCGGGCTTGATGACTTTGAGGGCCACGCGACGGCGGATCGGTTCTTCCTGCTCGGCCATATAAACCACACCGCAACCGCCCTCGCCGATCTGTTGCAGCAACTTGTAGCGTCCGATCTCGGTTCCAGCTACTTCCTGAATGGGCGGCATCCGGATGGTGGATCCCTCCATTTTGGCCGCAGGCTTCGTCATGAATGGCTCCTGCTTAAAATGATTGGCAAGTAGAGATTCCATCCGGACTCGCAGCTCCGCATCCCTGCCGCAGGCGCCATCCAAAAAGGCGGCGCGTTCCTCCGGGGTGTTTTTCTCCAGCGCCTCAAAGAAGATTTCCTTCTCGGGCCGGCTTTGAAATTTGTCGGGTTCGTTCATAGTCTGTCCTGTTACCAATCAATGGCGTAATCTGCCGCTAAAACACGCCACGACAGATCAATTTTTTTCAAGTCCACAGACCGCTCAACTAAATCCCGTCCTTCTCGCCTGCGCATCCTTGCGGATGGCGGCTTGAAGCCAGGCGCGCGCGAAGGCCCAGTGCCGTTCGGCGCTGCGCTGCGAAATTTCCAGCGCCGCCGCGATCTCAGGAATGGTCAGGCCGACGAAATAACGCAACTTGACCACTTGGGCCGCGGTGGCGTCCTCGATGGCAAGCGCGTCAACGGCTTCATGAACGGCGAGAATTTCATCCGACGGGGCGCCCAACTCAATTCTCGATTCATGAAGTTCCTCAAGAGGCTGACCCAGTCCGCGTTTCAAACTCGCCTTTTGGCGGGCTTTGTCGATGAGGATGCGGCGCATCGCCTCGGCGGCGGCGCCAAAGAAATGAGACCGTCCTCGCCAGTGTTGGGCATCCGAACCGGCCAATCTTAGCCAGGCTTCGTGGACCAAGGCCGTGGCCTGCAAGGTTTGTCCGGGTTTCTCGTTGGCCAGTTTCGCGGCCGCCAGCCTCCGCAGTTCCTCATAGACGAGGGGAAGCAATTCGTGGGCGGCCGCTGAGTCGCCTGCATCAAGGGCGCTGAGCAAAAAAGCGAAGCGGGACATGGGGAAGTTTAGACAAATTCCCAGCCCGGATGCGAATGAAATTCGCCGCCGTATTTATTCGGGCGACCTGGAATATTCAAAGCACGCGAACCAACCGGCGACGGGACGCCATGAAAGGGGGTCAGGCGTTTGAGGATATTTTCGATACCCGTCAGAACTGGGCCAAGAATGCCGCTCCAGCCGTCTTCTCGCGCACTGTCGCTCGCGACCCGTCACGTCCTGCCGCAAGGCTTCGATTTCGTTAACGACCTGCTGCAACGAATCGAACTCAGTCGCAATTTCCGTCCGCAATTCTTCGGCTGTCACAAGAGCACGCGGGCTGTTTTTCAATAAGGCGGGTGAACGGTGTCGGAGGGTCCAGTGGCACCAAGTCCAACGGGACGCGCAAAGTTTCCTCCAACACAGACGACACTTCGAATAGCTTCCAGCCCGGAACGCCCGCGCAGGCCAGATCTAGATCGCGCGCCGCCCCCGGGTTTTCCACCGCACTCCCAAAGAGCAGCAGGCGCTGAGCCCCAAACTCTTTAGCGATAATTACGGCGTTCCTCAGAACGGTTTCAACTTCTCTCATCCTCGGCACCTTATCATTCGGACTCTACTCCGACAATACTGTTTTGACAGGCGTTTCAGAGCCGGTGGACTTCGGGTTTTTGACGGACCTTGCTCATGGCCGATTCAAGTTCAATCCGATCCTTGTCCGGTCCGTAGTCCTCGGCGAAATAACCTGGTGGCCGGGGCGTTTGAAATCGGCTGGCCACCGCCGGCAACCCCGCCCGCAAGGCCTGTCGAATGACCACCGCTGGCTTCTCTTTGGTCAAGGAAACCACGTCTGACAAATCGTGCTCCAACTCGGCATCCAAATCCACTGTTCGACGCATTGCACCATTTTGCACCGTTTCGGTGAAACCGTCAAGTCAACCGCACTGGCAAACCGCAAAATCGCTGTCCCTTTTTGCCTTTTGGCGGCATTTACAAGTGTGATGCAGGACCACGACGACTTCGCCCTGTTACGGGCTTACGCCGAGCGCGGCTCCGAGGAGGCGTTTGCCGAGTTGGTGGCCCGTCATGTCAACAAGGTTTATTCCGCCGCCCTGCGCTATACCGGCAACGCCCATTCAGCGGAAGAAATCACTCAGGCGGTGTTTGTGATTCTGGCGCGCAAAGGGCCGCGTCTGGGACGGGGCGTCATCCTTTCCGGCTGGCTGTATCAAACTGTCCGGTGGGCGTCCGTCGCCTTTGTTCGAGGCGCCATCCGCCGCCGTCAACGCGAGGAAGAGGCTTGCGCGCAGACCATGACAAACGAAGCTGAATCGAAAATCTGGCACGACATCGCCCCGCTGCTGGAGAACGCGATGGGCGCCCTGAGTGAAAAAGATCGCCACGCCGTCGTGCTCCGCTTTTTCGACGGCAAGAGTTTTAGGGAAGTCGGCGCGGCGCTGGGCGCGAATGAGGAAGCCGCCAAGAAACGCGTTTCCCGCGCGCTGGAAAAGCTGCGGATTTTCTTCGCCAGGCGCGGCGTGCCCTCGACTACCGCTGTCATTGCCGGCGCCATTTCAAACAACGCTGTTCAAATAGCGCCCGCCGCCGTGGCCGTCGCCGCTGGAAAAGCGGCCCTCGCGAAAGGGCTGGCCACTGGCCCGTCAATCTCAATCCTGCTCAAACAAACATTGAAACTTATGGTGCTGTCAAAATTAAAAACCGTCGCGCTTACATGCGCCGCTCTTCTCCTCGCCTCCGGAACCGCCGTTGTCACCGTCAAGACGGTCGGTGCCGAAGCGCAACGGGCGGCCGCCGAGGATATTTTCAAGGAATTCGAGCAATTGTTCGCGCAAGACCTTCGAGGGACGCAGCAGCGCGACTCCGTTGTTCACATCATGACTTCCCATCCTCAAATGGCGGTCATCCGGCGCAGCCTCGTCCCGCCTGCGCAATTGATGGGAAAAACAACCGGGTTTACGACACGCGAAGGACACGTTCGGCTAGGCGCCCATCTCCTCGAAGTGCTCCGCTACGCTTATGACCTGGATCCTCAGTTTCCTCAAAAACGTATCATTGTCCCCGTTGAACTGATCGACGCGCGCTACGATGTTATTGACACTGTGCCGCAGCAAGGCCGGCAAATATTGCGCCAGGCACTGAAAGACCAGTTCGGCCTGGTCGCCCGCCGCGAAGCGCGCAAAAACCTCATTTTGACTGTAAAGGACCCCGCGGTCGCCGACACCCACAAGCACAACGCCAACGACGCGCCCCGAGGGGAATACCACATTACGATGACGGCATTTACCGATCTTCTGTCAAAGGAATTGGGCGTAAAAGTGACCAATCAGACCGGCTTTGAAGGGCAGTTGGACTATGATATTCAGGGCTCATATCCAAATATGAGCGAAGCGTTGAAGGAGGTGCTCCCGAAGTTGGGTCTTGAACTAACCCCCGCCGGCGACGGTGAGCAAATCGACTTCCTCGTCGCGGAAAAAACGCGCAGTATCCGATGAAAGCGGCACTCTTTCGAGCTGCCATGCCAACGGCTTGGTGTTGTCACATTGAAAGACGCTGGCGGCAGCCTTCTGTTTAGGTCACGGCACCGCGCGCGCGCGATAGAAACGACTCGCATTGGTGGCGGCGCCAGGATCGGTGAGTTGGAGGACGCTGTTGCTTAAAATCTGGTTGGTGGTGAGATCTGTCCATGGCTGGGCCAAAGCCAGATTGGTGGCGGCCTCCAGTGAGTAACGAAGTCCGGTGGTGCCGGAAAGCTGGAGGCGAAACGGGTTGTTTGCCGATCCCAGAACTTGCAATTGCGGCGGCCGAAGGTTCACCACAGTGACTTGCAGGCGTGCGATCTTGTTGACTGTTCGGATCGTGATCTGGTTGGAAACGGTGACCGTCGTATCCGCAGAAACAGCCCCGGCCGCCAGTTGACCGTTGGTATTGATGGTGAAAAGGCTGCTGGACCAGGTGAACGCGAGATTGGTCGCCGTGGAGCCGTCTCCAAAAAAGGCCGTGGCGACAAAAGGGACGGACGAATTCTCGTTCACTTGAAGGGGTCCAAGGATGGTCAGATTCGTCAATTCTGGAGGGGCGCTGAAACCAGGCCCCGACAACGAACTGCCTCCTGTGGGCACGCCAGCGCTGGGCGGTGCGGTGTTGGACATCACTAAAATCATCTGGCTGTCCTGTGTCTGCGCGGGGGCGCCATTTTGGGCCGCCTGCTCGTAAACTGTGGCATAGATGTCGCTGCCGGAATCCCCAAAACCGCCCACGTTTAAGGCAATAGAGCCGCCCGCTGGAATGGATGGAAATGGAATCTGGTTAAGGTCATTGGTGGTAGTCGTGCTTTTACCTTGAATGATTTCGTCCAACTCCACAAAGCCCGGCCTCGAACTACTGAGGGTCGGATTACGAATGACCAGTCCATTAGTGAATTGAAAGCCCTCCTGATAGAAAACGATGAAGTTCGTCGATATGTATAGAAAGTGGCCGTAAAGATCTTCCAAAGTCGGGGCAGGCAGAACGACCAGTGTGACCTGATTCGTGATGGGTTGGTAGTCGTTCGTGTCTGTGGGGGTAAAACGGACTGTCAAAGTGTTCGTCCCAAGGGCCAGGACTGTCCCGGCGGGAGGATTATAGACGAACGCGCCCGGCACGCTGGCCGTCGCATTCAGTTGGTTGGAAGTCAGAGGAGCGCCGAGGTAAATGGGCGCCGGGTTGGTCCAGGCCACCGTCGTTGAAGTGTTCAGTTTAGCTGCCCAGCGCAGGGCATTGCCCATCAAGCGGCCGCCGTCCGTGTTCGTGCTCCAAAAATCGCTGTCCACCACGCCGGACGGCGGATAAAAATTAAGCGCGACCACCCGTCCCACTGTGAGTTGCGAGGTCGCAACCAACGGCTGATTATCGCCCCAATGCGCGACCAGGGTCGCTCCAGGGTTGGTCGTAATTGGGCCATTGTGGTAGCTCGCGGGACCCCCATTAAAGGAGTTCACCCCGTTCAGAATAGGATGCGAAGGCTGATCGGGCACCAGAGAAAAGTTCGTTCCGGATATAATGCCGCCAAAGGTCAACGGCATGTAGCCACCCGTGACAATCCGCCCAGCCAGGCCGTAGGTGTCGGTGGTTAAGGCAAACGAGGCCACGACAACGCCGCCGCCCGCGTCCAAATAATCGGCCAGGACATTGCCCAATGCCACATGGTCGTTGAAGGTAGCATCGGAATAAACCAGCACCGAGTCATACTCTTGCAGTTGAGCCAGCGTCGGAATAGGATTTGTGGAAAAACCCACAATGTAGCCGTCCGTCCTCGAAAACAATCCGGTGCCGGCGATCTTGTTCGTTACGTCGTTATTCCAGGAAGGCGTTCCCGGCGCACCGTAAACGGCGACCACGTTATGGGCAGGGACTACGCTAATGTCGTCCACGTCGAGGTGCGTAGGGTCGTCCCGATATCCGATCTTAAGAACCGTGCTGGAGTTCGTCGCTTTGACGACAAAAGACAGGTTGGTCCACCCGATCGCGCCCAGGTTAATCCCGTCAAACAGGATGACTCCGTTCCAGGAGACCTGGATTTCATTTGTAATCGCGCCGTCCGGGCTGTTCAACCAGAGCGAGAGCACGTAGGACTGCCCCGCGGTGGTGGCCACGGTTTGGGAAATAAAACCGAGCGAACCGACGTTACCCGCCTCCAGACCGTAGTTGCCGGAATGAGCGGCGCTGGTCTCAACCCCTGCGCCCACATTGTTTCCAGAAGCAGTCCAACCCGTGAGGTTGTTGGATTCGAATCCGCCGTTTTGAACCAGTTGCTGTCCCAAGGCCGAAACAGCGGCCAGAGCCGCCAACGCCAAAACCGCCAAAATAGGAACGCCTGAACGCTTTTGAAGAAGATGATTGTGCATAATCCTGTTCTCTTGACAATTCTCGACATTTCTATTTCATAATCAAATAGTGCAGAATGAAATCATGGTTTTTTCGGGCATAACTTGATTCGCCGCCGAGATGAACCGTTCGCACCAGAAACATTTATAAACCAACTCCGTTTCTCCCAAAACCCGGACGATCACGGTTCAGTCTGCCAGAACATGGTCCTGACGCCAAACAAATTCAGTCTTTTCCGGGGCGTGGCAACGGTGCTTTTTTCGTTGATTATCGTGCTCGGGATAACCCCGCGGGCTTCACGGGCCGAAACTCCTCCTCAAGGCGAGGTCCTGGGCAAAGAAGGCACGGTGGATATTGCGCGAGACAAGGCCGAATGGTCACCCGCCCAAGTGGGGCAGCCACTCATTCTCCAGGACCGGTTGCGCACCGCTCGAAACAGCCGCGCCATGCTCCAACTGGCGGAACTGGGGCGATTGCGCATCAACGAATTGACGACGTTGGAAGTTCTTCCGCCGAGCGAAAAGGCCAGCGATGCCACGCTGGATCTCAAGGCGGGAGCCATTTATTTTTTCACTCGCGGCCGGCCGCGCCAATTCCAAATTCAAACCCCTTTTGCCATGGCGGCATCGCGGGGCACTGAGTTTCTCGCGTCCATCGCGGCGAATGGACAGTCCACATTCGTGGTCTTCGACGGCGCGATAGACCTGGCTAACGCATTTGGCAAAGTGGCGCTGGCCAGTGGTGAGATTGGGACCGTCAACCCGGGCCAGGCACCCGTCAAAACCGCAGTCATTCAAGCCGCCAACATTATTCAATGGTGGCTCTACTATCCGGGCGTGCTGGACGTGGATGAACTTGCGCTGACCCAGGCCGAAAAAGCGCGCTTCGCCGCTTCCTTGAGGGCGTATCGCGCGGGGGATTTGCTGGACGCATTGCGCGCGCATGCGCCGGGACGCGAACCACAAAGTGACGCCGAACGCATTTATTTCGCCTCGCTGCTTCTAGCGGTTGGCCAAGTCCAGCAATGCGAGAAAGAGCTGGCCCGGGTCAGCGTTCCCTCGTCTTTGGCTGAAGCTTTGCGGGAGGTCATCGCGGCGACTCGCTTGCGCCCGTCCGCCGATACCAACCGTGTGCCAAAGTTGGCTTCGGAATGGCTGGCCCGCTCCTATTCTCAGCAGTCGCGTTACGACTTGGCGGGGGCATTGCAATCGGCCCAGGCGGCGGCGCGCAAGGACCCTTTGTTTGGCTTCGCCTGGGAGCGCGTTGCGGAACTTGAATTTAGTTTCGGCCGAATCGACGAAGCGCACAAGGCTTTGGAAAAAGCGCTCTTACTCGCGCCGCGCAACGCCCAAGCCTGGGCGTTAAAAGGATTTCTGGCCGCCGCGCGCAATCATTTGCCGGCAGCCGCTGACGCTTTCGATACCGCCATCAATCTCGACAGCGCTCTCGGCAACGCCTGGCTGGGACGCGGCCTGATAAGCATTCGTCAGGGCCATTCCCTGGCTGGCCGGCGCGATTTGCAAACGGCCGCGGCGCTCGAGCCAAACCGTTCCGAGTTGCGCAGTTATCTGGCCAAGGCGTTCGATCAATTGGGTGACTCGGCGCATACCGCAAAAGAACTGGCGCTGGCCAAGCAACTCGATCCAGCAGACCCGACTCCATGGCTCTATGCCGCCCTCTACCTGCGCCAGCAACTCCGCTTCAATGAAGCGATTGAAAGCCTGGAAGAATCGCTGGCTTTGAATGATAACCGGCGGGTGTACCGTTCCCAATTGTTGCTGGATCAGGACCGCGCGGTCCGCGGCGCCAGCCTCGCGACTATTTACCAAAGCGACGGCATGAATGACGTCAGTCTGCGCGAAGCGGCGCGGGCCGTCGCGAGCGATTACGGGAACTCCTCCGCGCACCAATTTCTGGCGGAAAGTTTTGATGCGTTGCGCGACCCGACCCGTTTCAACCTGCGCTACGAGACAGCCTGGTTCAACGAATTGTTGCTGGCTAATTTGCTGGCGCCCGCCGGAACTGGCAACCTCTCCGCCAACATTTCCCAGGAGGAATATTCCCCTCTTTTCGAGGGCAACAACCTTGGTTTCAGCGCTTCCTCCGATTATCGCAGCGACGGGCAGCTTCATGAGCTGGCCTCTCAATTCGGCCGCGACGGGAATACCAGCTACGCCCTCGACCTGGATTATGAGCACAACACCGGCGTGCGGCCCAACAACGGACTCGACCGGGTTGAATGGTACACAACCATCAAGCAGCAGCTTACGCCGCAGGACTCCATTCTGTTATTGACAAAGTATTACGATTATCATTCGGGCGACAATTTTCAGCGCTATGATCAATCGATGGTGAGGACGAATTACCAATTGAATGAATCGCAGACCCCGTTGCTGGCCCTGGCTTATCATCGCGAATGGCAGCCAGGCATCCATACGCTGATCCTTGCTGCCAGGCTCCAGGACGACCTGACGTACCGGGACACGGGCGTCGCCCAGGGAATTTTGTTTACCAACGCTTCAGGACGGGTCGTTAACATGGCCACGCTGGGCATCAACCCCGCCACCGGCGCGCCCGATGGCGGGCTGGATGTTAATTACAGAAGCAAGCTCGAAATCTATTCGACGGAACTGAACCAGATTTTTCAAACGGAGCGAAACACGCTCGTTTTTGGAGCCCGCATTCAAGAAGGCGATTTTGTCACGCAGGACACTTTAACCAATGTTCAACCGACGGCCGACGCCTACCTTTTCAACATGCCTGCGGCCAGCGATTCCGTGCGGTCGGGCTTTCAACGGGAATCCGGCTATGTCTATGACACCATTGAACCGGCCGACCTTCTACTGCTCACCGGCGGCCTGTCCTACGACCAGATGATCTTTCCCGCGAATTATCGGATTGCTCCAATTTCCTCCGCGGAATCCGAGCGCCATCGGTTAAGCCCCAAGGCGGCCGTGGTTTGGACTGTGAGTCCCGAAGTCACGTTGCGCGCGGCCTTCAGCCGTTCCCTCGGTGGAGTAAGTTTCGACGAGAGTTTCCGGCTCGAGCCCACCCAACTTGCCGGATTCAACCAGGCCTTCCGCTCGATCATCTCAGAATCGATTGTCGGCTCAGTGGCCGCTCCCGATTATCAACTCGCCGGCGCGGCGATGGACGTGGCCTTGACGACCCATACCTATTTTGGCCTGGAAGGGGACCTGCTCACCTCGGACGTAAATCGGGAATACGGAATGTTTGCCTTCAACGGAGCATTCGCGCCCGGCAGTGTGGGTCCCGTGAACACGCCGCAGCAATTGAATTACCGCGAATCCTCCGTCACGGCCACCCTCAACCAACTTCTTTCCGACGACGTGTCCTTGGGAGCGCAATATAAGTTCACCTCCTCGAATCTGCGCACTATTTTCCCGGACATTCCCACAGCGGCAAATCCAGCCCTCGACAGTGATAACACCGCCAACCTCCAGCAAATCACACTGTTCGCCGCCTTGAATCACTCCTCCGGTTTCTTTGTGCGCCTCGAGAGTCAATGGTATCACCAGGATAACTTCAATTACACGCCCGCCGAACCGCCCGAAGATATATGGCAGCATAACATCCTTGTCGGCTGCCGGCTGCGGCGTCAGCACGGGGAAATCGCCGTCGGCGTGTTGAACCTCACCGGTGGCGATTACAATTTGAATCCGCTGAACCTCTACGTGGAATTGCCGCGCGAACGAGTCTTCACCGCGCGGCTGAAATTCAATTTTTAGATGCTGCATGGCTTCCCTCTGGCAATTCCGAACTGTCCTTGTCAAATACTGGCTGGGCGTTGCCCTTGTCCTTCTGGCCGGAGCGGCATTTTTGCTCGTGATAGGCAATGGCTTGGCGCGGTTAAGTTTCGACGTGCCTTTCGGATTCCAACATAAAGTCCCCAATGACCTCGTGATGGTTTATTTGGATTCCGGCGTCAAAAAGAATTTGGATCAACCCACGGATGTTCCCCTCGCCCGCCGATTCTACACCCAGCTTCTCCAACGGCTGACCCACGATGGGGCGCGCCTGGTGATTTTTGACATTCTATTCGACGGGCCGGATCCAGACCCAGCGGTCGATGTCCATTTCGCGGAGGCGATTGGCCGCAATGGACATGTCGTCCTCGCCGGCGACTACGTCACGGAGTTGCAGGGAAACATTTTATCCAGCACCGCGATTCCCCCCATCCCCGCTTTGGCCCAGGCTGCCGCTGGCTGGGGGATTGCTCGCGTCTTGCCTGATTCCACGGACAATGCCATCAGGACCTTGGATGCCGGCGACCGGGAGTATCCTTCCCTTGGTTGGGTCGCCGCGTTCGTCGATGGATCACCCGCCACCCGAAAGTCTGCCACTCGCACGAGCGAGCGATGGTTAAATTATTATTGTCAACCGGACGAGTTGCGCGCCGTCAATCTGGACTTTGCATTGAATGGCTTAACCAATGGCTATTTTAAAGACAAAGTTGTCGTCGTGGGAGTCAAGCCTGCCGTGGGCAAAGCCGGGGCGGGGCGTGAACAATTTGCGACCCCCTACAGCCGCTTCCATGAATCCACTGTCTCAGGCCCCTCGATCCAGGCCATGACGTTCCTGAACCTGCGCCAGGGCACTTGGATGAACGAGATTCCCCTCGTCCCGCAGTTGCTGATCGTCATCATTTGGGGTTTTCTCATCACCGTCCTGCTGATGAACATTCGACCTTGGGCCGCCGTCATGGCCGCTTTGGGCTGCTTCGTGGCTTTCGCCTTGATTGCGTGTTACGTCCAATTGCGTTTTCGCTGGTGGTTTCCATGGATGGCGCCGGCTGGCGTTCAAACCTCAGTCGCGCTGGTCTGGTCGGCCGGGTATCAATACATTGTCGAATCGCGCCGGCGAAAAAAATTGCGCAACGCCTTCGGATCTTATCTTTCCCCCTACATGGCGGACCGCATTGCCGACAGCGAATTCAATCTCGCCCTGGGCGGCAAGGAAATGGAAGTGACGGTCATGTTCACCGATTTGGAAGGTTTCACCAAAATGTCCGAAACGCTGGCGCCTGCCGAAGTCTCGCGCATCCTGATTTCCTATTTCAACCAAACCACCCGCGTCATCCTCGAACAGGAAGGCACCATCATCAAATACATTGGTGACGCCGTCATGGCAGTGTGGGGAGCGCCGTTGCCCGACCCCAAACACGCCGAGCGCGCCGTGCTGGCCGCATGGGGGATGAGCCAGGCCAGCGAGCGCGAGATCGAAGGCCGCCGCCTGCGCACCCGTCTGGGTGTGAATACAGGTTTGGTGCTGGCCGGCAATTTGGGGTCCGATTTCCGGTTCGATTACACTCTCATTGGAGACACGGTCAACTTCGCCGCCCGTCTTGAAGGGCTGAACAAATACCTTCACACCAATGTTCTCATTGCCGAATCCACCCATCGGCAAATCGGGGACAAAATCAAAGTGCGCGGCCTTGGGAAATTCCTCGTCATCGGCAAGGCCCAGTCGGTCGGCATTTACGAAGTGCTCGGTCTGGCCGATGATTTTCCACAAGACCCGCCGTGGCTGATCATCTTTGAACGGGCCTTGAGCCATTTCGCCCACCGCGAGTGGGACCAGGCGGAGCGATTACTGCGCGAAACAATCACCTTGCATAAGGGGGCCGACGGCCCCGCCGAGTTCTATCTCAACGAGATTTCCAAAACTCGGGAGCGGCTCAAACCGGATATTGCGTGGGATGGCAGCGTCTTGCTCGATTCCAAGTGACCGCGCGCAACTCGCTCCAGTTCCGATGTCCTATTCCTAATCTTAATCTTAATCCACTAGTGTAGTGTCTCGCAATTAACTATACTTATCCTCCTCAGGTTCGTTTTTTCCGTTTTTTCCGCTGCGCCCAGCCCGGTTTGATTTTATCCAGCCGGTTTCGCGCCCGGCTTATTTTCTCCATGATTTTTCCACCGTCGCCGTCCAGACAAACGGCCGGGGCGCTTCGTTCCAAGCGGCCAGGCGAGTGTCAGTCCTAAGGACTGACACTTGAGTGATACTTGAGCCTAACAGCGGTTTGTGCGACCATGTCAGCATGAACTTTTCAAAATCTGCATCAGGTCCTCGGCCTCATCCTTGCTCTTTCATCAGCCTCATGATTTCAGAAAGGCGAGAGGCGACAATTTCTTCCTCTCCGACCTGGAGAGGCTCCATATTCAGGCGCAGACCGTTCCAACCAACACATTCGATGCCGGGTTTTCCGTAACGCATTCGCACTGCGACCTCTTCGGCGGTCGTGGCGCAGGCGGCTTCATCCCAAGTGATGATTAGTTTGCTCCCCTCATGCTTAAATTCCAGGAACCGGAAAGGACGGAGGTGGGTTTCGATATGGAGCATGCGCTTTGCAAAGAGATCATTTCGTTCCTGATCAGGACTCGCGAGAAGGCATTCAACGGCCATGTAAAGCCCAACCATCTCCTCCTTTCCGACTTTCATGGGCCGCCCGATATAGCAATGGGGTGAAGCCTGCATTTTCATGGCTTCAATGATTTGCCTCGTGCCGACAACCAAGCCGCTGCTTTGCGGCCCCCGCAGCCCCTTTCCTCCGCTAAAGATCGCTAGGTCCGCCCCCGCTTCTTTCGTGAATTTCCAAAGATTTTCGGATGGCGGCAACTCGGCGGCGGCATCGACGATAACCGGAATATTGCGCTGACGCGCGAGCCGGACGACGCTATGAAGTGGAATTGTATTCGATCCGGTCCAGGGGGTCGTAAAGATGGCGGCGGTTCCTGGGCCGATGGCTGCGGCCAGCTCGACCTCACCGAGCGAACCAGCTCCGGTGATCTCGATAATGCGCGCTCCCGCTTGCTTGAGGACGCAATCCTCGTCAAATCGCATGTGGCGTTGGACGATCACTTCATTCTTCATGCCCCTCGTGTCTGGCACACTGGCCATTTTATTGCGGTCATCTCCGGTCATGCAGGCCGATACCGCCAGCACAATTCCGGCGGCCGCCCCGCACGTTACAATCGCGGCCTCATTTTGGGTCATCGCGGCAATGCGAGCCCCGATCACATCCTGCAATTCGGCGAGGTAAACGGACGATTTGCTTGCGGCCACCATCGCGTCAACAACAGCCGGAAGCATTATCGCGCCTCCAAAACGGGTCTGCGTGCCCCGCGCGTTGATAAATTTCCTTACGCCCAGTTTTTCGTAGATGTCCATAGGAATACGGAGGTCCGTATATAGCCCCCGCTTCCCAACCCCCACAACCCCAAAAAATCAATTTCCTTTCAGTCGGTTGCAACACCGACAGGGCAATTATAAGAGTCTATCGCCACTTGCCGGTGTCACGCGAGGATAGTTTCAAGGACGATCTGGATCACCAGCACGATCCACTACACTACAGCGCGTGCCGGTCACACCGGATTGACACCGGCGTGACTGCCACTCAATGAGTGACAGATTCTCAAGGATCACCGCAAAAATAGCGCGCACCGTGCGCGTCTCTTTTTGACAGACTTCCTCGGTAAGGCCAAGGACGCCTTGCGGCGAGTGGATCAACTGCTCGACATAGGTCGCGTCTGGGTGGTGGATGCCGACCTTAAAGGCTACTTCGACAGTATTCCGCAGGATAAAATGGTGGAAGCAGTCGCCAAGCACATTGCCGACAGGCCCCTCTTGGAGTTAATGCAGAGGTTCCTCAAGCAAGGAGTCATGGAAAGCGGCAAAGGATGGCAACCGACGAAAAAGGGGACGCCCCAAGGGGCGGTCATCAGCCCGCTCTTAGCCAACATCTACCTCAATCCGCCGGATCATCAGATGGCCCGGGGAGGACAGGAAATGGTGCGCTATGCGGACGACTTTGTCATATTCTGTGCCAGCGAGAAGGAAGCCAGCGAGGTGCTGGAACAATTACGCCCATGGGTCGCGGGAGCGGGGCTGACCCTGCACCCGGCCAAAACGCGGATTGTCAACGCCAGCGAAAGAGGGGGCTTTGATTTCCTGGGCTATCACTTCGAACGCGGCCATCGGTGGCCGCGCCAAAAGAGCCTGGACAAATTCAGAGAAACCATCCGGCAAAAGACCGGGCGTTTAAGACCCGGCAGCATGGAAGACATCATCGGAGAGGTCAACCGGACACTGCGAGGCTGGTTTGAGTACTTCAAGCACAGCGTCAAAAATGTGTTCGCAAAAGAAGACCAATGGGTGCGCGGACGCTTGAGGGCCATCCTGCGAAAACGGCACAAAGGACAAGGTCGCGCGCGAGGAATAGACCATCAACGCTGGCCAAACGCCTACTTCGCGGAACTGGGGCTATTCTCCATAGCCATAGCCCGAGTGCAAGCGAGCCAATCTCGAAAGAGAACCCACTGACTGGAAAGCCGGATGCCCGAAACGGGCCTGTCCGGTTTGGAGGGAGGGGCGAGGTTCAATCCCTCGTCCCTACCCCTATCCAAAAAATGTCTTTACCAAAAAATGTCCCGCCAAAAAAATGGTGAAAGATGGTAAGTGCTGTGGAGGCGATTTGAGTGAATTAAAGCAAATTAAACCGAAACCCACCGCGGTCGCGCTTTGCGTTTCGGGCAGCAAACCGCTGAACCTTCGTCGTAGTCAAAGCCAGTCAAAGTCAGTCAAACCAATGCGCGCGGAATTTCGCCTTGGCATCAGGCTTGATGGGTGTCCTCACTATTTACACTTTCCAGCGAAGCCGACTTCAATCTTGGGCGATCGCGCTGTTGACTTAGTTACCGCTTTTCGTAACGTTGCGAAAAATCTAAATCCTCAAAAGGTTGATTATCAAGTGTAGAGAATTCCAACAGAAACGATAGGTCAATTCCACCTCTCCCGCCGTAGCGCGAAGTGCGATGGCGGATTCACCCGCTCCATTGACTGTTGAACATCCCCTTGAATCCAAAAATTGCGGTTCTTTTCCATAAGCTCCTTGTTTTGTTTGCCTGTGACTGGTTGGATCGACGCATGCTTTCGCACTCGTTTCGCGCCGGCGGGAAATTGGCCGCGCATATCTCGATCGTGATCTTGATTTGGCTGGCTGCTTCGACGGTTTGGGCGGCTGATTATTTTCCGCCGCCGGATAGCGAAGGGGGTTGGCGCGCGTTGCATGGGGCCGCTCAAATCAGAAAACAGGCCGGGCTGGATCTTCCGCAATTGGAGCGCGCGTTCGACTTTACACAACGTTGCAGCCAAAACGGAGGGTTGCTGGTGGTGCGCCACGGTTACCTGGCTTACGAGAAGTATTTTGGCCGGGCCCTGCGCGATTCAAACCCGGACATGGCGTCCACCGGCAAGGCAGTGACGAGCGTTGCCTGCGGGATCATGCTCAAGGAGTTTGAGGACAAAATCCCCGAGGGACTCAACCAAAGGGTATTTACCGAATCGTATTTGCCGGAGGCCTTCCCGTTGGACGATGCCAGGAAAGCCGTCATCACGCTTGGACAATTGCTTTGCATGACAGCCGGTTTCCACGGCGAGGGATCCAGCCCGGGACTTGTCTTTGGCAAGGTTGTCACGCTCAACCCTGTCCGCGGCCAGGACATTCATGATCTGGATATGTCGTCCATTCGCACGGTTCTATGGACAAATCCAGGCGCGGGTTATTCCTACTCTTCCCCTTCGCCACATATTGCTTCCATCGTGCTGCGTCATGTCACCGGCATGGAATTGCAGGACTACATCAGTGAGCGTCTGAGCAAACCGATGGGGTGGGGGCCTTGGGGTTATTGTTTGCATCGGGGCAATTTTGTCATGCCGCACGCCAATGGAGCGGGAAGCATCGCCCTCCACGCCACGGACGCGCTTCGTTTTGGTTATTGTCTTTTGCATCGAGGAAAGTGGCGGGCGAAACAATTGGTTCCGGCGGAGTACATCGCGCTGTGCGGGGAACCGTCGCCCTTTAATCCGCATTGTCCTTTCAGCCTGATGTTCGAGAACAATTCGGACGGCCATGTCGCGGGAGCGCCCCGTGACGCATTTTACAAATCGGGCGCGGGCGGCTTCGGGATCTTCATCGTGCCGTCGCTTGACCTGGTGATTTACAAACTGGGCGGCAACGACGGGCAATACGATCCAGCGCTCACGGTTTTGCCCCAGCCCATCAGCAAGGACACTTCGCGCGACCACTGGCGTCCGATTCCAAGAACGCCGTTCAACGAGGGCAGCATGGGCGGCGACGACGGGCTAAGACGCGTGCTGGAAATGGTGGCAGCGGCAACCAGGGATTGATAAATGTCGGGCAGGTTGTGGCGGGACATCCCTGCAGAATGGCGGCGCTCATTCCAGCATGGTTGTTTCCATCCTGAAATTTGCTGGGCAATAACACACAATCTCGCTATAGTCGTTTTGTCCGATTCACGAAGTGGCTTTAATGGCAGGCGTTGCCCGAAATAACACCCATCGAGGATTCCGACGGGCGACCTGCATTGGCGGCTGTCCAAACTATGAACAACGTTAAGCGCAATAAAATGGAGTTGTCACCAAAACAACGTGACGAACTGCTCAAAGCCTTGAAAACGCGTTTTGGGAGAAACATGAGTCGCCATAAAGGTCTTGAATGGGCCAAAGTCCAGGCAAGGCTGGAAGCCAATGCTGAAAAACTGTGGTCGCTCAATGAAATGGAAAGAACGGGCGGCGAACCAGATGTGGTGGGTCGTGATGAAAAGACGGGCGAATACGCTTTTTATGATTGTTCCGCCGAAACCCCAAAAAACCGCCGGAGCCTGTGTTATGACGGTCAAGCGCTGGAGGCGAGGAAAGAACATAAACCCCAAAACAGCGCTCTCGATATGGCAGCGGCCATGGGCATCGAGCTTCTGACGGAAGAACAATATCGAGGGCTGCAGGAACTGGGAGAGTTCGATGCCAAAACCTCGAGCTGGCTGAAAACACCCGCAGAGATTAGAAAACTCGAGGGCGCTATTTTTGGTGACCGCCGCTTCGGCCGTGTCTTCGTGTATCACAACGGCGCCCAGTCTTACTATAGCGGGAGGGCGTTCCGTGGCTCACTCAAGGTTTAAATCGGGATTTTGAACTGGCGGACGATATTGGAAGATGACGGCAAGGATTTTCGTGCTTTTGCTTGAGCATCTTTACCGAAACGTTCGATTCCACCTGTCCCGCCATAACGCGAAGTGCGACGGCGGATTGACTCACCTAATTGATAATCAGTGACTAACGAATGAGTGCAAGTTAAAGTGCAAATAAATCGAGGCGGTTTTTCTCGCCGGATTTAAAGGGTACGGAAGGGTACGCAACAGAGCCAATTAAGGCTTGCCATTTCGCCCGAAATCCCGGACAGTGGCGTGGCTCTTCCAAAGTATTTTTCGGTATGAATATGCGCGTATTTGCGCTGTGGTTGTTTTGTGCAGCAAGTTGCACCGCTGGCACGCTTGTCGTCACTAATAACGCGGATTCCGGCGCCGGATCACTGCGCCAGGCTATCTCGGATGCCAACAACACCCCTGGCCCCAATCTGATCAACTTCAACATCCCTGGCGGCGGCGCGCAGATTATTCAGCCCTTCTCCACGCTTCCGGCGGTCACAAACCAGGTGACGATTGACGGCACCACGCAACCCGGCTACGCGGGCGCGCCGATCATCGTACTCGATGGGAACCCTGGGTTCAGTGGGAGGGTTGACGGCCTCACCATCTCCGCGCCCGGCTGCGCCATCAAGGGGCTAGTCATTGGCGGCTTCGGCGAGACGGCGAGTGGCATCCGCGCCGGCCTCCTGCTTCTCTCCGCCAGCAACACCGTCACTGCCTGCTACGCCGGCATCAGCGAAACCGGCGCCTCCACCCGGTTCAACGACACCACGGGCATCCTTATCTCAAACGCCGCGGGCAATGTGATCGGCGGCCTGACCGTCGCGGCCCGCAACCTGATCGGCGGGAATCTCACCGGCGTCTTTATCACTGGCGCGAACGCGAGCAACAATGTGGTCCTCGGAAACTGGTTCAGTCTCAGTCAGAACGGGAGCAACACGCTCGCGAACAACCCCACTGACATCATTATCAGCAATGCGCCCAACAATATCATCGGCGGCGCTATTCCCGGCGCGGGCAACGTCCTCGTAGGTCCTAATTCCCCGGAAATCCTCGTCAACGGCGGCGCGACGAGCAATACCATCCTCGGCAACTACGTCAATCTCTATCCCAATGGCAGCCCCGCAGCCGGCGTCAACGTGGGCGTTCTTCTCCAGAACGCCATAGGCACGGTCATTGGCGGCACGACGGCAGGGGCGCGCAACGTGATCTCGGGCTGCGGTAACGCCATAGAGATCTTTGACCCAACCACCTCCGGCACGGTGGTCCAAGGCAACTACCTGGGAACCGACCCAACCGGCCTAACAGCCTGTTGAAATAATCGTCTTTTTTTATAAAATAGTATTGTCTTATTA
>DASRLE010000130.1:0-4765 GCA_035648615.1 Saccharimonadales bacterium (SeqCode) | reverse complement strand
CTCCTGGAAAGTGGCCGAGCCGAGCGACGCCGCGCTCAAGGGCAAATGGTGGGAAATGTTTAACGACCCGCAATTGAATGCCCTTGAAGACCAGGTCAACATCTCCAACCAAAATATTGCCGCCGCCCTGCAAAACTTTTTGGCCGCCCGCTCATTGGTCAAACAGGCCCAATCCTCTCTTTTCCCCACCGTCACGGCGGATCCTGGTTTGACAAAATCAAAACCGGCCAGATCCGGTGGCGGGACGTTAACCAGCTCCACCAACGGAACCGGTTCGATTTATTCGTCCTATTCACTCCCACTGGACGCCTCCTGGGAACCCGACCTGTGGGGTTCGATTCGCAACACGGTGCGGGCCGACGCCTACGCCGCCCAAGCCACCGCCGCCACCTTGGAAAACATGCGCCTGACCGCCCAGGCGGAATTGGCCGTCGATTTTTACGAATTGCGCGGCCAGGACGAATTGATTCGGTTGTACGACGAAACAGTCAAGGGCTACCAACAGTCCGTGGATTTGACCCGCACACTTTTTGAAACGGGCATCGACTCCGAACTGGACGTCGTGCAGGCGGACACGTTGCTCCAAACCACACTGGCTCAGGCGACCGGTTTGGCCATTCAGCGCGCCCAACTGGAGCACGCCATTGCTCTTTTGGCCGGCCAGCCCGCTTCCACTTTTTCGCTCAATCCCGCACCGATCGAAACCCAATTGCCTTCTGTGCCAGTGGGTCTGCCCTCCCAACTGCTGGAGCGCCGCCCCGACGTGGCCTCGGCCGAGCGGACGGTGGCGCAAGCCAATGCCCAGATCGGTGTGGCGCGCGCGGCCTATTTTCCCGCTCTCAGCCTGACCGGTTCCACTGGATTTCAAAGCACGTCGCTGGCCGATTTGTTAACGCCGCCCAGTTTCTTTTGGTCGCTTGGCGCCACGCTTTCCCAGACCATCTTCGACGCCGGACGGCGCAAGGCGGTCAACGACCAAGCCTGGGCGACTTATCGCTCCACGGTGGCCACGTATCGACAAACCGTTTTGACGGCGTTTCAGCAAGTGGAAGACAACGTGGCGGCATTGCGCATTCTCAGCGCCGAAATGCAGCAGCAGCAGGTCGCGGTCAAGGCCTCGCAACGAAATGTTGAGCTGGCGGTCGAGCGTTATAAGCTGGGCGTCAACAGCTATCTGAATGTCATCACCGCACAGGTGACTCTGCTTAACAATCAGCAAACCGCCGTCAATCTACGCGAGCAGCAAATGACCTCCACCGTGCAATTGATCATGGCGCTCGGTGGCGGCTGGGATACCAACAATCTCCCTTCGTCGAAAAAACTGGCCTTGAAACCGCCGCCCAGCAGTTAGGATAAATTGACGTAGCTGGCGAGTCCCTGCACGCCGCCCTCGCGCCCAAAACCACTTTCTTTGTAACCGCCAAACGGACTGGCCGGATCAAACTTATTATAGCTGTTAGCCCAGACCACCCCCGCCCGCAATTTGCTGACCATTTTAAAAATCTTGCTGCCTTTGTCCGTCCATACTCCCGCACTCAATCCATAGGGCGTATTGTTGGCCCGTTCAATGGCTTCCTCGGGAGTCCGAAAAGACATCACGGCCAGCACCGGCCCGAAAATTTCCTCCTGCGAGACCCGATGCGACATGGTGACATTGGTCATGAAGGTCGGCGGAAACCAATACCCCTTGGCAGGCAATGCGCACTGCGTTTGCTCGATGTCCGCTCCCTCGTCGACCCCGCTTTGCACCAACTCGCGAATTTTGCCCAATTGGGCGCTGGAATTAATCGCTCCGATGTCGGTGTTCTTGTCCAGCGGATTTCCCACCCGCAAAGTGCGGATGCGATCGCGCAACTTTTTCACGACCGTCGCAAAAATCGACTCCTGCACAAAAAGTCGCGAGCCCGCGCAACAGACATGGCCCTGGTTAAAATAAATTCCCGAAACAATTCCTTCGACCGCCTGGTCCAGCGGCGCATCTTCCAAAATGATATTGGCCGCCTTTCCGCCCAGTTCCAGCGTCAATCTTTTTCTCGTGCCGGCGCAGGCTTCGGCAATGATTTTGCCGACCTCCGTCGAGCCGGTGAACGCAATCTTGTTGACATCCGGGTGATGGTAAATGGCGTTGCCCGTTTCAGCCGTGCCGGTGACGATGTTTACCACGCCATCGGGCAAGCCTGCTTCCTGAAATATCCGGGCCAGATGCAGCGCGGTGATGCTCGTCGTCTTGGAAGGTTTGAGGACGACCGTGTTGCCGCAGGCCAGGGCCGGCGCAATTTTCCAGGCCGCCATTAACAAAGGAAAATTCCAAGGAATAATCTGGCCGGCCACGCCCAGCGGCCGTGGCGTTTTGCCGGGAAAAGCGTATTGCAATTTGTCGGCCCAGCCGCCGTGATGGAAGAAATGCGCCGCGACCGTGGGCACATCAAAATCACGGCTTTCCTTAATCGGCTTGCCGCCGTCCATCGTCTCTAAAATGGCCAGTTCCCGCGCGCGTTCCTGGATCAGGCGGGCGACGCGAAACAAATATTTGCCGCGATCGCGTCCCGGCATTTTGCTCCAGACCGTTTCATAAGCGCGCCGGGCCGCTTTGACCGCCCGATCAACGTCCTCGGCATCGCCGCGCGCAATCTCGCACAGTTTTTCCTCGGTGGCGGGATTGATCGAGTCAAAATATTGCCCGGAATGCGGCGTGACAAATTTACCGTCAATAAACAATTCGTAGCGCGGGTCGATTTTCGCGGGCGCTGTTTCCGGCGCGGGGGCGTAATCCCATTTGTCGCCGAAGCGAAGGCGCCGGTCCTTGACGGCGGCCACTGGTTTGAGAGCGCGAACCGGGGCCACCGGTTCGAGGACAGCCACCGCGCGGCGTTTTTTTACTTTTAGAGCAGGCTTGGTTTTCATATCACGGCAGCGAGAAATAATCGGCGCTTTGGTAATGGCCATCCACCGTCTTGACAATTTGCATCAGGACGTCGTTCAAGAGGGTGCTCGCGCCCAGGCGAAAAAGGTCGGGGGTCAGCCAGTCATCGCCCAACGTTTCCTTGACCATGACCAGATAAGCCAGGGCTTGCTTGGCGGTGCGAATGCCCCCGGCGGGCTTCATCCCGATGCGCGCGCCCGTCTCAAAAAAATAATCGCGAATCGCTTCCAGCATGACGAGCGTGACCGGCAGCGTCGCGGCCGGCTGGACCTTGCCGGTGGATGTCTTGATGAAATCCGCCCCGGCTTCCATGGCCAATTGGCTGGCCAGCCGGACATTGTCGTAGGTGACCAACTCGCCTGTTTCCAAAATGACTTTGAGGTGCGCCGCGCCGCACGCTTCTTTGACGGCCGCGATCTCGTCGAACATCATTTGATATTCGCCGGTCAGAAACGCGCACCGGTCAATCACCATATCGATTTCATCCGCGCCGTCGCCCGCCGCCCGCCGCGTCTCTTCAAGTTTTGTGCGCAACGGATATTGTCCGCTGGGAAAGCCTGTCGCGACCGAAGCAACGTGAACGGGCGAGGCCTCTCCCAAAAAGCGCCGCGCGTATCGCACCATGTTCGGATAAACACACACCGCGCCGCACGGTGGCACGTTGTATTTCGGCTCGATTGGCTGAAGGGCCTTCCGGCAAAGATAAGCGACCTTGCCGGGCGTATCTTTGCCTTCCAGGGTCGTCAGGTCGATCATCGAGACAACCATTTTCAGCCCGGCGAGCTTGGCGCTGGTCTTAATGCTGCGCTTGGCGAACGCGCCCGCGCGCTCCTCGACCATCACTTGATCGACCGTTGGAACATTTTCGCGAAGGGAGCGAAAGCGGCGCGAGACTGAAGGCAACTGTGTCATAAGCCAATGGGGTGCCAGGCGGTCTTGAACTCGATCGTGTCAAGAATCCAGTAAGCGTCTTCGCCAGCGGGCGAAAACCAATCCTCCACCGTCAGCGTCCGCCGCGCATAGCGTTTCAGATTGATCGCCGTGCCGTTTTGCAGGGCGCGATGCGTTTCTTCCCCGGCGGCGGCGTTGACAATGGCATTGATATCCATGTGTCCCGCCAGATGCGGAATCAACTCGGCGTGTCTCCCGCTCAAAATATTAATGACTCCGCCGGGCAAGTCGCTCGTCGCCAAAATTTCCGCGAAAGTCAGCGCCGGCAATGGAAACTTTTCCGAGGCAATGACAATCGCGCTGTTGCCGCTCAAGATCACCGGGGCAACCAGGGAAACAAGCGCCAGCAACGACGGTTCCTCCGGCGCCAGCACCGCCACAACGCCAGTCGGTTCCGGCGTGGTAAAATTAAAATGCGAAGTCGCGACCGGATTGACTGCGCCAAACACCTGCACAAATTTATCCGTCCATCCCGCAAAATAAACCAGCCGGTCAATCGTCAAATTGACCTCCGCGCGCGCCTGGATTTTCGTTGCGCCTGTCGAGCGAACCACTTCATCGGTCAGGGTGGTCGCGCGATTCTCCAGCATTTCCGCCGCGCGATAAAGAATCTGACCGCGCAGATAAGCGGAGTTTTTGCCCCAGCCGCTCACCGCCGCCCGGGCCGCCACCACCGCATCCCGCAAATCCTTGCGAGAGGCATGGCAGATATTATCGAGGCTCGCCCCACTCGGAGCATGAGTCGGAAGAAACCGCCCGCTTTCACTGCGAACGAACTTGCCGCCGATAAAAAGCTTATAAGTTTTGCGAACGTCCAAACGCATGGCATTCATGAATCGCCAGAGTCTGCCAGACCTCCCAAATAGCGGACAGCGAAAAATGGCGCGAGTT
>DASRLE010000129.1:0-9337 GCA_035648615.1 Saccharimonadales bacterium (SeqCode) | reverse complement strand
ATTAACGACAATCCTATTTTCGATCTCGGTGGTTTGCGCGACGCGCTCGGCCAAAATCCTGGGGGGCACGGAAGCTAATTTCTGGCGGCTGTTCGTCGCCACGATTCTGCTGGGGATTTGGGCGCATCTCTTTGGCCAGGGACTTTCTGGGGATTCGTTTCCATTATTTTTGTGGAGCGGGATCATTGGAGTCGGGGCGGATGTGTTTCTTTTTCAAGCGCTGCCGCGAATCGGTTCGCGTTTGTCGCTCCTCATCGTCCAATGTTTTTCGGCGCTCTCGGCCGCGACGGTCGAATGGCTCTGGATGGGCACAAGGTTGACCGCCGGGCAGATTGCGGCCTGCATCACCATCCTGGGCGGCGTGGCCCTGGCCCTTGCGCCGGGCAAACATTTAAATGCCACGCGCCAGACGTTGATTGCAGGAATCTGTTTTGGTTTGCTGGCCGCTTTCGGCAATGGGATGGGCGCGGTGCTCAGCCGCAAGGCCTATCAAATCGCCCGCGAAGCGCACCAGAACATTGACGGCGCGACCGGAGGGTATCAGCGATTGATCGGCGGATTGTTGGTCGCGGCGATTTGCCTGCTCATTGTCCGGCGGCGGGAAGTGGCCGCCCAATTCACCGATGCGCAAGCGCCCAAAATGCCCAGCGCAGCCAAGTGGCGAAAAGCATGGCCGTGGGTCCTGGCCAATAGCTTTGCCGGCCAGACGTTGGGCGTGACGTGCTACCAGTGGGCCTTGAAAACCACCCCGACCGGCCTGGTGCTGGCCGTTATCGCCATCACGCCGCTGGTCGTAATTCCCTTCGCGCATTGGGTGGAAGGCGAGGCGGTCGAAGCGCGCTCGATTGTCGGCGGAGTGGTCGCGGTTTCAGGAGCGGTTCTTTTGATGTTTCTGAGTTAGCCGGATCCAGCGCCAAAATGACGTCGCGGAATTGTTGCGGCAGCACGCCAGCCAATAATGAACGGAATGGAAGTCAAATCATAAAACTATCATGACAAAATCCAATATCGCAGCGCTTTGCTCGGTGGTGTTATTTCTTGCCGGTTGCACCACCCCACAAAGTATGGATTATCAGCCGGGGATCTCCGCCGGTACCGAGCGCGTCGGACGAACAACGGAGGCGGAGATAGCGGTTGATCCGTTTGTGGACAGCGCGCGCTCGAAAAAATTCTTTAGATTGGATGCGATGGACGCGGGAATTGCAATCCTTCATGTTCGAATCGTGAACAAAACCGCCGATCAAACATTGTTGGTGAAAAAGGACAATTTCCATTTGCTTCGAACTGGAGGCGAAGTCTCGACGGGTAATCTCGACAACGGCAAGGATGCCGCGCCGGGGCAAATAATAGGCGCGATCGGCATTGGCAGCCTTATGGGAATATTGGGCGCCACGATGGTTGCTCATGCCACTCAAATTCAAATGAACTTCACAAGCAAAGAATTGGGCGATCAAACGCTTTCGCCAGGTCAAAGCACAGAAGGGTTTGTTTATTTCGCGCCAGTAAAACACGGCGAAGACTGGACCCGCGCCACGGTCGTCCAGGTAAAACTATTGCCAACCAGAAATCAACCTCCGATCGAAATCGTAAGTCGTTAAAAACCAACAAAGTTCGGCGGTTGTTGTAAGTTTAATCATTCTTACCTATCTCTAAGGCATCACTGACAATGCGCTCAAGGGACGCCTCATCGGTTACCTCACGACCATTAACTTTTACGCGCTTGGCATGGTAACTTGCAACGCGCTCCCAAAGCCATTTACAGAGTTCCTTAAGGGCAAGTTCCGCCGGAAACTGAACTAGGCAACCCATCGCCAATTCGCGCAACGGTCCATTGACAACTTGCCCGCGCAGCCCGGAGACGCGCACTCCTTTGGGCGGCATCGGCAGTATCGCTCCAGGATTCTCCGGCGCGAGCAGTTCAAGTTTTAGTTCCCGCGTCATGGCGTGGAAGCGGTGTCGTTTTTGCCCTGTATGGCATAATCAAAATAATTGACAAGTGCTCGCATCGCGGCGCGGTCAGGATAAGACAGGTCAAAAGAAGATGCCCCAAGAACAGCTTTGACCGAATTCGCAAAAGCAATCTCCTTGAATTCCGAATAAGGAAATTCTTTCAGAAATGACTCTGTTACCACTTCTGTCGTGCTGGTGTCTATTGGATTTAAGCTTCCAAAATCCTTACGCTTATCACCGTAAACAATAATAAAATCATTCAACTTAGAATAATAATGTCGGTCAATATCCATGAAGACATATTGCGGCTTGCGGCTTGCTTGATAATGGACGCCTAACGCATTAGTCCAGAAGCTTACTTCGTTTTGCAGGATGATGGCTGAAAAGCTTACGTGTATAAAACCCGCAGGATTAAGCCTCTCTCTTGAATTCCAATGCAGTCCGTTTTGGCGAATGGGATCATATTTCGTTGTGAAGTATTTATCAAAATTACTTTCAACCGCCGCGCTTTTCCTGGCTTTGTCTTGAGCGAGCGCAACCGCCAATTTCTTTTGTTGTACGCCTTCCATTTCATTGGCCGCTTTTATTGGGTCGTAATGGAATTGCTTTTGCAAATATTCCGGCAAATCCGCGATTGGAAACTGTTTCCCACCGCCGTCGTAAAAGAGAGTGACCCGCGATGGCGTGACGGTGCCGATTTCGACGTTGGTATAGCTTTGGCCCTTTATTGTCAACAGTGGGATTGTGTTTGTGTCGCCAGCCAGCGCTGAAGTGACCGCCAGCATCAAAATTGTGAATAACTTCCCAACAAGTCGCGCTTCGATGGACAGCCAATATCCAACTGAAAAGGTGATAATCTTTCGCATGAATGCTCGAAAAAAGGTTGTCCTCGAATCGGAACGTGAGATCATCGCGGGCCACCTTTCCCCTAGTGACCGTTTCCTTTTGGCCGCGAAGTTCGACCGATGCCCTCGGCGCGAAGATCAAGCCGCCAGCACTTTTTTCCATTATGTTTAAACGGGAGAATGGTCATTGGGATTCAATGCCAAATAATGACACAAAACGCAATCCTAAATGTGGCACAGTGGGTTGTTCAAAGGGGTTTAAAGGGGTCATACAGGGGTCATCAGCCCCATGCGGTCCCACTGCGGGTGACTGCCGCGATCCCTGCGACGGCAGGGAGATCCATCGGAGTTGACTTCCGCTTCGTAAGGTTTGATTTTCGTATTGATTCGACCGGACTGGCTGGTCTTGAAGTGACCGGTGACAGTCTTACGTTCCATTTATGATCGAACATCGCTCTTATATCGTGGCTGAGATTCCCGAGCCGGTGCGTTCACAGGTTCAAGCATTGCGCGATTCGCTCAACACTCTTACAGCCAAACTGCCTGTTGAGATCACTCTGGCGGGTTCGTCGGGAGTGGGACCGGTCCCGGCAGGCGCCGATTTGTCGCTCATTGAGCGCCACCTGGATCGGACACTCTTGGATATTTCTCCTTTTCGCGTGCGGATTTCAGCGATTCGCGCATTTCCGAACACTGCCATCTTCTTTTTGGAGCCATTGGACCGTTCGCCTTTTGACCATCTTCATCAGAAGTTGCGCACCTCTGGCATTCCGTTTTCCGAGATTCAGTGGCCTTACAATCCACATTGCACCTTGCGCGGAGGAGAACCCCTGAGCGCAGACGCGGCAAGCGAGCTTGCTTCCCGCTCGTTTCCTCAAGAAGAGTTCTGGATCAACACAGTTTCTGTTTACCAACTCAACAGCGCCACATTCGATTGCAAGTTGCTTTGTCAGCGAACGCTCGGAGCTTAACGATGCGGGATACGGCGGGGTTTCCAAGGTTTGAACTTGCCAGGCATGTCCTCCCGTCGCGCCGCGCGCAGTTCGGCGATGATGCCGGGATGCTGCGCGGTGAGCCAATCCTGAAGCTCGTCGAGCGTTTCGACGGACGAGAGAACGACGGCGGGGATTTCAACGGTTTCCGTTTTCATGGTGGCAATTTATCATGGTTGGTCGGGCAAGATACGGGTTTTTCCGTTTCATGGCTTTTTCCGGTCAAATTATTTCGCTGGTGTCGCGGGCGTCGGTGTCGGTGTCGGCACCGCGTCCAGGTGTCACCCATCAGGGCGTTGTGTCAAACCGTACCTTTGCTTCTTTCCAATTTTGACGTGGCGCTAACCCGGATATTTCATAGTTGAGTTGAACAAAGAAGCGGCAAGAGCGTCCATTGACTTGGAAAAACGAGTCAAATGAATACATCTCTTACCGCTTCTTCAAGGACAGACTGTAAGGAACAGCCGCTCTTATTTCAAGACCTGGGTTCGCGCCAGGTGGTGGCGGATTTCTCTGGCGGCACGCTCTCCAGCGACGGGGGCGCGCTGCTCTTGCGCCAGATGGACATCAACCTTGGGCTGACGCAAAGTTTGGCCCAGTGTTTCCGCGACACCCGTCAGCAAGTTTATGTGGATCACTCGGTGGCGCAGTTGTTGGCCCAACGCCTTTATGGGCTGGCGTTGGGTTACGAAGACCTCAACGATCACCAGCGTCTGCGGCTGGATCCGCTCTTGGCCGCCGCCTGCGAGAAGCTTGATCCCTTGGGCCAGGACCGATTTAATCCGGCGCATCGGGGCGTCGCGCTGGCGGGGGCGAGCACGCTCAACCGCTTGGAACTGTCCAACAACCGGGACACGCGGGGCCACAAGCTCTCGCATGATCCGGGCCGGATCGAAGCCTGCCTGTTGCAAATGGGCGTGCGCTGCCTGCCCAAATACGCCCAGGAAATCGTGGTGGACCTGGACGCGATGGGACATCGGCTGCATGGGATGCAGGAAGGCCGGCATTACCGGGCTTACTATGATGAATATTGTTACCTGCCGCTCTATGTCTTTGTCGGCGGCATTCCGTTATGGGCGCAATTGCGCACCGGTGACAAGGATGGAGCCGACGGGGTGGTGGCGGCGTTGGACAAGATCGTGCCCGCGATTCGGAAACGTTGCCGCCGGGCGCGGATCCTCCTGCGCGGGGACAGCGGTTTTTGCCGGGAGGCAATCATGGCCTGGTGCGAAAAGCAGGAGGAAGTTTATTATTGTCTGGGCTTGGCCAAAAACTCTGTCCTGGTCGAGCGCTTGGGACCCGCTCTGACCCGTGCCCAAATCCGCTGGTGCCTGAGCGGAGCGGCCAACGTGCGCCAGTTCGCCGAGTTTGACTACCAGACCGTGCGGAGTTGGAGCCGGTTTCGCCGGGTCATTGGCAAGGCCGAAGTGACCGCCCAGGGCTCCAACCCGCGCTTTATCGTCACCAATCTGCCCGCGCACGGTTGCCAAGGGGAGGAAGACAAAAGCCGATTCATTGCGGCCCGCCTTTACGAGGAACTCTACTGCGCGCGCGGCGAGATGGAGAACATGCTCAAGCAGCAAACGCTGGATTTGCGAGCCGACCGGATGAGCACCCACTATCTGGCCAGCAATCAATTGCGCCTGTGGCTGGCCACGCTGGCCTACCTGCTCCTGGAGCGGATGCGCACCCTGGGCCTGGCCGGGACGGACTTGGCCCAAGCCACCGCGGGCAGCGTGCGGCTCAAGCTCTTGAAGGTGGCGGGCCAGGTGCGGGTGAGTGTGCGCCGGGTGTATGTTCAGTTGAACAGCGCCTATCCCATGCAGGCCCTCTTCCGCCTGTGCCATCGACGCCTCATGGCGCTGAGGCTCGCCAGCGGTTGACGCCTCCCTTTCCTTGCCGCCAGAGTTGCCACGCCGGAGGTGTCGGCAAAAACGACCGCAAAACGAATAGTTGACTCCAAAATCGCGCCAGACGCGTGTGCCATGCCGCAAAACCTTGGGTAATCCATTTTCAGCAGCCTCTTTTCAAATTTTTGCTCCGCCCACCATCAAAATCAAACCCACTATGAAATATCCGGGCTAAAGACCTTTATCACTCGAAACAATCCTTGGCCGCACCCTCAAAATAGAGCAAATGTACGGTTCGACCCCGGCGACGCGCACCGTGCGCGCTAATATTTGGGGAGAGACGGCGCAGTTGATCAGGGTGACTTGACGCGATAGAAGCGGCCAGAAGCGTTTGTCTGCACAGGTTCGCTGAAAAAGTACGAGCCGTTAGTCAGGGTAAACCTTTGAACGGGATTCCAAACAGGAGTTGTAAGATTCGAGCAAACTTCCAAAACTACGGTCATCCCGCTAGCCCATGTAATGTTGAACCCAAATTGGTTGGTTCGCACACCAAAACTGCCGTCGCCGGTTTCAATTAAAGGAGTCCAAGGCAGAGCCGGTCGTCCCGAAAAAGTGGAGGTCCAGCCGGTAGTGCCAGGTAAATAATAGATTGTTGCGTTTGCACCAAAGAACAAAATTTCATCAAAATCAAGGACAGGAGCGTTTCCTTGGAAATAAACGTTGGTCAAACCATTACAGCCGACAAACGCCAAGTCCCCAATACTGGTAACGCTGGCGGGAATCGTCATGCTGGTTAGACTGGTGCAGTCATGGAAGGCACCATAGCCGATGTTGGTCACTCCATTAGCGATGTTGACGTTCGTCAGACTAATGCAGTCGTCAAATGCGGACACCCCAATGCTGCTGACGCTAGCAGGAACGATGACGCTATTTAGGTTGGTGCAGCTACCGAACGCATTATCTGCGATGCTGTTCACGCTGCCAGGAATGGTGTAAATTCCGGAGAGACCGCTTGGATATTGAATAAGTGTGGTTTGGTTTTTGTCAAATAACACGCCGTTTACGCTGCTATAAAACAAGTTGTTCGTGTCAACGGTAATCGATTTCAGACTGATGGACGCGCCAAATGGATCGTCTCCAATGTTCGTGACACTTTCAGGAATTATGACGCTCGCCAAGCTAGGGCAGCGAAAGAACGCATTCGCTCCGATGCTGGCAATACCATTAGCGAGGTTGACGCTCGTCAGATTGGTGCAGTTGTCGAAGGCAGCCTCCCCAATGCTGGTGACGCTTTCGGGGATTGTGATGCTTGTTAGGCTACCACAGGCAAGAAACGCTCCAAACGCAATGCTCGTGACCGGAAGGCCGTTGACGGCAGTCGGGATGGTCACTACCCAGGAAGGTCCCGAGTATGCAGCGATGTTGGCGGTGCCGTCGGCGTTTGTTCCATAAGTGTAAATGCTGCCATCGGCATTTGTGCTATAGGCGAATTGGCCTCGCACCTTTGAGCTTGTGGCTAAGATCAGCAGGACTAACATGCACACGAACGAGCCCTTCATAAGTGCGTAATCCTACGGCAACAACACATTAGACGCAAGATAACAGGGATCTTGACCGACGAACAAGGCGGATGCCGGGCCCAAGATCCGCAACCCTCCGGGACGACTCCTATGACATGGGTCAGCCTCATTTCTTACCGCCGGATGGGACCAATGGATAAAGGCCGGGGCAGCAGCCGATCACGTCGTGGAAGGCGCTGCTGAAATGGCTGAGGCTGGAGTAGCCGACTTCGAGGGCTACCTGGGTCACGTTGAGGCGGCCTTCGCGGAGAAGGGCGGCGGCCCGCTCCATGCGCAGGTCGCGCAAAGTCACGGAAATCGTTTTGCCTACTTCCTGGGTGAAAATGCGGCTGAGGTAAAAATGACTGCATCCGACTTGCCGGCCCAGTTCTTCCAATCCCGGCGGATCGGCCAGATTTTCCTGGAGGAGCGAAAGGACCTTGCGGGCGCGTTCCTGGCTTAGATGCTTCTGGCGCTGGCAAAAGAGTTCCTCGCCTTTCAACGGTTGATAAAGGAAGACCGCCACCATTTCCAGCGCCTTGGCCTGATACCAGAGCCGTTGCGCCGCTTGAAAGACGGGCGGACGCCGGAAACTCATCATCAATTGCTGTTGCTCGTTGGTCAGCCGGATGGGGTCGGAAACCATTTCGCGATAACGCTCCGGCCGCGCCAAAAATTTGCCCAGGCGCGGATGAAGTCCGCTGTCCGAGTATCCGACGTGCTCTTCAAGGAAGGGCAGCGAAAGTTCGATGGTGATAAATTGATGCCGCTCCCCGCCGTGGCGCGAGGCGGTCAGCGACGATTCGCTTTGGGCGTAGAAGCCGGCGGTCAGGGGCGCCAGTTCCAAGGTATCGCCCGCAGCCTGGACGGCGGCGTTGCCGGTCAGGTTGAGGCAGATTTCCAGGCTGCCGGGATGAAAGCTGCGGGCCCAATCCAGTGGTTCTTCGGTCGTAAAATCATGCCATTCGAGGCTGTAGCCCGCCTCGCGGAAGTTGCCGTGGAGTTTGCGCCAGCCCTGCCCCATCGGTTTCCAGGTCTCCCGCTCCGTGAAAACCGGCTTTTTGCTTTTCTGCGCCGTTGCGGCCATCATCGCATCACCTTAGCCAAGAGGAGGGCAAATCTCAACTGCAAAGCAAGAATATCCGTTTCAAGATTGAAATGGCCCGCCGCGCAACCTTAGCTTTCGCCATGATATCGGAGAAGCCTTGGAAACTCGAAGAGGTCGCGCGCCTGTTCCTGAGCGTGATGGCCACTTTCTGTTTTGGCATCTTCGTGGCGGGAATGTTGGAAAACATCAAGGGGAGCATGACGCCAACGCATCGCCAATTTCTGGAAGTCCTTATCGTCATGCTTTTCCTGCACGGCGCGGCGGCGATCTGGATTGTGGTCTTTCTGCGGCGCTCCAAACTTTCCTGGCGGCAGGCCTTTGGATTGCGTCCCGCCTCGCGCCTGCGGACGATCTCGTATGGCTTGACGGCGGGCGCCTTGGCGGTGCCGGTGACTTTCATGCTGCAATGGGTTTCTGGCGCTGTCATGGAATGGCTGGGGGTGAAAATAACGCCGGAGGCCGCAGTCGAAGCATTGCAAAATCCCGATCTGTCGCTGGCCGAAAGGATTACCTTCTGGGCGTTTGCCGTTGTGCTCGCTCCCATCGTCGAAGAGGCGCTTTTTCGCGGGGTACTGTATCCCACCATCAAGCAGATGGGCTACCCGCGCCTGGCGATCTGGGGAACGTCCGTGTTTTTTGCCTGCTCGCACTTTGACGTGCAAATTCTTTTGCCCCTGACTTTTTTCGCGGTGGTGATGATCATCCTCTACGAATCCTCCGGCAGCCTGCTGGCGCCCGTCGCGGCCCACAGCATGTTTAACACGGCCAATCTCTTGCTGTTGATTTTCGCCAAACCACTCGGCGACCTGATCGATTCGCTCGGCCGCGCGTTTCATCATTCATGAACGAATTTGAACTCATCGCGCAGTTAACCCGCACGCTGCCTTCCAACGCGTCGGTCATTGCCGGAGCGGGCGATGACTGCGCGGTTTTGAAGGCCATCGAACCCGGCCGTTCGCTCCTCCTGAAAACGGACGCGATTGTGGAAGGGATTCATTTCACCAAGGAATGCCCGCCGGAACAAATCGGTCAC
>DASRLE010000128.1:0-22437 GCA_035648615.1 Saccharimonadales bacterium (SeqCode) | reverse complement strand
CTTCCAGGACTATGAGGAGCTGGCAACCGCCGTTTTCATCAGCAACGACGACAGCCAATTCCGCGACTGGCACGATTTGCAACTCGAAGTCATTATGGATGACACCACACTCTTGACGGGCATCGCTGATCTTCCTTATGGCAAAACCATCCGCGTGCCAGTTCGAGTGGATTTTCCCAAAGCCGGCCAGCCTCGCCGGAAAATCCAGATGGTGTTGCGGCTGAAGCATGGCGAAACCATCGTCAGCCATACTACCGACCCCATTGAAATATTCCAGCCGGCCGCCGAGACCCGCGGCGCCAAGGAAGCTGTTCAATCTTTTTCTCTCGGGCCGGTCCTTAGCGGGATGGTGAGGGAGAATGCCGCGCATCCTTCCGTAATTTTGCTGGGACCGAAGGCGTCTTTGAATTTATTGACGACAAGCAATTCAGTCCGCCAGGAGATTGAAAACGGGGCAACGGCCATATTTTTTTCGCCCGGACCGAGAATTACCAATATTTTTCCGGAGGCGATTCGCGAGGCAAAGAAAGTGGTGGCCGAGTACGCGGATTTTTCGCCTATCGCGGGAACCGCGCTAGCCGAGGGCCTGCAGCCGATGGACTTGAAATGGTGGGGGCGAACCAACGACTGGCGGACTTTCATCGCCAGCGCCGCACAACGGCTTCAGGACAACGGACCCGCCCGCGAACTGCTGCGCTTCATTCCGCCGCACGGCTACGTCTCGGCGGATCGGTTGCCCGCGCAACACTGGACGGTGATGTCGGAAATTCCCCTCGGCAAAGGCCGATTGTGGATATGCGATCTGGATCTGGAGGAATGCGCGGCGGTCGATCCCGCCGCGCGCCTGTTTGCCAGGAATCTTTTGCGCGCCGCGGCGGATCCTGCTTCGACCCGGTCACTGCCCATCGTTCCGTCGCATGAGGAGTTAATGAAGGGCCGGCGCTAGTCTAACAAAGGAGCGAGGGCCGCTTCAATTTCATCCTCGGATAAACCGATCTGGCCTTTGCTCAACGACCAATACTCAAGATGTTCGACAGCCGCGCCGGGCGCAAGCATGGACAGCGGGCCAAGACTCTCCACTTCCAGCATGTCGCCCCGCGTATAGCATTCGGTATTACAGCCAAAATCAGGGTAAGTTGCCGTCGGATCGAAGGCGAATCGCTTGAGGAAGATCTGGCCCTCGCGGACAAAAGCAGCCCATCCCACGCGATTGCCTAGGCCGATTTTCTGGGGAGCGTTGGCGGCGGGATCGCTGTCAAGTGTAATGAATTTCGCGCCCCATTTCCAGCGAGGATCGGCCATGTTGGTGTAGCCCCACAGAACCATGGGCCGCACCGGCAGCAGTTCAGAACCCGGAGGTTCCTGCGGCATGATCGCGCGGCCGGGGCCTTGCATGACCGTCAACGCCCACGGGGCTAATTCCACGGCCCAGGCGTTGTGGTTGATCAGCCGATGCCGCACCGTGACGCGGTTTTGCGCGGGATCGAGCGTGACTTCGATTTCCTTCTGGATGCCGGTGGCCGCTTCAGTCGGTGGAATAAGTTTCAAGGTGACGCCATCCCATTGATGGCCGATGGATTCGTTGTCCGGCGCGTAACTGCGCGGGCGCACCTCGGGCGCATGCCACAAACGGTGGCCGCCGTAGTTTTTCCACTTGTCCCCTCCTGTTTTTCCGACGTCGGGAAATTCCTTGAATAAATTGGGCGCGCCAATGAAACCCAGTCGAATCAAGCGCGGGCCAACGTCGGTGGTGGCGATCAAATCAATCTCGTCATTCCATAAGCGGAGGCAATTAGGCCATCCGCCATAGGACACTTTTTCCATCTTTGCAGTCATGCCCAAGAATTAAGGTCTTTTCAAGCCCGCGACCAGCAGAATTAAATCAACGATGAAAAGAAGCACGATCGTCACTTCGAGGGTCAGCATCCAGCGATTGGTCAAGTCCTGGTTGAGCAATTGGTACAAGTCGTCCAGCGTTTCGAGTTTTTTATCAATGGTGCGGTGCCAGTCGCCCAGATGAAAACGCGCCGCAATGTTTTCGTAGATGCGGGCCAGGTGCCAGTCGCCGAAAAACTTGGTAATGTTGGACAACTCATCGCTGAAGCGCGCGAGGTCAATACGAATTTCGCGCAGTTCCCGCATGACCTCCCGCCCCCGGCGGACGCGCTGGTTCAAGTCGCGATACGAACGCTCGAGGGCGGTGTCAAGAATACGGTCGTAGGCCTCCAGTTCGGCCAGTTGCAGGTTGGCCAGTTCCAGCACGTAAAGGATTTCGTCCACCTGTCCCGGCTCCTGGACAATGAGGGCGGCGTCCCAATCCAGCACCGCCAGGTCGTTGTCGTAATAGCTCAAATAGCGCCCCGTCGATTCGTCGGCTTCCTGCCGTGAAAGCTGGTTGACATCGGGTTCCTGCGTAAGCAAGGCCGCCACCTCCCGGCGGTGTTGATGCAGCCAGTCCTCCGCGCCGAGCGGCTGGCCGTCCTCCGCGATCAAGGGGGCGTCCACACAAAAGACGGTGTAGGCTTCCTCGTCCGCCAGTTGCGGGACTGGTTTCAGAAAATAGCGGGCCAGTTCACGGCGCGCTTCTTCGGCCAGTTCGCGCACCTCCCGGCTCAGGACGCCGTTGGAAAATTCCAGGTCATGATAGGCCACCAGTTCCTCAATCGACTGCACCTCGAACGGAACGGAAATAGTGATGCTAATCGCCCCGACCGGCAAAAACTTGAGGATGCGTTCCACCCGCACCGGGCCTTTGGGGCCAATCCGCTCCATCGGCGGCAAGCGCACCATTTGCGGACGATAGAAAAAAAGATGGCGCGGATTGCGTTTGCTGGTATCGACCGAAAACTGCGCGACCTGCTGCCCTAATAATTCCGGCACCGGCGTCCGCAACATATCGTAAGCGACGTCGAACGCGTAAAGATAAATAACCCGCCCGACGTAACGGGTCACGTCGCGCGAGGTTTCGGCTGGGCGTCTGGTTTGCAAAACGGGCGATACCATAAACCAAAATACCCTCATCAGAAAGCACTGTCCATCGGCGGGCGCGAATTGGCGATATTTGGCCATATTGCAAGAAAAGCGGCGCAAAAACCTATAATCATTGAACAACTGAGGGGAATTTTCCGTCTATAGCTAAGAGTGGAACAGGCCCTGCTAGGGCTTTCCAACGATTGGGCGCTTCTGCGCTCCATCCCTAAAAACTACTGATTATGAAACTTAAAAAAAGCGCGGCTCCAGCCGCCCTGAAACCGAACGATAAAGTAACCTCAACCCCTCCCACCCTGCCAGCGGTGACTTCGCCGGCGGCTAAGACTGCTCCCCCTACTCTGACGACCATCGATGTGAAATTGGACGTCGGGTTTGGCAATGCCGTCTTTTTACGCGGGCACGGTGGCGGACTGACCTGGGACCACGGCGTGCCGATGGCCTGTGTCGATGGCAAAACTTGGCGATGGTCGGGCACGGTTAAGGACCCTCTGACCTTTAAACTGCTGCTCAATGACAAAATATGGTCCGCCGGCCATGACCTGACGATTAAGCCCGGCCAAAAGCTGGAAGTAGCCCCAAGTTTCGCTTAATCAAGCGAACCGCAGCACGTTGACGCAGGAAGCGGCCCAGCCTACTCTGTTCGGGTGGAAACCACAGAACAGAAGGCTGCGCGCACCGCGAAAATCATTGGCCGGCTGAAGAAAACCTATCCTGACGCGCGGTTGGCGCTGGATTTTTCCAATCCACTGGAACTGTTGATTGCCCTTATCCTCGCGGCCCAGGCGCGGGATGATTTAGTCACGGTGGTCACGGCGGGGCTGTTCAAGAAATACCGCACGGCGGCGGATTGGGCATCCGCGTCGCCGGCGACCTTGCAGGCGGAATTGAGCAAAATCACTTTCTTCCGCCAGAAAACGCGTTCGATCCAAAACGCGTGCCGCATGCTCGTGGAAAAATTTGGCGGCGCGCCCCCGAACAATTTGGACGACCTCCTCTCGCTGCCCGGCGTCGGCCGGAAAACGGCCAACGTCCTGCTGGGAAACGCATTTGGCCAAGCGGTCATCGGCGTCGATCGCCATGTGGCGCGAGTTTCTGGACGGCTTGGTTTGACCAGCAACACCGAACCGGACTTGATCGAGGGCGACCTGATGCCGATTGTCGCGAAAAAGGATCGGGTGAAGTTTACTCATTTGCTGCAATTTCACGGTCGCCAGATTTGCGCGGCCAGAAAACCAAAATGCCCCGAATGCCCGGTCAACGCGTTGTGCTTTTATCCGAATAAAACGCCTCCCGCATGAAATTCGGCATTTGCAACGAGATTTTTCAAGGCTGGGAAATCGAACGGGCCATGAGCTATGCGGCGGAATTGGGTTATGGCGGATTGGAAATCGCGCCATTTACCTTGGCCCAATATGTGTCAAAAATTTCGGGGTTAGAGCGGCAACACATTCGGGAAAGCGCCGCGCGATGCGGGATCGAAATCATCGGCCTTCATTGGCTGCTGGCCAAAACGGAGGGGCTGCATTTGACCCATCCGGACAGAGCGGTGCGCGAACGCACGTCAAACTATTTTTGTGAACTGGCCGATTGCTGCGCCGACTTGGGCGGCAAGGTGCTGGTCCTCGGCTCGCCCCAGCAACGCAACGCAGCGCCCGGAGTCAACCCGGAGCAGGCTTGGCAATGGGCCACCGAGACTTTACAGGCAGCGGTGCGCCGGGCGGAAGACCGAGCAGTCGTTTTCTGCTTCGAACCCCTCGCGCCCGCCGAAACGAATTTCATCAATCACGCCCGCGACGCCCTTCGCTTTGCGCAGCAATTCAACAGCCTGGCGATGAAAATAATTCTTGACGTTAAAGCGATGTGTTCGGAAGCGCAGCCCATCCCGGAAATCATTCGCGCGTCCTGGCCGGGTTTCGCCCATTTTCACGCCAACGACTGCAATCGCAAAGGCCCCGGCTTTGGCGAGGTCGATTTTCATCCCATTGCGGACGCCCTCAAAGAAGTCGGCTACGCGGGCTACGTATCGGTGGAAGTTTTTGAATTCGAGGAAGGCCCCGAGGCGATCGCCAGCAAAAGTTTGCATTGCCTGCGCGAAGCTTTTGCCTGAGTGCTTTCCTCTTGCGGGAAAGGCGGAAAACGCACACGCTCAAATGCGTATGCGATATCCAAAACCAATGCTGGGGTGGCTCATTTTGGCCGCAGCCCTCGCCGGCTGCCATAAATCCGACGAACCCTCGGGGGGCGGAGCGGAGCCTATTAAAATCGGCGAATTTGCATCGCTGACCGGAAAGGAAGCGACCTTTGGCCAGATGTCGCATCATGGCACCGAGTTGGCCGTGAATGAATTGAACAAGGCGGGCGGCGTATTGGGGAAGCAATTGCAGTTGTTGACAGAAGATGACCAGTCCAAGCAGGGTGAAGCGAAAACCATCGCCCGCAAATTGATCTCACGCGATAATATTGTCGCGCTGCTTGGAGAGGTCGCTTCGGGCCGTTCTCTGGAAGCGGCGCCGGTTTGCCAGGAAAGCAAAATTCCGCAAATCTCCCCTTCTTCGACCAATCCCAAAGTGACCCAGATTGGCGATTATATTTTTCGCATCTGTTTTACCGATCCGCAGCAAGGCGCGGTGCTGGCGCAATTCGCGCAAAATACTCTCAAGGTCAAGCGTGTCGCGGTGCTGACGGATGCCGCCAATACTTACAGCGTCGGGCTGGCCACCTATTTTAGGGAGGCCTTTACCAAAGCCGGCGGGACGGTGGTCGATGAACAGAAATACAGCGGTGGCGACAAGGACTTCAAAGCGCAGTTGACTACCATCAAAGCGGCGAGCCCGGAAGCGATTTTTATTCCCGGATACTATACGGATGTCGGATTGATCGCGCGGCAAGCCCGCGAATTGGACATCAAGGTCCCGCTCTTTGGCGGAGACGGCTGGGAATCGCAGGAATTGTGCTCGATCGGCGGCGAGGCGGTGGAAGGGACTTACTTTTCGACGCATTTTTCCCCCGATGAAAAAAGCCCGGCCATCCAGGAATTTGTCAAAAAATTTCAAGACAAGTATAATGTCACGCCCGACGCCATGGCGGCTCTCGGCTACGACTCGGCCATGCTGCTGGTCGATGCGATCAAACGCGCTGGAACGACCGCCGGCCCGCAAGTGCGCGACGCGCTGGCCGCGACCAGGAATTTTCCAGGCATCACGGGACAAATCACCATCGACGAGCATCGGGACGCGAAAAAGCCCCTGGTCATCCTGCAAGTCAGCGGGGGAAAATTTCACCTCGTGGAGAAAATCAGTCCCGAATGACGGAATTTTTGCAGCAATTGATCAACGGCCTTTCCCTCGGCTCGGTTTACGCCCTGATCGCGCTGGGCTACACCATGGTCTATGGCATTCTGCGTTTTATCAATTTCGCCCACAGCGATGTCTTTATGGTCGGGGCGTTTGCCGGATTTTATTTGAGCCGCTATTTTCCGCGCGAATCCTTTGGAGGCGGGCTGGCGGTGATGTTGCTGGCCATGCTGCTCTGCGCGGCGCTGGGCATCGTTATCGAGCGGCTGGCTTATCGTCCTCTGCGCAAAGGCTCCAATCTGGCCGTGCTCATTACGGCCATTGGCGTTTCCATGTTACTGGAAAATACCGGGCAGCTAATTTTTGGGGCGGATTACAAGGCGTTCCCCACCTTGTTCCCAGTGCGGACGATTGTCATGCCGGGGGGGCTTGACCTTTCCAGCAATCAACTGCTGGTCTTCGGGGTGACGGCGGCGCTGTTGATCGGCCTGCAATTTATTGTCCTCAAAACAAAAATTGGCACCGCCATGCGTGCTGTTTCTTTCAATCACCAGGCTGCTTCGCTGGTCGGGATTAACAACGACCGGATTATCTCGTTTACCTTTGGGCTTGGTTCGGCCCTGGCGGCGGCGGGGGGCATTCTTTATTCGATGCTTTACCCGTCCATCGATCCTTACATGGGCGTCTTGCCGGGCCTGAAAGCATTCGTCGCTGCTGTCCTGGGTGGGATTGGCAATATTCCGGGCGCGGCACTGGGCGGACTGTTACTGGGGTTGATTGAAACCTTTGTCAACGGCAGCCGGTTTTCGACCTATACCGACGCCATTGCCTTCGCGCTGCTGATTTTAATTTTAATTTTCCGTCCGGCGGGGCTGCTCGGGAAGTTCCAGGCCGAGAAAGTTTGAGGCCATGCACAGAGTCAAGACGATTTTCGCCGGCCGGCCCAAAACGCTTTTGCTGGCCGCCCTGGCGGGTACATTCGTCTTATGGCTCTGTTCCAGCCAGATCAATCCGTATTACCTCGATGTTCTGACCAAAATCGGCATCAACGTCACGCTAGCGGTCAGCTTGAATTTAATCAACGGCTACACCGGCCAGTTCTCCCTCGGGCACGCGGGCTTTATGGCAGTCGGCGCTTATACGGCGGCGGCTATCACCTTGTTTGGCGGTCCGAAAATTCTACCTGCCGAAAGCAGCCACTTCTTCGGGGTGGCGACCGGAGGCCTGTTTTTTGGCGCGTTGATCGTAGGCGGGTTGGCGGCGGCCTTGGCGGGACTACTGGTTGGCGCGCCTTCGTTGCGCTTGAAGGGCGATTACCTTGCGATTGTCACGCTGGGCTTCGGCGAAATCATTCGCGTCATTTTTCGCAACATCGATTCGCTGGGCGGCGCGCTGGGTTTGAATGGCATCCCGCCTTACACCAACATTTTTTGGGTCTTTGGCGTGGCGGTGGTTTGCACCTACGTGGTGGTGACGATGGTGCATTCGACCTATGGACGAGGCTTCATTGCGGTGCGCGACGACGAAGTGGCCGCAGAGGCGATGGGGTTGAACACCACACGCTACAAAATTGTGGCCTTTGTGGTGGGCGCTTTTTTTGCGGGAATGGCCGGCGGCCTTTACGGACATTACGCGCTCTCGATTGACCCGAAGGGATTTGATTTTATGCGCTCGATCGAGATTGTCGTCATGGTCATTCTCGGCGGCATGGGGAACACCGGAGGAGTGATCGCCGCCGCAGTTCTTCTGACGTTGTTGCCGGAATGGCTGCGGCGCTTCGACCAATATCGAATGATTTTTTATTCTTTACTGTTGATCGGGCTAATGCTCGCCCGGCCGCAAGGGTTGTTCACCTGGAAGCGCAAACCCGTTCTGCAAGCATGAGCGCCGCGGCGAAGCCTTCCTTGTTGCAACTGGAGCATTGCACCATCCGGTTCGGGGGACTGACAGCAGTTTCCGATTTGAGCATGGAACTGGGCGCGGCGGATCTCGTCGGATTGATCGGCCCCAACGGCGCGGGCAAAACGACGGTCTTCAATGTCATCACCGGCGTTTACCGGCCCAGCGAAGGCTCCATTCGCTACGACGGAGAATCGATTGCGGGGCAGCAGCCTTATCAAATCACCGCGCATGGCATCGCGCGCACTTTCCAGAACATCCGGCTATTTCCTTCGCTGAGTGTGTTGGACAATGTGCGGGTCGCTTGTCATTTGCGCCTCAATCATGGCGTGCGCCACTCGCTCTGGCGCGGGCGCGCTTTTTTTAAAGAAGAAAAAAAGATCGACGGCGAAGTGATGAATTTGCTGGAAATTTTTCATCTCGGCAAATTCCGCGACGCGCCCGCCAAAGAACTTTCCTACGGCGACCAGCGCCGCCTGGAAATCGTCCGCGCCCTGGCGACGCAACCCCGCCTCCTGCTCCTGGACGAACCAGCCGCCGGAATGAATCCGACCGAAAAAATCGAGCTGATGAAGCTGATCGAATTCATCGAAGACAAATACAAAATCTCCATCCTGCTGGTCGAGCACGACATGCAAGTCGTGATGGGCATCTGCCGCCGCATTATTGTTCTGGATTACGGGATAAAGATTGCAGAAGGAACACCGGAAGAAGTGCGGGCCAACCCCAAGGTAATTGAAGCCTATCTGGGATAGTGGGCGGATCAGTATTGCGACACCCCGGAACGCCCTTGCCTCTTTGTCTCTGACGGTCTAAAGTCAGAGAGGTGCCGACAATCCTGCGTAAGAAGGGATACCGCATCGGGTTTTACAGTGCGGAACCTGACGAACCCGCTCATGTGCATGTTGTCAAACATGGGTGCGAAGCAAAATTTTGGCTGGGGGCGGTGCAACTAAACTGGAATAAAGGTTTTCGCGACCCAGACTTAAGGGAAATAGCAGAGATTTTAGAGACACACGAGACTGACTTACTCCAAGCATGGCATGAAACCGAATAATACACCGCCGCCGGATATAACCGCAGTGCATATCACAGAAGATCGGCTGACGTTCGACTTGCAAGATGGCCGAGTGGTCAGCGTCCCCCTCGCATTTTATCCAACGCTCATGAATAGCACCCAGGCAGAGCGCAACGAATATGAGATCACTCATTCCTCGGTGTATTGGCCAAAACTGGACTGTGATTTGAGTTCCGAATGTTTGTTGCAAGGCAAACGCGAAGCGCGGAAATATGCCGAGAAAAGCTTGAGGTCCTAATTCTCCCGCCGCGCTTTCGGGCAGCCTCAGGGTAGATTGATGACCTAACCAGTCAACGCTATTTTGCGCGATCCACGCCGCGCAAAGAGGACCATGCAAAGGACTAAGACGACATTGACGGTCGCCTGACTGACCCGAAAGCCATCCAGCGCCAACGCGCTTTTCGTCAAGGTGGATCCTCCGTTATCGGACAGGAAATCGGGCAGCAATATTACAGCAACGCCAAATAAACCCAAACTCAACGCGGCGCGGATCGGACGCTTAAAAATTTGGATGCATGCACTGAGTCTCTTCCATCTACCCGCGACCAAACGCGCCGCAAGAATAAGAACCAGCACCAAGACCAGAGTCAACGTGACGGCAAACGAACCCGGCGGATGATAGTGCGAACTGAAAGCCTGATAGAGTTGATCGAGAGCGGGGTTTTGGGCTATAAGGCGGCGAAAGTCTTTCGCGTGCAGCAACTCGAGCCAACAGAGGATTCCCCAGATCATCGAATAGATCACTTGGAAGAGATACATCACTGCCACCATTGAAAATGCAAGCACCGCCAGTGACCATGGCACGAAGAGATTTGTTTTTGCGTATTCCACAGCCAACAGGCCGCGCTCCCCAATCCGGCCAACGGCGACATGGAACGCTTTTTCTTCGGAAACCCCCTCGGCCCTTAGCCTCTCGACGGACGCACGGAGGTGCGACGCCAACTCCTCGAGATTATCGGCGCAAAAGGCGGGAGACGCCGCGAGGTCTTCCTGCCAACGGCGAATCGCCAGGTTCAAGTCAAACGGGACCGGGTTTTCCATAGTTTTGTAAGCAGGATGCTTACATAACAACGCTAGGCATGTCAAGAGATTCAAACGTGGAGCGAATCAATCGTCTTTCTATTTGTCGCGGCTGCGGTATGCTGGCGCAACTCATGAAATACGCTTGGTTTCTATTTCTGTTTTGTGGCGCACGTTTGTTCGCGGGCGATCTGGCTGAAAAATATGCGCCGCTGGGCCAGTTGATTATTATCCCGTTCGCCTCGGCGCCGTTTCCCCACCCTTTGCGCGCGCAAGGGCATACTTACAAAGACAAGGTTATGTCGGCGGCGGAACATTATAGCGACAGCAGTGTGGCGCTGTTTATTCCGAAGGATTTTCACGAGGGCAGAAGGATTGACTTTGTGGTCCACTTTCACGGCTGGGGCGCAACTTTGACGAACGCGCTGCCCAAATACCGGCTGATCGAGCAATTCAGCGAAAGCGAACGCAATGCGATTTTGATTGTCCCGCAAGGCCCGGTCAATGCGCAGGATTCGTTCGGCGGCAAGCTGGAGGACCCGGACGGCTTTAAGCGATTCATAGCCGAAGCGATGGAAACTCTCCGCCAGCGGGGCGTGATTAAGAACAGTCAAATCGGGCGCATTATTCTTTCCGGGCACAGCGGCGGGTACCAGGTGATTTCGTCCATCGTGGCGGTGGGCGGCTTGAGTCAAAAGGTGCGGGAGGTCTGGCTTTTCGACGCGCTTTACGCCCGGACGGAACGGTTTGTTATTTGGTTTGACAATCATCCTGGGCGGTTCGTCGATATCTATACCGAACACGGCGGCACCAAGGAGGAAACGCAAAACTTAATGGCCGCTTTGCAAGGGAACGAGGTTTCGTTCTTCGCCGGCGAAGATTCCACCGCGACGGCGCGCGATTTGCGGGATCATCATTTGGTCTTTCTTTTCAGCCAGTTGCCGCATGACCAAGTCATGCAAGCGCACCAAATGTTTCGCGAGTTGCTGGCCACGAGCGTGTTGGACGGGATAAGGCATTGACGGCGCTCGACAGAAGCCTTTTCCTATTGCGCCAGTTGTGCCATAACAAATCTATGAAATTCAAATCGCTGTTCGTCGCCTTAAGCCTCTGCCTTTGCGGGTCCGCCTTGGCCGCGAAAATGGAGAGCGCCCCCAACGACCCGTATTTCGCAAACTTCCATGCGCTGGCCGCGCCCCGGCCCAAAGGCCCCGTTCTGCGGGCGGGCGACCGACTGGCCATCTGCGGGGATTCGATTACCGAACAAAGAATGTACTCGCGCATCATGGAGACTTACATCACGGTGGCGCTGCCGGAGCTGGGGGTGCGCACGCGCCAATACGGCTGGAGCGGCGAGCAGGCCGTCGGTTTTTTGGCGCGCATGACCAATGACGTGCTGCGCTTTGAGCCGACGGTGGCGACGACTTGTTACGGCATGAACGACCACCATTATCGACCCTATGAAGAGAGCATTGGCCGGACTTATGCGTCGAATATGACCGACATCGGGCTTGCCTTCAAAGAGGCAGGCACGCGGGCCATTCTGGGTTCACCCGGCTGCATGGGATTGAAAAATCCGCCCTGGAAATTTGTGACCGGCACGCCCGAGGAGAGAAACCTGAATCTTTGCATGTTGCGCAATATTGACATCGAAATCGCGGCGGTGGAGCACGAAGGCTTTGCCGATGTTTTCTGGCCGATGTTCACCGCCCAGTTTCAAGCGCGCCAATCATGGGGAACCAACTATGCGCTGGCGGGCAAGGATTCGGTCCATCCAGGCTGGGCCGGCCATCTTATCATGGCCTACGCCTTTCTCAAGGCGCTCGACGTGCCCGGAGATATAGGAACCTACACGGTGGACTTAAAAGCGAACAAAGTGAAGGTGACGCAAGGACACCAGTTGATTTCCTGCCAGGGCGGCCAAGTGACAATCAAAAGTTTTCGCTATCCCTTTTGCGCGGCCGGCCCGACGGACAGCGATGCCAGCATTCGGTCCGGCATGGCATTGGTTCCTTTTAATCAGGAACTAAATCGCCTGATCCTCATCGTCAAACGGGGCCAAGCGAAGCGTTACAAAGTGACCTGGGGGACTGACTCCCACGATTACAGCGCCGAAGAATTAAGGCATGGCATCAACCTCGCGGCGGATTTTGCTGTCAATCCTTTTTCCGACGCATTCAAGGCGGTTGATGACGCGGTGGCGAAGAAGCAGGCTTACGAAACCAAACAAATCAAGCAATTGTTCCATGGCGCCGCCGGCCAGAGCGACATGGAAAAAACCGTCGCGGACAGTGAAAAGGAACGCTGGCCCCTTGAGTCCGCCATCCGGGCGGCCTTTGTTCCCGTGACCCATACCATCAGCATCGCAGCCGAATAACCAGACTCCGCAGAATGCATCCTTATTTTCGTTTTATTGTCGCCGCGTCCGTGGCCGTTTCAGTTTTCCAATCTACTGTTGTGCGGGCGCAACGATTGGACAACAGCGCGACCAATGCGCCCGCCGAACCGGTCTCCAACGTGGTCGAAAATTCGGTGGTCAAGGTTTTTGCCACGGTCCGCTACCCGGATTTTTACAAACCGTGGACCAAACAAGAACCCGCCGAACTGACGGCCAGCGGCGTGGTGATCGAGGGCAAACGAATCCTGTCCAATGCCCATGTGGTCCTTTACGCCAGTCAAGTGCAAATTCAGGCCAACCAGGCTGGGGACAAGATTTCCGCCACGGTCGAGGCAGTCGCGCCGGGCATTGATTTGGCCGTGCTGAAACTGGACGATGAAACTTTTTTTACCAATCACCCTCCCCTGCCCCGCGCCCGGGTCCTGCCCAGCATCAAGGATGCCGTCATGGCTTACGGCTATCCCCAAGGCGGATCAAGCCTTTCCATCACCAAGGGCATTGTTTCGCGCATTGAATTCGCCCCTTACAACATGTTCACCTCGGGGTTGCGCGTGCAAATCGACGCCGCGATCAACCCCGGCAACAGCGGCGGCCCGGCGGTGGTCGGTGACAAAATGATCGGGCTGGCTTTCAGCCATCTCGCCAGTTCGGAGAACATCGGCTACATCATTCCCTGCGAAGAAATAGATCTATTCCTGGCCGACATTGCGGACGAACACTACGACGGCAAACCCTCCCTGATCGATGATTTGCAGACCTTGGAGAATCCCGCCTTGCGTCCTTTTCTCAAACTGGACCGTTCCGTCGAGGGGATTATTGTCCATCATCCAGGCTCGGACGATCCCGATTATCCGCTGAAACAGTGGGATGTCATTTCTAAAATCGGCGACACGTCCGTGGACGACCAGGGAATGATCAAACTCGGCAGCACCTTGCGGGTTTATTTTCCTTACATGGTGCAGAAGATTGCGGCGCACGATAAAGTGCCGCTGACGCTGGTTCGGGCGGGCAAGCAAATGCGTGTCGATCTGCCGGTGCAATCCAAACATCCGCAGGTCATTCCGAGTTTGGAGGGCGCGTATCCCTCCTATTTTGTCTATGGGCCGCTGGTCTTTTCGACCGCGACGCTGGAGTTTGTGGGCAACTTCGCCGCCAACAATCGCCGCTGGTTGACCGGGATGGGCAGCCCCCTCCTGGAACGGCTCGGCGACAAACCGGCCTTCGACGGAGAGCGGCTGGTCATCGTCAGCTCGCCCTTTTTCCCGCATCAATTATCCAAGGGCTATGCCAGTCCGCTGGGCCAGGTGATCAAGACCATCAACGGGGTGCCGATCAAGAATCTCAATCATCTGGTGGAAGTTCTGCGCGATTCGAAGGACGAATTTATCCGCATTGAATTTAATCAGCGCCACGGCGAAACGCTGGTCTTCCCCCGCGCGAAAATGGTGGCGGCGACGGATGATATTCTGAGCGACAACGGGGTGAGAAGCCAGGGTTCGCCCGACATGATGGCGATCTGGAACATGGCCAAACCCGTCAAATAAAAATTCCTCTTTGCTCAGGCCAGCACCAGCAAATGAATGTCATCCGGCAAGTTGTCGGAGATGTCGCGAATAATACTGCCGCGCAATAAATACGCCAGGCCCCGGCGCTCGGGCGCGCCGAGAATCAGATAAGACGCGCCCATCGTCGCGGTGATATCGACAATGGTGTGGGAAACCGAATCGCTGACCGCATAGCACGGAAAAATCGGGTGGCCTTCCGCTTTGCTTTTGGCATGGAGAAAAATCTCGCGCGCCTGGGGGTCTTCCTGCCATTTCCGTTTGTAATCGTTCTCGGTCAGGGCCGGCAGCCCGCGCACGAAAAGCAGATAGAGGGGACGTTGCGTCTGCTTGGCCTCCTCGATGGCGAAATCAAGGGTTTTGCCCAGGCCGCGAATGGCGCACATCATCGGCGGGCCCTTGAGATCGACCGGTTTGCTGATAAAGGAAGTGACCGTCGAAGGCGGACGGGAGGCGGACGCCGCCTGGGCCGCCGCCACTTCTTTGCAGGTTTGCCGTTTGGCGTACTCGGCCGCCAAACCACGCAAGATCAGCCCCGCCATTATGACGGTAAAGGCAAAGATGCGGGCGGAAGGTTTATACCCAAAAAGCGAGAGCTCGATGCAGACCATGATGAGGAAAGTCACGAACATCAACACGCGCTCCCACTTGACCAGGTTTAGTTTGCGGTCAGTGCTGCAGGCTCCCAGGTTGGTGGCGATGGCCCCCACGACACCCACCGCATAGAGGTCGGCCAGCCCGCTCACGTCCTTCACTGCCAAGACTAAAATTGTCGGAACAATGGTGGCGACCAGCAATCCGAAGTTAGGGACGCCGAATTGGTTGAGCTTTTGAAATCGCGGTGGCAGTTCCCCGTCTCGAGACATCAGAAAGGAAATAGCGACCAAGGCCCCAATGGCGGTGTTGACCGCCGAGAGCAGGAGCAAGCCAAAAGTCAGGCTGACCAGCCAAGCCGCCACATGCCCGGCCGCAGGCCCCCACGAACCGGTGACAAAGACCTGCCCCATGTAGCGCAGGATGTAATCCCGCACGCCGACCGCTCCGGGCGCGTCAACATTGGGATTATTCGGATCAACCGAATTGTCGATCGTCAGGCCGTCGAGCGAGTGCATGGCCAAACTGAGCAGGGCGGTAAAAATGCAGACCTCGAGCATGACCCACAAAATGGCGGGAGTGGAGGTTTTGGAAACATTCGGGTTGGCGTCGCTGCTGCCGGGGTTGAGCTTCATCACGCCGGTGGAATTGGCAATCGCCTCCACGCCGGACAGAGCCAGCACCACGCCGACGAATCCCTTCCAGTTTTTCAAAAATCCGCCGGTCATCGGCTGGAGGTTGTGAACCGCATGGCGCAAGTGCGGCACGGAAAAAAGCGCCAGCATGACGACCACGCCAAAAGTCAGCATGGAAACCAGAAAGGCCAGCCCGCCGGTATGCCGCGGTCCGAAAATATTGAGCATGCCAATGGCGACGATCGCCGCCGCCGCGAATATTTCCGGATGCGACACCCCCAGGTAATCGAAAGCCGACAAGGCGCTGAGGGAGGCGGTCACGATATAATCGGCGATGAGAAGAAAGGCGCCGACAATCGAAATGATTTCCGAGCGATGCCGAACGCTGGCATAAACCCCGCCGCCGTCGGGATAATGCCGGCAAATGACCATGTAGTTTACTCCCACCAACGCAGTCAAGACACACATGAAGGCAACCAGCCAAAAGGAACTATAGGCGCCCACGGCAAAAGCCAGCCCGATGACATAGGCTTTGCTCGTTCCCCAATCTCCGTAAAGGATGGCGGCGGCGCGGGGCACATCCACGTTGCGTGGGCGGCGCGTATTACCAGCTACGATCATTGGCGGGAAAAACTCTCATTAAACAGAAGCATAGTCAATCGTTTCGCGATGATACCCCGTCAGCAATGATTGCCCCAACGCCCACCGAGCGGACCAAATCCGGCGTGGAAGGCTGCCAGGATCCGATGCTGTCTTCATTCTTTTCGCGGACAGGCCGGTGATGGACAACTGAGCGCAGGTCACATCCATGTTGGTTAGGCCAGACTATGATTTCAGATGGAGGAAACAAACCGGTTGTCCCCGAATGGAACAACCGGTTTGATGGTTTTGAGGGTTGGCTTACGGGGCGATAGACGGATTGGCGGTTAAAACAAGCTCTTTGCCTTTCTTCGTGCGGGCCGAGGCCAGACAGAGGCCCCCGATGGCCATCCACAAACCGCAGACACTGAGCGCAATGGAAGGTTCATGCCAGATCATCCCCGCGAAGCCAATCCCTGGAATCGCCGCTATATTTTTTCATTCTTTTTTAATTTTCGATCATTGGCTGGTTGATGCTGTGGTGGACCAGTATTCGATGGCCTCCTAAGCAGTTGAAATGCCATCCCTTTTTTCCGCGCCGCCGTCCGGCGCTTCCAAGCCGTCCTTTTCCCTCTGGTTTCTCCCCAACTAGCCCATGAAGAAAGTATAATGAAGGTTGCCAAGGCCGCCCAAGGCCCATCCAAAAAGTTACTTTTTGTTCAGCCTGCCTAAATCGGACAATCAGAAATCGCCAACCACCCTCCGATCCGGCCCAACGCTCCACAAAAGCCACCCATCTCCTGCTTGACTCCAAAGGCGGTTCCTTCACAGTTAGCGCAAGCACATGAAAAAAATCGAAGCAATTATAAAACCCTTCAAATTGGAAGAGGTTAAAGATGCCTTGAGCGAGATCGGCATCGAAGGCATGACGGTCAGCGAGGTAAAGGGCTTTGGGCGCCAGAAGGGCCACACCGAGATTTATCGCGGCAGTGAATACAAAGTGGACTTCCTGCCCAAGATTAAAATCGAAATCGTTCTGCCCGATGGGCGGGTCGAGGGGGCGATCCAGGCCATTGTCAATGCGGCCAAGACAGGCAAAATCGGCGATGGAAAAGTGTTCGTCGCCAATATCGAAGAAATCATCCGTATTCGCACCGACGAAAAGGGCGATGCGGCCATCTAACCAAACCACCACTGTTCAACGCTTTGCCTTAAAAAATGAAAAAAACGTGTCTTCTCTTCGCCACTCTGGTTGTCCTTCTCTTCATCGCCCCACAGCGCGCTCACAGTGCTCCGGGAGCAGAACCGCAAAGGGCCGATCCCACGCTTGAACAACGAGTGGCCGACCTCGAGGCCTATGTCAATAATGGCCCCCGCGTCGCGGACACCAACAATATGGTCGGCTCCAGACTTGGCTCCTACCGGGGAAGGACATTCACTCCCGGCTCCGGCCCCGGCGCTAATGCCTGGCAGATGGTTTCCGCCGCCCTCGTCTTGTTTATGACGCTCCCGGGCCTGGCTCTCTTTTACGGCGGCTTGGTGCGGGAAAAAAACATCCTTTCCGTTATGGCCCAATGTTTGTTGCTCAGCGGGGTCGTCACCATCCTTTGGTTCATTTGCGGTTACAGCCTTGTCTTCCATGACGGCAACGCTTTTCTCGGCAACTTGGGCTTCGCCTTTTTCAACGGGGTCGATTCCAGCCCGAACACCAATTATTCCTTCTGGGTTTCGCAAAACGTTTTTGCGATCTACCAATTGATGTTCGCCATCATCACCCCCGCGCTGATCATTGGATCGATTGCCGAGCGCATGAAATTCTCGGCCCTGTTCCTTTTTATGATTCTTTGGATATTCGTCGTCTATTTCCCCCAGGCGCACATGATCTGGGGCGTGGACGGCATGATGAACGGGGTCGGAAACCCCAATGCCAGAATAAAAGCGATCGATTTTGCCGGCGGAACGGTGGTCCACATGACCTCGGGCTGGTCGGCTTTGGTGCTGTGTCTCATTCTGGGCAAACGCCTGGGTTGGGGCAAAGAAAATTTTGCCCCGCATAGCATGGTGTTGTGCATGGTGGGAACGGGCATGCTCTGGGTAGGCTGGTACGGCTTCAACGCCGGCAGCGCAGTGGGCGCGGACGGCATTGCCGCCAATGCGTTCACGACCACCACGCTGGCCACCGCGGTCGCCTCCTTCGTCTGGCCGATGCTGGAATGGGCCGTGCGAGGCAAACCGAGCGTGCTGGGATTTTGTTCCGGCGCGGTGGCGGGCTTGGTCGTCATTACCCCGGCCTGCGGATTTGTCACTCCGAGCGGCGCGATGGTTATCGGCATTTTTGCCGGAGTCATTCCCTGGTTTTTCTGTTACAAGGTCAAGGGATGGTTCGGCTATGACGATGCTCTGGACACTTTCGGGGTCCACGCCATCGGCGGCACCATCGGCGCGATCCTCACCGGCATGCTGGCTCGCAATAGCGCCAATCCGAATCTCGCCACCAACCTAAAGGCTTTTGTGACGGACCGAATCTTTCAGCCGCTGGTTTTCGAGCAATTCAAGGCCATTGGCGTGACGCTTGTTTTGGCCATTGGCGGCACGACGATCATCGCCTACATCGTCAAAGCGCTGATGGGATTGCGCGCCAGCGAAGAAGAGGAAACCATCGGCCTCGATCTGGCCGATCACGGCGAAGAAGGCTATCACGGGTAAGTTCCGTTACCCGAGGAGGCTTTTCTTAGAGCTGAACGTTTCCTCAGGCATTCCCCGAGGACACCCTTAGAGGTTTTAGGGGTCTTGACAAACATCATTGCCCTGATTGTGAGCCAGCCCCTCTTTCTGGTTTGATCTTACCATGTAATCGGGGAGGTTCCTCGATATAGAGTCAGCTAATGCCAGCGAACAGTATTAAAAGAAAAGATTGCTCCATGAAAGTATCCGAAACTCCCAAGGCGCCCGCCCAGGCGAGCCTGAAAAAAAACCCCACTCGCATCCTGATTGTTGACGATCATCCGTTGTTGCGCAAAGGCGTGACTCAGTTGATCAACAACGAAAAGGATATGATCGTCGTCGGCGAAGCGGAAGACGCCCACAAGGCCATCACCGCCATCGAAAATGCCAAGCCGGATGTCGCGTTGATTGACATCTCCCTCGGCGGAACCAGCGGCATTGAGCTCTTGAAAAATATCAAGGTGCGCTTTCCCAAGCTGCAAGTGCTCGTTCTTTCCATGCACGATGAATCCGTCTATGCCCACCGCGCTTTGCGGGCCGGCGCCGCCGGTTACATTATGAAACAGGAAGGCACCGAGCGCGTCCTGACCGCCCTGCGCAAAATCCTCAGCGGCGAAGTCTATTTGAGCGAGCGCCTCGGCACCCGGATGCTCAACACCCTGGTAGGCGGACGCGCCTCCCTGACCAGTTCGCCCATCGAGGAATTGAGCGACCGCGAACTGGAAGTCTTCGGCCTGATCGGCCAGGGACACGGCACGCGGCCCATCGCCGAGAAACTTCACCTGAGCGTCAAGACGATTGAATCCCATCGCGCTCACATCAAGGAGAAGCTGAATCTTCAGAACGCGACGGAGCTGGTGCATCACGCCATTCAGTGGGTGCAAAGCGAACGTTTAAGTTAAGTCAGTTTTCCGCTGGTGCGCGATTTCTCTCGGAGATTGCGCGCCAGCGTTTTCAACAAGGCGGGTCAATTGCGGGACCCTCTAAAAAGAAGCTGTTTTTTCTGCGGCTTTGTCCCATGGCGGAAACGGGCATATCCCCTCTAGGCAACGCTTCCAGCGGCCTTATCCTTTCTTTTATGAAGACAAGTAGAAGCCTTAGCCTCGCAATTTCGATGTTTGCCCTGGCAGGGACGGCTTTTGCCACGGACCCTGCCTCGGCCAATCCCATCCCGGATGTATCGGGCGCCATGGTCAATGACCCGGCGGCCCTTGCTATCTCGCGCCAGTGCCGCGCCAGCGATCTCAGGGGCGCGCGAGTAGTCAGCGCTTCCTCGGGTCAAAAACTCGGCGCGGTTCGAGACCTTATTGTTGACGTCAGCACAGGGCGCATCTCGTTTGCCGTTCTCGCCATCGAAAAAGGAGACCGCAAGGTGGCTGTGCCCGTATCTCTTCTGAGACCTCGTTCCGACGAAAAGGAATTCGCCCTGAGCCGGGCCGCAGACAAATTAAGTTCCGCCCCGGATTTTGCCAAAAACGATTTGGAAGATAAGACCTGGGCGGCTCAGACCGAGGATTACTTTAGTTCCCAACCCACCCAGGAATATCCCAAGCCGGCCGCCGGGCAGGTTATTTCCGAAGCCGCCGGAGCGCAGCCCGGCCATCTGGCCCGGGCCAGCGATCTAACCGGCATGCCAGTTAAGGATTCTGACGGCAATACGGTCGGCGAAATCAAGGACGTGGTCATAGACTGGCCCGCGGCGCAGGTTGTGTACGCGGTGCTTGACTCGACCGGCGTTGCAGGCCTGAGCGGACAATATATCGCCATTCCGCTTCAGAAGCTGGCGCGCTCGTCCGCCGGCGGCACGCTGACGGCAAGCCTCACCAAGGAGAGTTTGAGCGTGGCCCCGAGTTTTGCCGCCGCCCACTGGCCCGCGCCCCAGGACGCGGCGTTCATCGCCAAGGTCAATCATTTTTACCATGACACCCCCAAAGGGGGTCAATAACTGGAATTATGGCAAGGTCGGTTTTTTCCATTGCAACCAGCGAGTTCCAAGCCGAGGCGATTGTCAACGAATTGCAGGTCGCTGGCTTTTCCAACTTGGATATTTCGGTCCTGCTGCCCGACAAAGCCCGTCTGCTGCGCCAGGCGAAAGCCCCTGTCAGCGGCGCGACGGGCGGCACCTTGGGATGGCTCGCGGGCATTAGGGCCATTTCTATTCCAGGCGCCGGACCGTTTATCGCCACCGGCCCCGTTCTAGCGGCATTAAGCGGCTCCGCCGTTGGCGGCTCATCGCGAGGCATCGCCGCCGCCCTGTCGGGGATGGGGATGGCCAGGCAGGACGCGGAAGAGTCCGAACAAAAGGTTCGGGGAGGCAATATCCTGGTCGCCGTTCATTCGGAAAATCCAGAGAGCGCGAACCGCGCCAAGGCGATTTTCGAGCAGGCCGGAACGATTGGAATCGTCATGGCCGTCGAAAACGAAATCGGCGCCGCGCCCCCGGAAATCCGCGGTGAAAAGTGGGAACGCTGGTAAACCCGCCGTTTATTTCTTCTTCTTCTTGACCTTGGAAGCCAGCTTGTAAGTCAAGGTTTGGTTGCGCCGCACCGAACCGGAGTACTTGCGCGCCCATTCGCGGTTGGCAATGGCATGTTTCAAACAATGCCAGGCGGTCGCCTTCGGCTCGCCGCAAATGACACAACGCCCTTCCTTGGCCCGCCGCAACTGCCATTTCTGCTGCCGGGAAATCGGACGGTCTGTAAATTCGTCAACAATCTTTTTCCGGGTGTAGGTGCTTTTTGTTTTCTTTGGCTTCTTATTCATAGTTTCTTGAATCAATTACAAATATGATACTTCGGTTTTTCGCAATGCTTTACAGGTTTCTCGGTTGTTTTAAAATACCGCTGTGACCCCGGCGGGCGGGGTTGGGTGATTGCAATGGATCCACACCTGAAAAATTTTGTCACTGTGTCAATAATTTGAAAACGCGGGGCAGCCCGGCGTCGTATTGACCAACAGTAGGCTGCTTTGCCGGAAAATCAAAGAAAAAAATGCACTTGTCGCAAATAATTTTAAACCCGCCCCGGCGCGCCCCGGCTGGGCGCCGGTTGCGCCGCCATTCGATAGCCCACTCCCGGTTCTGTCGTCAATAATTCCGGCCGCGCCGCCACCGTTTCGATTTTCTCGCGCAAATGGGCGATATACACCCGCAAATAATGGGTCTGGTCGCGGTAATTTGGCCCCCACACTTCCTGCAAAATCTGCCGATGCGTCACCACTTTTCCCGCGTTTCGCACCAATAAGCGCAGGAGCGAATATTCCGTCGGCGTCATCTTGACTTCCTGCCCTTTGACCAGCACGCGGCGGGTGGCCAGGTCCACCTCGAGAGCACCGGAATGAAAAACGGCATTCTCGGCCATGGGCTGGGCGTGGCGCTGCGCCGCTCGCAACCGGGCCAGCAACTCCGCCGTGCCGAAGGGCTTGTTGATGAAATCATCCGCGCCATGATCCAGCGCGGAAACCTTGTCGTCTTCGCCGTCGCGCACCGAGAGCACCAGCACGGGCGCTTTGCTCCATTCGCGCAGCCTCCGCAACACCTCCACCCCGTCCATGTCCGGTAATCCAAGGTCAAGAATAATGGCCTCCGGCCGCCTTTGCGCCGCTTCCACCAAACCGTCGCGTCCAGTGGCCGCTTCGAAGACCCGATAGCCGTTGCCTTCGAGAG
>DASRLE010000127.1:0-22990 GCA_035648615.1 Saccharimonadales bacterium (SeqCode) | reverse complement strand
GATGCCACCGGGACGACAGCGACCTCGACCTGCACTTCAGGATGCAGCCCGACGACGGCGACCTGGAGTTTTGCGACGCCTTCTGGAACGCTGGGTGTTTCGCAGCCTTACACCAACAATGGCCTGGTGATCACAGCCTATGGATTCCTGAATAATGGCACTGCCACGAAGCTTTATGGCAAGAACGAGGGTGGTGACGAAAGCGGCTTGGGCATCAACGGAACGGTGGACAATGAGATTGGCAACACCAACTTTGTCCAACTGGACCTGAGCCAAGTGATTGCCAGCGGGGCAACGTCCGCCACGATGATGATTGGCAGCGTCCAGTCCGGCGAGGGATACAATATCTACGGTTCCTCCACCAAGGGCACGCTGGGCACTGTGTTGGTTTCCAACGGGCACACTGATCAGACCGCATTCGCGATCCCGAGCTATCCGGCCTATCCGTACATCAGCGTCCGAGCATCGGTGGCGGACGTGCTGGTGGATGCGGTGAGCGCCACGTCGCCCGGCGGATGCACCATTACCATTACTGGTTCGACTCCCCCGGTGATTACATGCCCTGGGGACAAACAACTTCAATACGGCGCCTCGACAAACCCGAGCAATACCGGGACAGCGACGGCGACCTGCAATTCTGTCGGCGGTGCCACCATTACCTACCATGACGCCGCGGGAGCGATCAATTGCAGTGGACATGCGGGCATCGTCCGGACCTGGACGGCGACCGACGCCTGCGGCAACTCCGCTTCCTGCACCCAAAACATTACTTACAATTGCCTGCCGCTGCAGTTGAGTTGCTCTGGAGGCAGCGGACAGACTTGCACGGCCTTCTCGGGCAGCCTGAGTGTCAGCGGCGGAAGCGCGCCGTATAAATTCTCGATTGTGGCGGGAGCGCTGCCACCGGGCCTGACTTTGAACACCAATACCGGCGCGATTACCGGGACGCCGACGACGGCTGGTTCCTATACGTTTACCGCAGGGGTGACCGATGCCACCGGGACGACAGCGACCTCGACCTGCACTTCAGGATGCAGCCCGACGACGGCGACCTGGAGTTTTGCGACGCCTTCTGGAACGCTGGGTGTTTCGCAGCCTTACACCAACGACGGCCTGGTGATCACAGCCTATGGATTCCTGAATAACGGCACGGCCACGAAGCTTTATGGCAAGAACCAGGGTGGTGACGAAAGCGGCCTAGGCATCAACGGAACGGTGGACGATGAAATTGGCAACACCAACTTTGTCCAACTGGACCTGAGCCAAGTGATTGCCAGTGGAGCAACGTCCGCCACGATTATGATTGGCAGCGTCCAGTCCGGGGAGGGGTATAACATCTACGGTTCCTCCACCAAGGGCACGCTGGGCACTTTGTTGGTTTCCAACGGGCACACTGATCAGACCGCATTCGCGATCCCGAGCTATCCGGCCTATCCGTACATCAGCGTCCGAGCTTCTGTGGCGGATGTGCTGGTGGATGCGGTGAGCGCCACTTCGTCCCCAGGATGCACCATTACCATTACCGCTTCGTCCTCCACGGATGTTTCTAGCGGCGACACGGCGACCATCGGCTTCTGGCAGAACAAGAACGGCCAGGCGGTGATTGATTGCTTCAACGGCGGGAAGAACTCGACGACTCTTGGCAGCACCCTCGCCAGCTACTTCCCATACCTCTATGGTTCCCATGCCGGGACCAACAACCTGACGGGCAAATCCAATGCTTACATTGCGGCCTTGTATGAAAATTACTTCTCTGCCTCAGGCCCGAAGGTTAATGCCGAGATGCTTGCCACGGCCTTGGCCAGTTACACCACAATTTCGTCCTTTGGCGGTAGTTGTGGCGCTTCTTACGGATTCAACTCTTCGGCCACTGGCACCGCAGAAAAGACCTACAACGTGGGCGCCAACGGCTCGGCTATTGGGTTGTCAAATAACACGAGCTATACAGTATATGCCTTGCTTCAACAGGCAAATAATGAAAAACAGAACGGCACGTTCAATTCCGACGCAACCACGTTTAACGCCATTTTCGACGGAATCAATAACGCCGGAGACATTCAGTGATTTGTGAGTCCTTAATCGGCCGCCGGGGCCGGTTAAGGATTCAACGTGATCGCGGTCCATTTCATTTTGTGGCGATCGGCGTAGGCGCTGAGAATCTTTTCATGCTCGATTAGCACCACGCGGACGACCGCTGAGTCGTCGGCGTGGCCGAATTCGGGAATGGAGTCCGGGATCAAATCAAATTGCCGGTGCGCGTAGATGACCGCGAAGGCGGCGGACGCCACGGTCGAATAAGGCAAATCCTCCTCGACGCCTTCGGCGAAGTCCTCGATCACGTTGGTCAGAAACTCGAGTTGATCGGTCAGGTGCGGGAAGGCGGGGTCATCCAGCTCGGTGAATTTGAGTTTCAAGAACGGCAGCTTCTTGTGGACGCCCTTCAAAATCTTGGGCGTAATCATCGACGCCCCCCGATGCACAAAATTCGCTATTTCAGCCATGCTGGCGAGGATGACCAAATCCCGGCGGGAAGACAAGCGGTTATCAACCGGTTATCAACCGATAAGAATCGCCGCTAATTGCCTAAACCACCTCGACCGGGCAATGGGGCGCGGATTGCAGAAAGGCCTGCCCGTATTTTTTGGTCAAAATACGGTTGTCCAGCACGACCACAATCCCGCTGTCGGTCCGGGTGCGGATCAGGCGTCCGATGCCTTGCCGAAATTTCAAGATCGCCTCGGGCAGGGAAAATTCCATGAAGGAATTGCCGCCGCGCGCCTCGATGCTCTCGATTTTTGCCTCGACCAGCGGATGATCGGGCACGGCGAAAGGCAGCCGGGTAATGATCACATTGGACAACGATTCCCCGGGCACATCCACCCCTTGCCAAAAACTGTCGGTGCCGAAGAGGACGGAATCGACATCGCGCTTGAACTTATCCAGCATCAGAGAGCGTGGCGTGCCGGTGCCTTGCACAAAACACTCCACGCCCAGTTCCGCAAAAAACGGCCCCATCCGCTGGCTGACTTCCTGCATCAGTTTAAAATTGGTGAAGAGCACGAAGGCCTTTCCATGGGTCAGCCGGATGAAATGTTCGATCCAATGAATGAGGCTGGTCTGATATTGGGCGTCGCGCGGGTCGGGCATTTTGCCGGTGACGAACAACTTCATTTGTTTTTCGTAATCAAAGGGCGAACCGGCCTGCACCAGGGCGGCTTTTTCCCCTCCCACTTGACGCGCGAAATATTGCAGGGCCGGCGCTTTTGCCTCGGGTTCGCGGGCCTCCGGTTCGGCTCGGACGGAGAGGGTTGCGCTCGTCATCACAACCGATGTGCCCGCTCCGAACAACCTGCGCCGCAAGTAATCCGCCACTTCAATGGGGGCGGCGTTGAGGGCCAGGTTGCGCTGTGTTTTGCCCGCGCGTTCCACCCAATAGACGTGCTCTTCCGCGCTCTGGCTCAGAAAAATGGCCAGTTCCTCGCGCAACTCCGCCAGGCGCCGGTTGCATTCGGTCAATTCCTGCGCCGTGTCTTTATCATTGACAGTCTTGATCAAAGAACTGACTTCCTCGCGCAGACGCTGGATGGGCAGGGTCAGAGTGTCTTCGACCAAATCGCAACGGCGAATGCGCAGTTCCGTCCAGCGCCGGGATGAATCGTCTCGCCCTTCCCGCGCGCCGGCGATTTCGTCGCAGGCTATTTCCAGCGCGGTGAAAAATGTGTCGGCTTCCTTGAGCACGTCTTCGACCAATTTTTCGCCGCCGCGGCGCAGCACCGTCAGCAATCCTTTGCGCGTGTTTGGATTCCACAATCGTTGCAGGGCGTAACGCAATTGCGCGCTGGAAATTCCCAGGCCAATGTGCCGCGAGGCGACCCGTTCCACCGTGTGCGCCTCGTCGAAAATGACGAAATCGTTTTTAAACAATATCCCGCCTTCCGCTTCCTCCTCCAGCGCCCCCAGGTGCATGAAAAATAAAGTGTGATTGAGCACCAGCACGTCCGCCGCCAGGATCCGGCTGCGCGCCTGCTGGAAAAAACACAGACGCCCGCCGTCCTTGACAAAGTCCGAGGGATGCCCGCACTGCTTGGGACTGCACAAGCCTCGTTCGGAACAGACTTGCTGCCAGACTCGCGGGTCGGGTTCGATCTCGAAATCCGACAAGCTGCCGTCCTCGGTTTTCCGTGACCATTCATGAATGCGCTGCAATTCCTGCTTTTCGGGCGAGGTGAAAAGTTGCTCGGCTTGGTGCATGACTTTGGCGAGACGGCGCGTGCAAAGATAATTGTGGCGTCCCTTCAACATCGTGAAAGCAAACTTCACCGGCAAGACCTGAGCGAGCATGGGCAGGTCTTTGTCGATCAATTGCTCCTGCAAATTGATGGTGTGCGTCGAGACGACGGCCTTTTTGCGCCGCGCCACCGCGAAAAGAATCGAGGGGATGAGGTAAGCCAGGCTCTTGCCCACGCCCGTCCCCGCCTCGACAATCAGATGGCTTTTTTCTTCGAGCGCCCGCGCCACTTCAACGGCCATGTGCTGTTGTTGCGAGCGGTATTCGAAGTTGCTCGATTTGGACAATATGCCGGTGGGCGAGAAGATTTCTTTGACCTGCGAAATCAGGCCGCCGGTCCCGCCGTCACCCTGGGCGACATCGAGCACGCTGATCATTGTGCCGGACCCTGCGCGTCCGTTCGCAGCCGGCGTTCGACCACTTCCTGGCCGGCTTTGTTTTTGACAATCATCATGCGGGGCAGGACCCCGCGCCAGCTCACGTTTGGATAAATCACCGAATCGCGCCCCAGAATGCTGCCCGGGCTGAGCACGGCATTGCACCCCACTTCGCAACGATCGCCGACCAGCGCCCCGAACTTTCGCAACTGGGTATCGAACGGTTTGCCGCCCATCTCGATGGATATGGTTTCGGCAAACAATTTGAAATTGGAGATTTTCACGCCCGCGCCCAAATGCGCTTTGTAACCGAGAATGGAATCGCCCACGTAATTGAAGTGCGGCGCCTGGGCGTTGTTAAAAAAGATCGAATTTTTTATCTCCGTCGCATTGCCCACCACGCAGTTGTCGCCGATGATGACGTTCTCGCGAATGTAGGCGTTGTGGCGGATCTGGCAATTTTTCCCGATGATGGCCGGCCCCTTGATCATCACTCCATCTTCCAGTACGGTGCCTTCGCCGATGGAAACTCTTTGGCCGACGTAAGCCTTGCCTTCGCAACGATTGAGCAACCGGGGGCGAAGATGATCGGCCAGGTAAAGTAAGATCTTAGGCAAAGCCTGCCAGGCATATTGGGAGCCGTCAAAAATTGCGGCATGCTCCGTCTGGCTCAAATCGAACAATTCAGCGGCTTCGAACATTTCGACCAAGGTAGGCGCGACCGGTGAAACTTCAAAGTCCAAAAGAGCGGCGCTCCTCCTCATTGACGACAGAAAGAAACCGATTCAATGTACTGTGAATGAATCATTCGATTGTTGCTCCAGACTACGACCTGCGCCGGAGAATTCGAATTATGCAGGCACGAATCGAGGCTGAATACGACTCTCGATTGAATACGTCCAATCCTGAGGAGATTGCCGCGTTAAAAAAGGAGATGAAAAAGAGGATTGAAGAAGAAAGGGAGACGCTTAGAAAGTGTTTCAGGCAGACCAGATGGGGGCAGCGGAGCATTTTGTGGTGAAGGACGAAAAGTCTCGAACGGATCGGGCGCTTCGCCTGGTCCGCCGCCGCCGCTTTCTTCTTTGCATGCTGGCTGCGCTGCCGGCTGCGGTTTGGGCGGACGCGGATTGGCTGGAGCCTGAATGGCTCAAGATTCACACCATCAAATTGACCGACAGCCGGCCCACTCATCGTTTGGTTCACTTTACCGATATTCATCACAAAGGAGATCGGGCCTATCTTGAGCGTGTCGTCACGAAGATTAACCGCCTGTCGCCGGACGCGGTTTGTTTCACCGGCGATTTGATCGAGGAGGCCAAATTCGTGCCTGAAACTTTGAAAATTCTCGAAGGCATCAAATCACCTCTTTATGGAGTGCCCGGCAACCACGATTATTGGAGCCACGCCGTCTTCGCGGAGATCGGGCGATCCTTCGCCCGCACGGGCGGCGCATGGTTGCTCGATGCCCAAACCACTTTGGCGGACGGAAAAATTCATCTTACGGGCGTGACCTGTTTGCGGGGCCAGCCCGCGGCGCTCGCCCCTCGTTCCGGCGGGAAAAATATTTTGCTGCTGCATTATCCTTTGATGGCTGAACGGGTGCGGCAGCCCTTTGATTTGCTTCTGGCCGGCCATTCGCACGGCGGACAGGTGAGAATTCCTTTTTATGGCGCGCTCATGCTGCCTTACTGGGTCGGCAAGTACGACATGGGCATGTTCCGAGTCCCCTCCGGCCGTTTATATGTGAACCCAGGCATTGGCTATATTGGCACCCGGCTCCGCTTCAATTGCCGTCCTGAAATCACCGTCTTTGAAATTTAATTCGGTAGCTAAATTCTTTTCCCCAGTGTTTGATTGGCCAAATGTTCAATGGCTTGAGAACCGCCCGCCGCCTCGCCGCTCTTTTTCTTTTGCTGGCCGGGGTGGGGCGCCCTTCGCTTTCGGCGGCGTCCCTCTTGCCGCCGCCGGTGAATCGCGAGTTCCGCGGGCTGTGGGTCGCGACGGTCGATAATATTGACTGGCCTTCCAAACGGGGATTGACCACGCGGGAGCAGAAGGCCGAGATGATCCATATTTTTGACCGCGCGGTGGAACTGAATCTCAATGTGATTGTCCTCCAGGTGCGCCCGGCCTGCGATGCGCTTTATGACTCAAAAATCGAGCCGTGGTCGGAATACTTGACAGGAGAAATGGGACGCCCACCTTCCCCGTATTATGATCCGCTGACTTTTGCGGTCGAAGAGGCGCACAAGCGCGGTTTGGAATTGCACGCCTGGTTTAATCCTTATCGAGCCCATTTTCGGCAATCGAAAGCCCCGCTGGCCCGGAACCATGTCGCAGTCAAACATCCGGAGCTTATCCGCCCTTATGGGAAGCTTCTTTTGCTGGACCCCACGGAACCGGGGACGCGGGCCTATTCGCTCAGCGTGATTATGGACGTGGTGCGCCGGTATGATATCGATGGCGTGCATTTCGATGATTATTTTTACCCCTACCCGGAGAAGGCGGGGACGAAGGAGTTGGATTTTCCGGACGATCTTTCCTGGCGGCGCTACCAGCGCGAGGGAGGCAAATCGTCGCGCACGGATTGGCGGCGGCAGAATGTGGATATGTTTGTGCGCGAGGTGGGCGAAGCGATCAAAGCGGAGAAACCGTGGGTCAAATTCGGGATCAGCCCCTTCGGCATCTGGCAGCCCAAACATCCCAAGGAAATCGCCGGCTTCGATTCCTACAACCAACTTTTCTCCGACTCCCGCAAGTGGCTGGCCAACGGCTGGGTGGATTATCTGGCGCCGCAGCTTTATTGGCCCGTTGCTCAAAAAGCGCAAAGCTTTCCCATCCTGCTGCAATGGTGGGCCGGGCAAAATACGCAGCACCGCATCTTGTGCCCGGGCATGAAGACGGGCGATTGGCCGGCGATCACCCATCCGGCGGGCGAGATGGCGCTCGAAATAGAATTGACTCGAAAGCAATCGGGCGCGGATGGAAATATTTTATGGCACTCCAAGCCGTTGCTGCAAAACAAAGGCGGGACGGCGGACATTTTGGTGACCAATGTCTATGCGGCGCCCGCGCTGGTGCCGGCGTGTCCCTGGATGGGAAAGGACATGCCGGCCCAGCCCATTTTGTCCTACCGCGAAACGCGCCGCGATTTGAAGCTGAGTTGGAAGACGGGCGGCGACAAGGTCTGGCGCTGGGTGGTTCAGAAAAAGGTGAACGACCGTTGGACGACGGAAATCCTGGGCGGCGACCAGGACGAGGAAACGATGAAGGCGGGATCGCAAACTGATTTGCCGCAAGTCGTGGTGCTTTCAGCCGTCAATCGGTTCGGCAACATGGGGCGGGCGGCGGTGGTGACAAAGTAAAGGAAGAAGGATGAAGGAAGAAGGATGAAGGAAGACAAACGCTTTTACCAGTTGCTGAATTTTTGGGCGATGATGGTGGCGTTGTGGCCGCCGAATCCGAAGGAGTTGTTGACGACGGCGTTGACTTCCATTTTGCGGGCTTGGCCGGGTACGTAATCTAAATCGCATTCCGGGTCTGGATGATCGAGGTTCAGGGTCGGCGGGACGAGATTCTCTTCGAGGGCTTTGACGCAGATGGCCATTTCAACGGCGCCCGCCGCGCCGAGCATGTGGCCGGTCGCGCCCTTGGTGGAGCTGACGGCGAGTTTTTTGGCGTGGTCGCCGAAGACGCTCTTGATGGCCTGGGTTTCGGCAATGTCGCCCGCCGGGGTGGAGGTCCCATGGGCATTGATGTAGGAAATATCCTCCGGCTTGAGGCCGGCCGAACGCAACGCCACGCGCATGCAACGGGCCGCGCCTTCGCCTCCCGGCGATGGAGAGGTCAAATGATAGGCGTCGGCGGTATTGCCGTAGCCGACGATCTCAGCGTAGATGTGCGCGCCGCGGGCCTGGGCGTGTTCCAACTCTTCCAAGGCCACGACGCCAGCGCCTTCGCCCATGACAAAGCCATCGCGGTCGCGATCAAAGGGGCGCGAAGCATGTTGCGGGTCGTCATTGCGGGTGCTCAGGGCGCGCATGGCGCAAAAGCCGCCCAAACCCAGGGGAACAATCGCCGCTTCGCTGCCGCCGGCGAACATGATTTCGGCGTCGCCCATTTTGATGGTTCGCCAGGCTTCGCCGATGGCATGAGTCGCCGTCGCGCAAGCCGAACAGGTGGCCAGGGTAGGCCCGCGCAAGCCAAAATACATCGAGAAAAGACCCGCGCCCATGTTCGAGATGAGCATGGGAATCATAAAGGGCGAGAGACGGCCCGGACCTTTGGCCAGGTAAATCTTGTGCTGATCTTCGGTCGTATGCAGGCCGCCAATGCCCGAGCCGATAAAAGCGCCAATCAGATCGCGGTCGGTCTTTTCCAGATCGAGCTTGGAATCCAGCAAGGCGTGGTGAGCGGCGAAAGTGGCAAATTGGGTGAAACGATCGGCCCGCCGCACTTCCTTGGGGGAAGGGAACGAGGGGGTCGGATCGAAATCCACAATCTCAGCGGCAATCCGGGTGGTGAACGCCGAGACGTCGAATGAGGTGATGGGGCCGATGCCGCAACGTCCGGCCACAATATTGTCCCAGAAGACATGGGCGTCGTGTCCCAGGGAGGAGACGACTCCTAATCCTGTCACCACGACTCTGCGATTTGTCCGATCACTGGCCATAAAAAAGGGCAGCGTAACTGACGGACGCTGCCCTCGCAAATCTATGCGTTGTTATTTCTTCTGGGTGTCCTCAATGTATTTGATGACATCGCCCACGCTTTGCAATTTTTCGGCCTGTTCGTCAGGGATTTCATTGCCAAACTCCTCTTCCAAGGCCATGACCAGTTCGACCGTGTCCAGCGAATCGGCGCCGAGGTCTTCGATGAACTTGGCGTCGGGGGTCACTTGGTCGGGGTTGACGCCGAGCTGCTCGACGATGATCTCTTTGACTCTCTGCTCTATTGTTTTCTCAGCCATTGGTAAACTCCATTTCTCTTTGGTTTGTGTCTATGCCCCACGTTACAAAACGCGTCAAGCCCTGAATTAGATTATTTTCCTTACTTCAAATTTTACGTTCGTCAACGGGTTGACTCTCGTCAGGCTGTTCTAACGGCTGCCCGCCAAGCCGTCCAGCGCAGAATTGTTTTTTTACATGACCATGCCGCCGTCCACCGTCAGGACTTGCCCCGTAATATAGCGCGCGCCGGGGCTGGCCAGGAACAGCGCCGCCTCCGCCACGTCGTCCGGCTGGCCCAGCGAATTGAGCGGAATGCGCTTGAGGAGTTCATCGCGCAGTTCTGGGCTGAGCGCGGCCGTCATGTCGGTCTCGATGAAGCCGGGCGCGACGGCGTTGACGGTGATGCCGCGCGAGGCGAATTCCTTGGCCACGGATTTGGTGAAGCCGATCAACCCAGCTTTGCTGGCGGCGTAATTGCATTGGCCGGCATTGCCCATCAGCCCGATGACCGAAGCGATGTTGAGGATGCGCCCCGAGCGTTGCTTGAGGAAACTGCGGCTGAAGGCTTTGGTGAACAAAAAAGCGCCGCGCAAGTTGGTGTTCAAGACGGTGTCCCAGTCTTCCTCGCTTAAGCGCATGAGCAGGCCGTCGCGGGTCACGCCGGCGTTGTTGACCAGAATGTCCACTTTGCCGGCTTCCTGGAGGATTTTTTCCGCGGCGGCGGTGACGGCTGTGGGATCGGCCACATCCACCGCGCAGGCCCAGGCGCGGCGCCCGAGCGCCTCGATTTCCGCCGCCACTTTTTGCGAGTTCTCCGCCGAGCGCGAAACACAAACAATGTCCGCGCCCTCTGCGGCAAATTTCAGGGCAACGGCGCGCCCGATGCCGCGTCCCGCGCCCGTAATCACGGCGATTTGATTGGCAAGTGCAGGCATAGTTAGGCGGGGACAGTTTTTAAGGCGGCCACGGTTGTTTCCAAACTCGGAACATCGGCCACGTTATAAATTTGCACGGTTTTGTCGATCCTCTTGACAAAGCCGCTCAAGGCCGTGCCGGGCCCAAGTTCGATAAAGCGCGTAAAACCTTGTTCGATTAAAAAGCGGATGGAGTCCTCCCAGCGCACCGGAGAGACAACTTGCTCGACGAGGCGAGCGCGGATTTCCGGCGGCTCGCCGTGCGGCCGGGCAGTCACATTGGCGATCACGATGGCGGTTGGCGGGCGCATGGAGGCTTCGCCCAGCATGGCTGCGACTTTGGGCTGTGCGCTGGCCATCAGCCGGGAATGATAGGCCCCCGCCACCGGCAAGGGGACGGCGCGCTTGGCCCCTTGGGCTTTGGCCAGTTCGCAGGCGCGCGCGATTTTGGCCGACTCGCCTGAGATGACAATTTGACCGGGGCAGTTGAGATTGGCAATTTCCACGTCCGCTTCGGCGCAAACAGCGCGCGTGCGGTCCAAGTCCAGTCCCAGAATGGCGGCCATGCCGCCTTGAGTCAGCTCGCAAGCTTCCTGCATGAAACGGCCCCGTTGACGGGCAATGCGGAGACCGTCTTCAAAAGTGAACACACCCGCCGCCGCCAGAGCGGTCAGTTCGCCCAGCGAGAGGCCAGCGGTCGCCTGGAAAGTTAGTTCGGGCAGCCGCTCCTTGAGCAATTGCCAGGCAACCCAACTGACCATGAAAATCGCCGGTTGCGCATTCTCCGTGCGGGTCAATTCGGCTTCCGGGCCGTCGTAACAAATCTTCGACAAATCAAAGCCCAGAATTTCCCGGGCGCGTTCAAACCATGTTTGACATCCCGGACATTGCCCGGCGAAGTCCTTGCCCATCCCGACGTATTGCGCCCCCTGTCCGGCAAACAGCAAAGCGGTCTTCGCCATCTAACAAACTCCTTTGCAGCCGAAAAGATTGCGCTCGCGAATGATTTTCGCGACCTGCGGAGGAACCATCGTCTCCCAAGTCACATCCCCGGCCCGCAGTTTTTGCAGGACGTCGCGGGAGAAAATGGAAAGGGCGGCCTCATCATAGTCGCGCAGGTTTTCGATGAACCGGTTCTCGACCAGATAGGCGTGCAAATGCCGAAGATTGGGCGCGACCCGCAAATTGGCGGCGGAAATGAGCGCGCCGGTCTTGGGCTCCAGCAGGGGATAGACGTAAAGTTTCAGGTCGTTTTTAAACATGCGGCCAAACGATTCCAAAATCCCGCCGGCCAAATCGGTATAATATTTCTCGTCGAAAATCTCTTTCAAGGTCGGCACCCCCATGGCGATGCCGATCATTTTCTTGGTGTAGCGGAAAAAATAGGCGGCCAGCCGATGGTATTCGCCGAAATCGGAAATCAGCACCGTCTTGCCCAGCGCGCCGAGAATATCGACGCGGTCCAGGAAATCCTGCGGATCAATCCCATCGCCATCCGTCAGGTTTTTCAGCGTCATTTCCATCAAGGTCAGCACTTCCTGGCCCTGCACATTGGGTTCCTGGACGAAGAGCGCCTGTGCGCATCGCAACATATCGAGCGTCACCTTGGTCACGGGCCGAAAACTGCCGCGCTCGACCAGGATGCACTTCTTGTAAAAGAAATCTGAAGGCTGAACGACTTGCCCATCCGCCGTAAACAAGGCCGCGTTGGTTAATCCGTTTTGCACCAGTTGCAGCGCCATCAAGCGATTGTCCAGGTGCGCGAAGGCCGGCCCGGAAAATTGGATCATATCGACCTCGGTGCGTTCGGAGCCGACGTTATCGACCAGCGACACGATCAAGGTGTGCGGGTCGGCGTGGAGATACATTGCGCCATGCAGCAGGTTGACGCCCAAAATGCCCAAGGCCTCCTGCTCGGGCAGGTTTTCTTTGTCCCACAGGCGGACATGCACAATGATCTGCGAGGGTTCCAGCCCCGGCTCGGTTTGGAATCGAATCCCCAGCCAGCCGTGCGCGTCATCGAGCCGCGAATAGCTTCGCGCCACCACCGTATCGGCAAAGACGAAAAATTTAGTCGTCGCCCCGCGTTTCTGGAACAGGCGCTCCTTGAGCAAATCGTACTCGTGCGCCAGCATCGTCTCGAGGCGTTGGCGGCTGACATAGCGGTCCGCGTGCCCGTAGATGGCATCGCTGATCGTCATGTCGTAAGCGGAAATCGTCTTGGCGATCGTGCCGGCCGCGCCGCCCACCCGAAAAAACCACCGCGCCACTTCCTGTCCCGCCCCGATTTCCGCAAACGTGCCGTATTTGCTCGGATCGAGATTGATTTGCAGCGCTTTTTGGTGCGTGCCTAAAATTTCGCGTCCCATACGCGCGGACGGTAGCAAGAGCGGCCCGCAGAGAAAAGCCAAAACAGCCATTTGCCTCGGCTTCGGGTGCATTTCACTTTTTTGGCTTTGGCGTTTCTTGGCAAGGAACCTTGGCATTGGATGATTGAAAAATGGTCATTGAAAATTGTTTATCTGTCATTTAAAGAATACGCGCCATGATGCCGCCCGAATCACCAACGTGGTGGACGCCTGCGTCTTCCGATGACCCATAAAAATTTTTCAATGACCAATTTTCAATCGAGAAATCCGAAATCTTAACGCCTCACTTCGCCAACAGCACTTACCCAAAAAAGTTAAATGCACCCCTCTGCCTCTCTCGTGCGAATGGATAAATGGCTCTGGGCCGTGCGCATTTTCAAAACGCGCAGCCTGGCCACAGCCGCCTGCCGGCTCGGGCACGTCACGCTGGGCGGCCAGCCGGTCAAACCAGCCCGCGAGGTGAAAATCAACGAGGTGCTGTTGATCAAAAAGGACGACATGACCCGCACCTTTAAAGTGCTGGGGCTTTTGGACAAACGCGTCGGCGCTCCCCTCGCCAAACAGTATGTCGAAGACCAAACGCCCGAGTCCGAATTCCAAAAAGCGCGCGACCTGCGCCTCCAGCCTATCCCCTGGCGGCCCAAAGGCTCCGGCCGTCCCACCAAAAAGGAGCGCCGCGACTTGGATGATGTTCAGGAGTAGCCATTCATCCGTGCCGGTGTCAGTCCTCACTATTTACACAAAATCAGTTGATTATTTTTCACACAATAGGCTGAAAACCAGGTCCCATCCGCCCATCTGCAGTCTTTGCGCTATCCATTTTAGGCTTATGGTCATTTCTTGTCGCAATCGGCGCGCCAGCGCCACTTTGCTTTTATCCCATTGGAACAGACGGGGCAAGTTTTTCTTCGTTCCCTTCCAGCCTCGCCGCTGGAGTTCCGCGCGCACCAAACGTTCGGCCTTTCGCTCCCTGGTTTCCTGGCGCTCCGCGCTGTAGGGGCTGGTGCTGGTGATCCAGATCGTCCTCGAAAATATCCGCGCGTCCGATCTCCACGATTAAGGAGGTGGCAACCCTTTTGGAATACTCGACGCGTAATCTCCGAGGCATCAAAAAAGCCCAACCCGTCCGCCAAAAAAGTGTCAATAGTGAGGACACCGGCTCGGCTCCGGCTCGAACGCTAAGGAGCGGTTGAATTATTGCCACGAGGAGAAGTAAAGGATTCGAGGGGATTAATATAGATCACCACCGGGCTCGTGGCGCTGCTTCGAAAGCTTGTCGCACTCATCAGAAAACCGCTTCTCGTCCTTTGCACGCTGGTCTATCTCGCACTCCCAAATCCAATCCTTGGCTTGGCCGTAGCTTAAAGGTTCGCCAGACTCATCAAGGTCTTCATCTGGGTCTTCGCCGAAGGACCGCAGCTTTTCGCGCTGCTCTTCCGTTGCAGGCCGATTGTAGTATTCTATGTCTTTTTCAGGATATAGCCTAACACATTCATCAATTGCATCGCTAGCCTGCCCCTTGGTGATGCCTTTATCGAAAGTGCATCCGAAATAACGAAGTTTCTCTTTTTGCTTTTCCGTCGCCGCTTCCAGACGCACGCGGGTTACATACGTGTCTTTTTCGTCCTTCCGCTCTACCAGCGCCACTCGCGCTTTACCTTGATGTTTAAGAGCGCGAATCAACGCGATGACGTAACGCGCGTCTCCCGCAGTCATGGTAAACAGATCAGATTTACCCGTTGTTTTGTCCACCTTCAAGAAATCGGAGTAGCAGTGGCAATCCACAATCTTTTTCAAACTGATGGTTGCATTCTTCGGGTGTCCAGAAAAAAGCAAGCGTTCGGAGGTAACGCAGAGAACTCCCGTTGCAAGCGGATTAACCCCGAAGGAGCCAATGGGAAGCGTCACCTGAGCCCAGGTAGTAGCGACGGAGTAGAAGGCTCTTTCGCCGTTGTTCAACATCAGATTGGTAGCAACCGGCTCGGGCATTTGGTTTTTAACTTCAATCAGGAATACGAATCGAAAAACGTCAAAATCACCAGAGAGAGTCAATTGAATGTCATATTTCCTCTTAAAGATGCTCGATTTCCTCGAGGTCGTCGTCCGTCACCATGTAAGCTTTTTCCACTCTCGCCTTGATGGGATTGAATTCCTCCAAAAATCCCTTCGATTGCAGATCCGAAATTGTTTTACCGGCTTCGCCTGCGTCCAGTCCAATGGCAGTAGCAAACCGTACAAGTTCGGCCGCCGCAGCGGCATCAATTCCCTCTCGGACAAGCATCGCGCCGCATTTTTGCTGGAAAAGCTTCTGACGGCCCGATTTAAAAAGCGGCAATTTTTCTGGAATGGTTAAGTCTGGACGCTGCCCCACAGTTAAATGCGGTGGCTCCGCTCCCCCTGAATCGACTTCCGGGGAAGCGGCGAGAAATTCGTTGGCACAAAACGGGCACGCCACATTCTGTCCAATGAAGGCTTCCGCAACCGAGCATTTTTGCGAACAGTTTGGGCAGATGTAACTCAATCCGATTGGCAGGGCGACAATCATCCCTCCGCAATTCGAACATTTCATCGACTCGCCAGCCTGCTGATTTTCCGCCTCCAACATCTCGCAGCATTGCGGGCATTGAAATAAAAACATCTCATCCATATACGGGCAAATACAGTGTGCCGACTTCAATAGGCTCCCATTTTATTTGGCAAGCGAACAACCGTGCTGGTGTCAGTCCTCACTATTTACACAAAATCAGTGATTAGTTTTTCACATAATAGGTCGGAAACGTAGGTCCAACTGCTCATGTGCAGTCTTTGCGCTATCCATTTTAGACTCATGGCCGTTTCTTGCCGCAATCGGCGCGCCAGCGCCACTGTGCTTTTATCCCCTTTGAATAGGGACGGCAAGTTTTCTTCGTTCGATTGAGGCGGTGCTAACGGCTTCGGGATACTCGATGCATAATCTATAAGGCATCAGAAAAGCCCAACCCGTCCGCCAAAAGTGTCAACAGCGAGGACACCGCAAATGTATAGCTATTTCAGAGACACTACATTAAGGCAGATCTTTCATCCTTTCATCCGCAGGGGCGATCGGGGGCAGGCCGTTTTCGGGACGGTCCAGGAACCAATAGGCGGTGGCGCAGTAATCATCGGTCCGTTCCATGACCTCGGCGCGGTGCGGCGAGGCGGCCAATTCTGCCCGCGTGTAATATTCCTGGCCATCGCCCGCTTTCATGAATTTGAGGCTGGGGTCTTTGTCCAGGTCGGCCAGCATCGCCTGGTAGCTTGGGCCGCCCATGACTTGGATTGTGACCCGGATGTCCTGGTGAAACCAAACCGGGTCGGGGATATGCAGCCGGTAAAACCCGTAGGCATCGTGCGATGACGAAACATATTGATTGCCGGAATAACGGCAGTGGAATTTGTCCTGGCCGTAGCCGTCGCCGATGTAGTCCTCGGTGCCAGTTCCACAAAGGGTGGGAAATTGCTGATCGCCGTCGCAGTAGATTTTGACCTCGCCTTCGCCCCACCAAAAATTGGTGGTGGAATGGTTCTGGCGCACGCCCAGGTTGCAGCCCAGGAAGCGGCCGCGGCCCTCGATATGCGGCAGAATGGTCATGTCGCGACGCAGGGTGGTTGGGTTCTCGCGCCGCCAGTAACTATGAAAGTAAAGGCTGTCGCCGGTGTGTTTGTCCCCGAGGGTAGCGTCCACCTCGTAATAGATGCCATTGTCGTGGCCGGATTCGTTCACCACCACGATTTTAGCCGATTTGCGAAATGGCATGGGAACGAGACAATTGAACGAGCGCCCTTCCGGCGAATAAAAACAGGCATTCTCGAACGCGACCATGTGCCCGAGACTCTGACAAAAGAAATCTCCCAAGGGCGCCTGAACAGCCGGCGTTTTTGCGCCATCCCAGTACATCTCCACTTTGAGACCGCGAAGAGCGGCGGGCGAGCGGGAGCCTAATGTGGCCCAAATGCGGCGAATCGTTCCGCCTCCTTGGATGTCGGCCAGCACCAAGGTCTTCCCAGCGCGAATGGTGGTCGCCGGAGCGCCTTTTCGTCCGTGCCGGGCTTGGCCTGCCTCTCCTTTCAACCCTTTGGGATTTTCAAAGGTGTACCACCGTGTTTCCACGGAATTTCCCGGCATTTGATAAAGAATCGAGGCCACATCCATCGGCCCTTCATCGGAAGGTTCGGCTTGGCCGCATTGATATGCCAATAGTCCCATACAAAGCAGAACGACGGTGGCGAGTTGTTTTCTCATGAGTGCGTTGTTCATTTTTGGGACTTTGGATTGGGCGCATTAGGACTGGCAAGACATATTGCGAAAGCCATTCAAATCTCTTTGATCTCCGCCCACATTGGCTCCAAATCTCTGTCTTGAAGCGCCATCGCTTTAAACACTTTTCGATCTCCGATGTGGAAAGCCTTTTCGAGCCAGGCCCGTGCTTCCTTTAAGTTACCCAACTGGCAGTCGTAGCAGGCGAGGTTATAGACAATCAAAGCCTCATCGGGAAATAACTGCTGGGCCTTGCCGAGGATTTCTTTGGCTTGCGGGATTCCACCGCCGCGCATTCGTCGCGTGGAGTAGGCATGCCAAATCCAAAATTGCGGCTCTTCGGGAAAGAGTTGGAGAAGCTGACGGGCGATTTCATCCGCCAGGTCCCACTGTTGGCCTTTGGTATAAATTTCGTGCCTGACGATCAGAACGGAAGAATGAGAATGCAATGCCGGGGCGATTTTCTTCAACTCTTCGTTCGCCTCCTTCGGGTTGCCCAGTTCCAGCCAGCCAATGGCGGCGGAAAGGTGATGATTATCGGGCGGCTCGATCGGGTTTATTTCAGTGGGCATTTGTTTATTGACGAGGCAATTGATCGGCAGGCGAGAGGGTCTGTCAATGTCGTAATCTGCTGCCGTGCCGGTTTGCAAGCCCGCTTGCGCCATGAGCAAAGTTGTAGTCTCATAGGGATTGACTGGGCCATGTTTTAGAAGGCTTGCCATGGCTGAGTCCGCTGATGGTGATGGATAAGAGCAGAGGCGGTCAGAAGGCGGCTCGGGAGCGGCGGCTTGGCGGCTTATATGGTGTGGCGTGTCCCGCCAGCCTCCTTCGTTTTCTCGGATTTTGCGCAATTCTCATCCTGGCCGGATGCGCGTCAACCGTCCCGCACAGTCGTTATCTGCAACAGATTGAGCCTTCGACTCAAACCAATCTCACGGCTTACTGCTCGGGCACCAATCTGGATCTGCGCATTCCTCTCCGCGGCCGGGACGCTTTTGTCCACGCCTCGTGGAGCGGACCAACGCCCGGGGCCACTAATTACCAGCACCGGTTCGCGGTGCTGGATTTCAAAGGGGAGAAACGAGCCGCCCGCAGGTCCCTCACCACCAAAACAAACCGCCTCGTCATCCACGACCTCAAACAGTGGCAGCAATTAATGGAAAAAGTTTTTGCCGGGCTGGCCCCCGCTCAACCCAATCACGCCGTTCTCCTGCTCTTGCTCAACCAGGCATTGGCCGTCTTCCACGACACGACCGGCAAACTGCGCGTGGTCAAACTGGAAGATAAACCGCCCGGCGTGGTGGTGGACCGCACGGCCAACGATGCCGATTTTGCGCGCGAAGCCTTCCAACTCCTCGAGGCCAGCGCCCTTCCCAAAGATGGAAAGCAAAGCCAGTTTCTCTTTGCGACCGGCGAAAATCCCGCCTTCGTGCTGGTCGATTCGCAGGAACGTTTGATCGTTTTTCTGGATTATCCGATTGATCCCGAGACGCAGCCGGTGCCGGTCTGGTTTGCGGTGCGGGCTTTGAATTCCCTCATCGTCCGAAGCCTGCTGGTGACCGCGATCAAGAACCCGGTCACGCTGGTCTATCGCGGTTTTTGGCATTTGGGCACCTCCGGCGCCGCCGCCATTAAATCGATGGTCGAGGATCCCGCTGGTCCGCTGCCGCCGCTGTCCGCCGGGCCGCCGATGGACCTGGCCGCGTGGGAAAAAGATTTGCATCGAATCGTTTCCGCGCGCCGTCAGAAAGGGCGGCTGGACCTTCTCATCGATGGCGAAAACTTCTTTTCCGCCTTCATGCGCTCGGTGGCGAACGCCACCCGGAGCGTGGACGTTCTCGTATATATATTTGACACCGACGATTACGCGATCAATATGGCGGACCTCCTCAAAGAGCGGTCGCGGCAGGTCAAAGTGAAGGTGTTGTTTGACGATATGGGCTCTCTTTTCGCCGCGCATGTCGAGCCCGCCTCACCCATGCCGCCGAATTTTCAGCGTCCCGCCAATATCAAATCCTACTTGAAGGCCGGTTCCCGGGTGGAGGTGCGGGCTTCCGCCAACCCATGGCTGACGGTGGACCACCGCAAATGTATTATTGTTGACGGTCGCGAGGCGTTCATTGGAGGCATGAACATCGGCCGCAATTATCGCTACGATTGGCACGACCTGATGGCGCGGTTGACGGGCCCGATTGTGGGACGGTTCGAAAAGGATTACCGGATGGCTTGGGCGCACGCCGGGCCGCTGGGTGATTTTGCCTACGCCTGGGCCTGGCTTTTCGACCGCACCAAACCGCGCAGGAACGCCATCACCAATGCCATTGACCTTCGCCCGCTTCGCACCGCCACCGGCAAACGGGAAATTTATCGCGCGCAACTGGGCGCCATCGAACGCGCCCACAGTTATATCAGCATTGAGACGCCCTATTTTGACGACGACAGCATTTTGCGGGCGCTGATTCGAGCGCGCCAGCGGGGGGTGAACGTGCGCGTGATTTTTCCGGCGCGCAACGACAGCGGGGTCATGCAAGTGAACAATGCATTGGTGGCGGGGGAACTCGTGCGCAATGGCATTCGGGTTTACGCGTATCCCGGCATGACGCACGTCAAGGCGGCGATTTACGATGGCTGGGCCTGCCTGGGTTCGGCGAACCTCGACAAGATGAGCCTGCACGTCGGCCAGGAATTGGATGTGGGTTTTTCCGATCCTGCCACCGTCGAGCGCCTCAAGGTGGAATTGTTTGAGAAAGACTTCAGCCGCTCGCACGAAATCACCGAGCCGGGCGCGACCAGTTGGTTCGATTCGGTGGTCAAGGTGTTTACGGATCAATTGTGAATCGGGACGCGGAGCGCCGCTTCGACCACTTGGGCGAGCTTGATGCCGTTCAAACACCGCAGATCAATGGGGCATTCGCGGCGAAAGCAAGGCGCGCACGGCACCGCGTTGTGCACAATTTGCGCCGATGGCGAAAAAGTTGGGCCGGTCAACTCCGGCGATGTGCTGCCAAAAAGCACGATGACCGGCGTTCCTACGGCGGCGGCCAGGTGCATGGGGCCGGTGTCGTTGGTCAGAACCAAGCGGCAGATTTTGAGCGCGGCGGCCAGCTCGGGCAAAGTCGTTTGGCCGGCGAGATTTAAAACCGAGTCGGGCTCGGTGGCGGCCCGCTGAATTTCAGAGTTGATTTGTTGCGTCGTGCTTTGGTCGGCCCGGCCGCCAAAGAGGAGCCAGCGGCAGCGGGTTTTTTTCTGCAAGGTGATGGCGGCGGCGGCGAATCGTTCGGCGGGCCAGCGTTTGGCGGGACCATACTCGGCCCCAGGATTTAACCCGAACCAGGGACGGCCTTCCACGGCTTGCAGAGGCCAGCGCAGCATGAGTTCGGCAGCCTGCTGTTCGCTGACCCAGATGCGGGGGGGCAAAGGGTCGGTGGAAGCGCCCAGTTCGCCAGTCAACTTCAAATAATCGTGGACATGGTGCGCCGCACCGGGAATGGGCGGCGGAAGAATGCCACGCGCAATGAGCTGTCGCACCTCCTCATCGGAACGCTTGTGCATGGGCGTTTCCTCGGGGCGCCGGGGGACGGCGCGGGACAGAAAAAGACCGCGCGCGCCTCGTCTGAAACCGATCCGCCGGGGAATTCCGGCCAGCCAAAGCTCGAGCGCGGAGCGGACGGAATTGGGGAAAGCGATGGCGGCTGAAAATTTGTTTTGACGCAGTCTTTGTCCGACTTCCCAGATATTTTCCGAAGGGGAAAAGGACAATACTTCGTCCAGGAAGGGCTGGCCTTCCCAAAGCCCGGCCAGCTTCTGCGGTGTCAATAATGCGATGTGAGAATTCGGGCGGGCCTGGCGCAACCGCTGCAGGGCCGGGGTTGTCATGACGGCATCGCCCAGCCAGTTGGTGCTGCGAATCAGGATTTTTTCGTGGGCGTCGGGCATGTTCAGCGAAGACAAATGCGGCGCACACAATCGTCAAAGTCCTCCGCCCCGCTGAGAATTTTTATTTCGACCCGCATAAAATAAATCGGCAGGTCGCGCCGGTCCAGTTTGGGAAAACGCACGGCGTCTTTTTGGGTGGTGACAATGACCTCGGCGCGGCGTTTTTTGCTGCGGTTGATGGCATTGAGAATTTCCTGCTGCGTAAAACGATGGTGATCGGCGAAGCTTTTCGAGTAAACCAGTTCGCGGCATAATTTGACCAGGCTTTGCTCGAAACTTTCCGGCTGGGCAATGCCGCTGAGGGAAGCGACTCTTTTATCGCGCAGGAAATCGAGGCCCTTCCGTTCGCCGGTGAAGACGTCTTCAAAATAGAGCGGAGCATGGATGCACTCGATAATCCCGGCGGTGGAATTGTAACTGGTGATGCGCTGGCGCAGTTGCGCCGTGTTGCCATCGCTTTTGGTGATGAAGATGACCCCCGCCCGCGCCAACTGCGAGGGCGGCTCGCGCAACGTGCCGCGCGGCAGGAGATGTTCGTTGCCAAACGGTTGCTGGCAGTCAACTAAAACGACGTCCTGGCGCCGGCCGCCGAGCCGCCAATATTGAAACCCGTCGTCCAGCAGCAGGGTGTCGCAGCCGAAATTCTCGATGGCGTAACGTCCGCTCTTGACGCGATTTTTGTCCACCAGCACCACGACGTCCTTGAGGTTCGAGGCGAGCATGAACGGTTCGTCGCCCGCCGCTTCGGAATCCAGCAACAGTGATTTTCCATCCGAAACCACTCGCGGCGGCGTGCTGTCTTCGCGGAAGAGCAATTTATTCCACAACAACTCACCGAACGGCGGCGGAGTGGAGCGGTGACCGCGCGAAAGGATGGCCACGATGCGTCCCTGCTTTTGTAATTCGCGCGCAAACTTTTCCACCACCGGCGTTTTGCCGGTGCCGCCCGTGGTGAGATTGCCAATGGCAATGACTTGAATGCCCAGCGTGGAATCCCGAATCAAGCGCGCCTTAATGGCGAAGCGGTGAATTTTGAGGCCCACCTGATAAACCTTGGAAAGGGCAAATAAAATCGAGCGGGCCAGCGCGGCCCCTTTGCCTCGCCGCCTTTCGAAAACGGTTTCCAGGAACCACGTCTCGATTGCTTCGGTCCAGGCTCGCAGTGTCTGACGCATGTAAACTCCCAGTGTGCCAACACCTCGTCACCAGAGCAAGCCAAGGCAAGAAAACGGGCAAAACATAGGGGCAAAAAGATTCCGGCCAGAATTTTTTTGCCCCCATTTTTTTGCCTTTCAGCCGATGTTACGCGGCTTCCGCAGTGGCAATGTCCTCAACACATGTGATGTGTATGATAGCGCACTCGACAAAATGTTCCGCCAGGGAATGAGTGTCGATGTCGATGCCGATCATTACGGCATTGCGCTTCACGAACATTGCGTCGTGATTTGTGATGTCATAGGTTTTGCCGTCGGAAACGCAGATGCGAAAGGGCTTGAATGGTTTCGCTTCCTTGCGCCTTTTAAGTTCGATCGCGCTTATCATGACCGGAATTTATCCTTCGTAGTTTGAGATTTCAAGAATGTTTGTCCAGAATGCTTCTGGAACCAAATGAAGTCTGACAAGTTCAATGAAGAGATTGCGGCCAGTCAGGAAGACTGGCGGCCACGCCTGGCGCGGGAGACGGACGTTCCGGCGTTGGAGGCGCTCATCCCGATCTCGGTCCGGGCATTGCAGGCGTTGCACTATTCTGCGGCGCAGATGCAGGCGGCGCTTGGACCGGTCTTTGGCGTCGATAGACAGCTCATACGTGACAGGACGTATTTCGTGGTCGAGGACGGCGGCGGGATCGTGGGCTGCGGAGGCTGGAGCAGGCGCAAGTCG
>DASRLE010000126.1:0-6425 GCA_035648615.1 Saccharimonadales bacterium (SeqCode) | reverse complement strand
TAGGAATACCGGTGCTTTTTTGTTTCGGAATGTATTTTTGGCTTTCGCTAACAAAGAAGGCGAAACGCCGAATCTCGACTTCTTTTACACCTGCCGAGGCTATGGAGCCCAAGCGTGCCTTAAGACGGCAGTTGGATTGGTTTCGGTGTGTCTTGCGGGCAGGTGCGATCGTATTGGCGGTTGGGTTTTGGTTTGATGGCGGATTGTTTAAATTGCCTGCGGCGGCGATGTTTTGGATTTTGCTCGAACTGGGCAGGGAATGCTGAAATTCTAACTGGACGAGATAGAGGAAACAGAGAATATACTTTCAAGGCTTGTTATGCAATTTCTACGTTCTCTCCGGTGCCTTTTGTTCAAACAATTCTGGCCGTTTTTTGCGCTCTTGTTTCTTGGCTCTCTGGTTTGGGCACATTCGCGCGATCCGTTTCAGCGGATGGAGTTTGGCGCTACAACAACTGAGGGCCACGAAGTTCACGGCATCACGGTGTTGCCGAGGCGAGTGGGGAGGCTGGGCGGCAGCTTCCCGCTACCCGTGGTAGTGTATATGCATGGGTCTGGCGGAACGTGGCTGACGGATGGGACTGATCTCAGGCAATTTGCTGAACTTGGACTGGCGGCAGTGGGATTTGATTATAACCAGACGAATTCCAGGGCATTTGAAGTGGAATTTGCGGCGGTGCTGGAATACGTAAGGCGGCAGAAGTGGTCAGATACAAATGCCATCGCCTGGGTGGGGTTCAGCCTTGGGGCGCAGAATACGTTGCACTACTTGCTCAAGCATCCCGAAAGACGGCCCAAAGTGTATGTGCGGCTGGCAGGCGGGTGGATGCCGGAATTGGAGGACGGGAATGCTCGGCGGGAGCCTCGCCCTACCGTTTTACTTGTACATGGAGAGAATGATGATATTTTTCCGGTGAGTGACGCAAAGCGGGTTGCGGAATGGCTGCGCACGAACAGGGCATCAGTGACGTTGAATATTATGGCCAATCACGGTCATGCGTTTGAGGCCGATCAACCGGTGGTTTTCAGATTGGTGGCAGAGTATTGCAAGGCCCACCTGACACCGGGGCAGCCATTGCCGGAATTTCCGCGGTTGCGCTCATATCCGTTTTTGCTCTGTATGTCGCCTGCGTTTGCATGGGCCGGTCTTTGGATTTATTGGCGACGAAAAAGCTGGTCCGCGCCGGCGCAAAAGGTTGAGTTGACGAAATTCGAGGTCGGATGGCGCATAACGGCGGTCGTCTTGGCTACCTTGGCGGTGGCGGATACCGCGCTTCATTTGGTTCCACTTCGGATGCAAGTTACGGAGCGGACGCTTTCGATTGCCCGCAAGTATCTGCTCGCGCCCAAGTGGCATCAGGATTTTGAAACCGTGGCCGCACTGCCCATCTGGCAGGGTCAACGGCTTGAAACCTTGTTGGAACATGTCAATCTGGCGAATTACACGGTCAATGAACTGGTCAATTGGAAGGTTGACGACGAGATCTATCGCGAATTCGTGCTTTCGCCGGTGATTGTCACCGGCGAGCATGAATTGAATTGGCGGCGTGAGCTTTGGGAGAATTTTTATCCGCGCATCCGACATGAAAACACAACTTCTGATGCCGCTGTCATCGTGGTGCGCTTTCTGCGTCAGCGCGTCACCATCGCGCGAAATTATCCAAAACAGGCGGGAGTGGAATCCATGTGGAACGGCCATATTGTCAACCCAGCAGATTTTGAGATTTTTTACGTTGCCGCGTTGCGGTCCGTCGGCGTCCCCGCCCGTTTAAATGAACAACAAAAGGCAGAGTTTTGGACCGGAAGCCACTGGGAATCAGCCCCCCCTCCCTTGGCCGTCACATGGGCAGAATAAGCATAGGAGTTCACGAATTTTGCAGAATTCAAATTTCAACTCAAGTTTAAGTGTCGGCTCCGCTATCGGATTGCACGATTGCAAGTTGCTGCATTAGCCGACCGGCTTCTTTGACTGGATCAGCTTCGCAGGCTCGACAGAACCAAAAGAACTCGACCAAATCCAAGCGGCGTTCGCTCAGTTCCAAACGGCCAACCAAACTGCGCTCGCGGTTGAGTTTTCCGGCCAATTGTCTCTGCGTTAGCCCCGCCTTCCTGCGTAAAGCCACCAGGATTTTGCGAACGCATTTGCTCTGACGGGAATGGATAGTTTTATTCATGCCCGCAGCTTGCGGGCGCTATTTGATTGCTTCCACAATGCGAGCAGAGATAATGATGTTTATTGAACATGATGCAATTGCGGCAAGAAACGACGCTGGCAAAAGTGCGATTACATTGGGGAATCTTTATTCCTGTGCTGCTTGTCGCATTAGTCCCGATTCTGGTCTCGTTGCCGTTCATAATTCTGGCTCACGGGTTGGTGAACTCCTTGAGACAAATGGGAATGCTATTCAGTGGGCCTGCTGGCATTCCGAGGCTTAATCTGATTTGGCTGTCGGCTTTGGCCCCGTTCTTCGTGATTGTTCTTGGCCTGCTTATGGGAACATGGTTCACGTATTTAAAATCGGAGATCACGTTGACCGATCGGCGCTTGGTTTTCCGCACCGGATACTTATCAAGGCGTTCTGGCGAGCTACCCATGGAAAATGTCGAATCCAACTACATTTCTGAACCGCTCCTGGGGCGTTTGTGTGGGTACGGGACTATAATGTTGACCACTGTTGGAGGAGCGAATTTTGGCCTGTGGTTTATCGGCTGCCCGCAAACTTTCCACTCCAAATTGCAAGAGGCGGTTTTGAACGCCAAGAACTCCGCCTCGGGTACTTCAAAGCCGCCCTCTCCAACGCCGCCCCTCCAAAAGGACGATTCACGGTATAAGCCCAAGGGGTAATTTAGTTTAAGTGTTTGATGGCGATAACTAAACTTTCCATAATAAGTACTGTGAATCTTTGACTTCATGGAGCTGGCCAAAAAAAGAAGGGCCGCCTAGTTTTAGCCAACTCAATACCGTGAATCTTCGGTAAAGCCAGGGCGGTGATTTCGGGTCGGGGGATGAAGAATTTTGATACTGCTATTTGATAAAGCTACTTCTGCTTTTCCAGCCAATTTGCGATGATTCAGGAGAACGGGAAAGTCATAAAACCCCTGTAAACATTGCTCAAGATGAGGTCTGAGGATTCGGGATAAGCGCGTTTTTCAATTTCGAGTCATGTGCTTTCAGGGATTTGCGCTGTGTGCTCCGCCAAAGAAAAACCCAAAAAAGGCATTGACACATTTGGTGCTTTTGGTAATATTGGTGCATGAATTCAGTTAACAAGGATATTGGCGAAGTCGGCGATTCATTGATTGAACATGCTCGGGATGATGCATCGACATCGCGACGTGGTATCATTGAGGAATTATTTCCCTACATTGTGCAGGCATCCAACAAGATGAGTGCGCGTGCCATCACTCGTTTCCTTGAAGAAAATCATGGTGTGAAGATTAGTTACGTCACGATTGGGAGGGCGCTGCGAAACCCAAAAAAATACTGGAATCTTTATTTCGATTCCATCGAGCGGCCTGCTTGGATTGTGGCCCAAAGCCATGACAAACCTCTCAAAGATTTCATAAGCGAACCGGATAAATACCAGGAAATGTTGGAAGGGAAACCGGTTTACGTGGTTGAAGATATAGAGGATGAAGACAGTGTCTTTGACGCAAAGGCGGATTATGAAAATGCCGTGGCGGTTCTCGACGAAAAGTGGTTTTGCTTCGACAAAAACATTTTAGTAGAGGCGAAGTGTTACATCTACACACGGTTGTGCGAAAAGCGGATACGCCAAAATGGCAATTTGGAAAACGAACAAGAGTGACGTGGATTCAAATTACTCAAGGGTATGAACGCGCAAATTTCAGGAACGGACGAGAAACTTCTTCGGAAACGGCAAGTGGCAGAGATGCTGGCTTGTTCCAACAGAATGGTGGAAAGACTGGTGGCGTCGGGGACGTTGGCGGCTGTTAAAATCCGGGGGGCGGTGCGGTTTCGGTTAAGTGACGTTGAGCAAATTATGATGAAAGGAGCAGCATGATCTTTACTATTGAAAAACGGCGGTTTCGCCGGGGTGGAAAACTTCACGAAACACGGTCGTATTATCTTCGTTATCGCATCGGCGACATGCCGACGGACAAGTGGAAATCGCTTGGCGTGACGGATAAACAGGTTGCCGACAAGTTGGCGCATGAGTTTATCCAGGAGCGCGAGCGCGAGACGGCGGGAATCCTTGAACCGAAAGCCGTGCGCGATGCAGCCAAGAAGCCGCTCACGGCTCACCTTGACGATTATGTGGCGGACTTGGCCGCGCGTGGCCGCAATGGTCGCGGCGGTCGCGGTGCGCGGTTGGTCGCCTCCCGGATTAAGGTTTTGCTGCAAGAATGTGATTGGCAAGTGCCGTGCAATGTCACCGCCGATTCGTTCATCGTCTGGCGCAATCGGCAAACCTGCTCGCCGCGCACACTCAACCATTACCTGCAAGGGATGATCTCGCTGCTGAACTGGATGGAAAGGGTCGGCAGAATCAAAACCAACCCGCTAAAGAACGTGTCTAGGGCCGATGAACGGGGCAAACAGAAGCGGGTGCGCCGGGCCTTGACGGATGAACAATTACGCAAGCTGGTGGCCGGGTCGGAAGATCGGGGCATTATTTATTTCACCGCCGCGCGGACAGGATTGCGGCAAGAGGAATTGAAGCAAGCGAATTGGGGTGATATGCACTTGGACGCCAACGTTCCGTTCGTGGTGGTGCGGGATTGCGTTGCCAAGAACAAGAAAGAGGAGTCGGTGCAACTGGTGCCGGAAATTGCTGAGGTATTGACCGCTCATCGGCCAGTCGGATGGAAGGCGACTGATTTGGTTTTTCCGAATGGCATTCCACGCGCCTTGCGGTTGAGGAAAGACTTGGAGCGCAACGGAATTCCCTACCGGGATGAATCGGGTCGTTACGCGGATTTTCACGCGCTACGCTACACTTGGGCAACCTATTTGCAACGCAATGGCGTGGCGCAACGATTCGCCATGAAATTGATGCGCCACAGTGACATCAAGTTGACGGCCAAAGTTTACACGGATGAAACGCAGTTGCCGATTTACGAAGCCATCAAGAATCTGCCGCGTTTGGATGCGGTGCCGGGCTATACACAAATACGCGCACAGAATATAGGCGGGGGTGGTCAAAACGGGTCGCATCCTGTCGCACAGAATGGAGGGTCAAACCATTCGGAACTCATTGCAAATCAATTGGATAGTAGCTGTCTGGCGGAACCTGTCGCAACCTGTCAATTGGAGCGGGTGAAGGGAATCGAACCCGGAGCGCTTGGATTATCACCCAAGACGCTACGCCCTCCTTTGGCGGAGGATAATCGATCAACTTCGGCCCATCGAAATGGTCAGGGCGACGGGATTCGCACCCGCACAGTCCGCGTCACAGGCGGAGATGCTAACTTTTACATCACGACCCTGAAAATGGAGCCCCTGGTCGGACTCGCACCGACGACTACGAGTTTACGAAACTCGCCCTGTTGCTTCTGAGGCACAGGGGCTTTGAAACTGGCGCTCTCACATGGATTTGCACCATGAACTTCAGCCTTCGCGGGGCCGCGTGCAGATCTGATTACACTTTGAGAGCGAATTGGCGTCCGTGGCCGGACTCGCACCGGCTAGGTCCGGCTTGAAGGGCCAGTTGCTCGAGCTGCTTTGCATTCACGGACGAGAATCCTCCAGAGAAGGAGAGCGCAGCGTCGCTGCTCACGGGCACGCCTTAACGTCGCGCTCTTGGCCTCTCTGGTTAAATGGCCCCTGCGGTCGGTATCGCGCCGACGTCTCCTCGTCTTCAGCGAGGCGCTAATCTGCCTCAGCTACTCAGGGATAAATTGGTCGTCCCGCGCGGTAATGCTCCGCGGTCTTCCGGTTATCAGCCGGGCGCTCTGCTCTTGAGCTACAGGACGGTCGTCAATTGCGGTTTCAAGCCGAACCGCTTCGCGGGACGGAAAACGATATTCACCTTCCCGGTTGGCCGGATTCGCAGGGCGCGAAAAGGCTTATAGCGCCTGCGAAAGAACAACTGGCTTTGATAGCGGAGAACGGCTTCATGGGATTTCCTTTCGTTGAGGGTTAAAATTGGCGGATGGTGTAGGGATCGCACCCACGCAGCCCGCAGGCTCACTCGGTTTTCGGGACCGGGGCATTACTACTCTGCCAACCATCCGTGCAAATTGGCTGCCAGGCTTGGACTCGCACCAAGACAAGCGGCTTAACAGGCCGCCGTGCTACTTTGACACCACCTGGCAATGGCGCTGCCGGCAGGATTCTCACCTGCATCTATCCGCTTAGAAGACGGATGCCTGATAGGTTCGGCCACGGCAGCGTCGAAATGGTCGGAATGGCAGGATTTTCACCTGCGGCCTCCCGGTCCCAAGCCGGGTGCTCTAAAGAC
>DASRLE010000125.1:0-13613 GCA_035648615.1 Saccharimonadales bacterium (SeqCode) | reverse complement strand
GAGCGAGCGGCCAATTATTTGAATTTGAAACCGGACATCGAGCCGGCGCTGCCAGTCAACCATACTTTAACCGCCGTCATCAGTTCCCGCCCCAAATAACCATGGAACCGCGCTCGCTTAAATATGTTGCCGAGGCCGCTGGAGGCGAACTGCGCTGCGGTTCGCCGGAGACACAGGTGGCGCGCCTTTGCATCGACTCGCGCCAGGCCGAGGCGGGCGATTTGTTTTTTGCCCTCGCCGGGGAACGTTTCGACGCGCATCGCTTCCTGCCCGAGGTGGCGCGGCGCGGCGTGGGGGCGGTGGTGGCCGAGCGCAAGAAATTGCCCGCCGATTTTAACGCGTGCGCAGTCATAATGGTTGACAGCACGCGCGCGGCGCTGGGGCGGCTGGCGGCGCGTTATCGCCGCGACTTCACCCTGCCGCTGGTGGCCGTCGGCGGCTCCAACGGCAAGACCACCACCAAGGAATTGATCGCATCGGCGTTGCGGCAGAAGCAGGCGGTGCTCTGGAGCGAAGCCAGTTTTAATAACGAGATCGGCGTGCCTTTGACTTTGCTCAAGCTGGAACGTTCCCACCAGGCGGCGGTGCTGGAAGCCGGCACCAATCATCCGGGCGAACTCGCCCCACTGCTCTCGATGATGGCGCCCCGATTTGGTGTCATCACTAATATTGGACGCGAGCATTTGGAATTTTTTCACGACCTCGCCGGCGTGGCCCAGGAGGAAGGCGCGATGGCGGAAGTCCTTCCCTCCGACGGCGTGCTATTCGTCAATGGCGACAATGACTGGAGCGAAAGGATGGCCCAACGCACCCGCGCCCGGGTCGTCAAGGCCGGCTTCGGCGACGCCAACGATTGCGTGGCGCGAAACATCCGGGTGGACGAAGGCGGCGCGACTTTTTCCGTGGACGGCTGCTATTCCCATTTGAATGGCGATTACCGCATCCGCTTGCTAGGCCGCCACCAGGTCGCCAATGCGTTGCTGGCCCTGGCCGTCGCCGCAGAACTGGGGCTGGACCGGGCCGCCCTCGAGCACGGGCTGGCCGCGTGCGCCCCGGCCAAGATGCGTCTCCAACTCTCGAATCCAGGCGGCATCGGCGTGCTGGACGACGCCTATAATGCCAACGCCGATTCCATGCTGGCCGCTCTGCAAACTTTGTCCGACCTGCCCTGCGCGGGACGGCGGGTGGCGGTTCTGGGCGGCATGGCGGAGCTGGGCGAATCCTCCCCTGCCGCCCACGCCGAAATCGGCCAGCGCGCGGCGGAGTCCCGCCTCGACCAGCTCTTTGCCGTCGGGGAACACGCCGGCGAAATCGCCAGCGCGGCGCGGCGGGGCGGTTTGCAGACCGTGACCGAAATTTTCGAGGTGGAGAACGCCGCCCGCGCCGTCCGCGCTTTTGCCCGGCCGGGGGATGTTGTTTTAATCAAAGCGTCCCGCTCCATGCAATTGGAACGGATCACCGAGGCGTTGCGGGGCGAATCGACCTCATAATATGCTTTTTTACGCGAGCCAAAAAATTCTGGCCATGGCGAAGGGCACGTCGTTTGACTCGATGGTTTCACCGTTGCGGCTTTTTACCTACATCACTTTTCGCAGCGCGGGAGCGGCGGTGACGGCATTGCTCTTGAGCTGGTGGCTGGGGCCGCACTTTATCCGCTCGCTCAAACGCCTCAAACTGGGACAGGACTACGTGGATCGCGCCGCGGAAAAGGGCGATCTGCAAGCCCGCATCCTCGACAAGCGCGGCACGCCAACGATGGGTGGGGTGATGATCATTCTTATTCTGGACATCACGGCGTTGCTCTGGGCGCAGTGGAATACCTTGATCTTGCTCACCTTGCTCACGGCGGTCGTCCTGTGCGCGCTGGGCTTTATCGACGACTACGCCAAAATTACCAAGCAAAACAGCAAGGGAGTGCAGGAATTTCTTAAGCTTTGGGTACAAGGATTGCTCGCTATTTTCGTGGCGATTTATTTGTGGCGCGTTCCAGCAACCAGCACTTTGATCAGCCAAGTGATGATTCCCTTTTACAAATATCCAGTGCTGACCGGAACGGCCGGCGCTGCGGTCGGCATTTTCTTGACCGCGACGACCATCGTGGGCAGCTCCAACGCGGTCAATTTGACCGATGGGCTGGACGGCCTGGCCATTGGCTGCACGGCGATTGTCACCTTCGTCTTTCTCGTCTTAACCTATCTGGCGGGCAATGCCAAAGCGGCGGCTTATTTGCAAATCCCCCACGTCTCGGGCGCGGGCGAACTGACTGTCTTTTGCGCGGCCATGATGGGCGCCAGCCTCGGTTTTCTTTGGTTCAATTGCCATCCGGCGCGGGTCTTTATGGGCGACACCGGCTCGCTCGCTTTGGGCGGCGTGCTGGGCATGATCGCCGTGTTGATTCACCAACCGTTAGTGCTGGCCATTGCGGGAGGGGTCTTTGTCGCGGAAGCGGGATCTGTTTTGATTCAGCGGAGCTGGTTCAAATACACGCGGGCCCGCTATGGCGAAGGCCGCCGCATTTTTTTGATGGCGCCGCTGCACCATCATTTCGAGAAGCTGGGTTGGTACGAATCGCAGATTGTGACCCGCTTTTATATCCTTTGCGTGCTCTGCGCGGTGGTCGCGTTGAGCAGCCTGAAAGTCAGATGAACTCGCGCGCCATACATTTCCTCGGGCAAGGACACTTTCCCTCTTGCATGGCAATGGGTTCATTGTTAAAAACGAACGTCGAAACGAAGAAGTTTTCGTTTCCAAAGGTTTTGATTTTAGGTTCGCCGGCAAGTTGGGGCATGGATCATCTTCAAGAGACTCAACCAGAGGGAGAAGTGTCTCCGGTGTCTCCGAACCGAGATAAGAAAAGCGCAGTCGTTTCATTAGGCCTTTTAAAATTTGCTTCGGGGTTTTTTGAGGGAAAACCCCGCCGCAATACAACAAACAAACACACCTCACAAAAAAGTTTACGCGCCACAGCGCTCCTATTATGAATACTCCAAGTCCATTTGTTCCCCAAGGCGCCACGCCCTCGAAGGGAAAATCCAGTCTTTATTTCAAGTTCCTGATGATCGTCGGGCTGCATGTTGCCGTCTTTGGCGGCATCCTCTTGCAAGGCTGCAAAGACACGACCACCAAGGAAACCACGCCGCCCAGCGCCGCGCCCGACACCTCGGCTGCCACCAGCAATACGCCCCCCACCGATGCGACGCCAGTGACCGCAGCATCTCTCTCCAACGCCGCCACTTCCAACACCCTGCCCACGGCTCCTCCCCTGGCAGCACAACCCGTGACGCCGGCGCCGGCGTATCAACCTCCCGTGCAGCCGCCGCCGAATGTTGCCACGCCGGGTGAGGCCAAAGAGTATGTCATCGCCCACGGAGACACCTTGGGCGCCCTTGCCAAGCACAATGGCGTTTCCTTGAAGCAACTCATGGAGGCCAATCCCGGAGTGAATCCAAAGAAACTCAAGGTCGGCCAGAAAATTCAAATCCCCGGCGCGATGGCCACAGCAACTTCGACTCCAATGGCCGCGGGTGATGTCGCCGCCGCAGGTGACACCACTTCCTACACCGTTAAATCCGGCGATTCGCTGACCAAAATCGCCCGGATGCACCATACCACGGTCAAAACGATCATGGCGCTGAACGACCTGAAGCGGACCTCCATCCGCGCCGGCCAAAAAATTAAGCTGCCGGGCGCTGGAACTGCGGCAGCCGAAACCAGCATGCCTGCGCCCGCCTTGGCGCAGCAGCCATCCAACCCAGCCCCCTCGACGGCCGCAACGGCGACCCCCAACACAAACTGATTGAAATAATTGCGGGCGCCCGGCCCCTCCGCCGGGCGCCCACCCATCCCCTATAACAACATGAAATGGGCCACCACCATTTTGATTTTTTGTGTGGCCGTCTTAACCGGCCTGGGGATGGTCATGCTCTACAGCTCGAGCATGAATATGGTGCTGGGAAAGTCCGCCGTGGGCGCGCAATTGCTCACGGCCCAGTTAGCTTGGTGCTTTTTCGCGGTGATTGGATGCGCGGTGGCGGCGAGTATTGACTATCGCCGCCTAAAAACAATTTCACCCTATTTGCTGGCGGTTTCTGTCATTTTGCTGCTGCTGGTTTTTGCGCCAAAAATCGGCATCGGACGAAAGGGCGCGCATCGTTGGATCGGGCTGCCGGGAATGCCTCATTTCCAACCCTCCGAATTGGCCAAGCTGTGCTTGATTCTTTTCCTGGCCGCGTATGGCGAACGGTTCCAAAGGCTGATGGCGCGCTTTCGCGAAGGATTGCTCATTCCCGGCGGCATAGCGGCGATTGTTCTCGCCTTGATTTTTATCGAGCCGGATCGCGGCTGCACCATTTTGCTGGGATTGGTCGCATGCATCATGCTGGTCGTGGCAGGGGTTCGCTTAAGTTTTCTCGTGCCGCCCGCCCTTCTTCTGATGGGGGGCCTGGCGTATTCCCTTTTGCATGACCCGATGCGTTTGCGCCGGATCATGGCCTGGATCCATCCCGAGGAAAATAAAGACGGCGTCGGCTACCAGGCTTACCAGGCAATGCTCGCCCTCGGCTCGGGCGGATGGACGGGGCTGGGCCTGGGCAATGGGCGGCAAAAACTCGGCTTCGTGCCTGAGCATCATACCGATTTTATTTTTTCCATCATCGGCGAAGAACTGGGGGTGATTACCACCCTGGCGGTCGTGCTGCTGTTTATTGTGCTGATCATTTGCGGGGTTTATATTGTGCGCCGCGCCAGCGACCCGTTCGGATTGCTGCTCGGCACAGGAATCATTTTTATGATCGGCCTGCAAGCCTTCATCAACATCGGCGTCGTCACCAGCGTCCTGCCGAACAAAGGAATGCCGCTGCCCTTCATCAGTTATGGCGGCTCGAATCTTTTGCTCATGCTCATTTCCATTGGCCTTTTGCTGAGCATTTCGCGTTTCGCCGCCGATCCTGTAAAGAAGAACAACAACCCGTTTACCACCGCGACCGAATTGACCAATGCCTGACACCCCGACACGCGCCCCATTGGAAAGAGTCGTCATCGCCTGCGGCGGCACGGGCGGCCATCTCTTTCCCGGCCTGGCGGTGGGCCACGAATTGCTCGAACGCGGCTGCGCGGTGACGTTGATGGTTTCGCCCAAGGATGTCGATCAACAGGCCATCCAATCCATTTCCGGCATGGGCATTGTCACTTTGCCGGCGGTGGGAAGCGGCGCCGGCCTTTTTAAGTTTGCCCAGGGTCTTTCGAAATCCTATCGCATGGCTTATGACTGCTTCACGCATCAGCCGCCGCGATTCGTTTTGGCCATGGGCGGGTTTATCAGCGCGCCGCCGATCCTGGCCGCCCGCCGCTTCGGGGCCAAAACATTCCTGCACGAAGCCAACTCCATCCCCGGACGAGCCAATCGCTGGCTGGCCCGCTGGGTCGATGGCGCCTTTGTTTATTTTCCTTCGGTTGCGGGAAAACTGGCCGCGCGCCGTGTCGAGGTGGTTGGGATGCCAGTTCGTCCACAGTTTGTCGAAACGATCACCCCCGCCGCCGCCCGCACGGCGATGGGATTGGACCCGGAAGCCCCCACCTTGCTGGTCATGGGCGGAAGTCAGGGAGCATCCCGGATCAATGAAATGATTATGGCTGTCGCCCCGCAGTTGCGCCAGGCGGTGTCCAATCTTCAATTCATTCATCTCACGGGCGCGACGGATTTGGAAACGGTGCGGGCCAGCTATCAGTCGCACAAATTTCCCGCTGTGGTTCATGCTTTTTGGAAGGACATGGGCGTGGCGCTGGCGGCGGCGGATGTCGCGGTCAACCGGGCGGGCGCGTCTTCCTTGGCCGAATTGGCGGCCCGGCGCGTGCCTTCCGTTCTGATTCCCTATCCCACGGCCGCCGACAATCATCAGTACTTCAACGCCCAAGCCTTTGTGCAAAGCGGCGCGGCGCGAATACTGCCGCAACAATCCGCCACCCCTGAATTGCTGGCCGAGGAAATTCTCGAATTGATCCGCAATCCAGTAAAACGCTCCGCCATGCAGCAGGCGCTCGCCGATTGGCATGCACCCGCCGCCGCGCGGGAAATTGCCCAAAGAATCCTGCAATGGCCGGCCGAGGCCGCTCCGAACCGCAATATTTTGGAACCTCAATGTTTGACGAACTAAAAACTCGCGCGCCCCATGCCGTGCTCCGCCAGGACGAACCACTGGCCAAACGCACCACCTTGCGTGTCGGCGGCCAGGCGGACATTTATTTCGAGCCTTCCAGCGAAGCCGAACTGGCGCAAGCGGTTCAATTTTGCCGCGAGGAGGAAGCGCCGTTTTTGATCCTGGGACGCGGCTCGAATCTGTTGGTGCGCGACGGCGGCATTCGTGGCGTCGTCATATCGTTGTCGCATCCAAACTTTTCCCGCATCGACGCTGGGGGTTCGGATTTGCGCTGCGGCGCAGGCGCACGGCTCAAAGCGGTGTCCGCGCGGGCGCGGGAATTGGATTTGTCGGGCTTGGAATTCCTCGAAGGCATCCCCGGCAGCGTCGGCGGCGCATTGCGCATGAATGCCGGCGCGATGGGCAGCGCGACCTTCGAAGTCGTAACGCAGGTGCGCTTGATGGATTACGCCGGAAATGTGCGGGAACGCGCCATTGCCGATGTGCCGGCGGAATATCGCTCGTGCCCGCTTTTCAAAACCCATATCGCCCTCGGCGCAACCTTTCGCGGACGCCCGGAAGCTCGCGAGGTCATTGCCCAGCGCACCACCGAGTTCAACGAGACGCGCTGGAAGTCTCAACCCAAAGAGCCGAGCGCGGGCTGCATTTTCAAAAACCCCTCTCCCGCCATTTCGGCGGGCCGGCTGATTGACGAACTGGGCTTGAAGGGCGTGCAAAAAGGCGGCGCAATGGTCTCGAACGTGCATGGCAATTTTATTGTCAATACTAGCAACGCCACAGCCCGGGATGTCCTGGGCCTGATCGAAATGATCCAGCAGCGCGCCCGGACGGAGCGCGGCATCGAGTTGCGGACGGAAGTGGAAATTATCGGACAAGACCGTGAGTAATAAATTGCATATCACAGTCATGTTGGGCGGCCCTTCGGCGGAGCGCGAAGTGTCATTGCGCTCCGGCGCGGCCGTGGCCAAGGCCCTGCGTTCGCTCGGTCACGACGTCGAGGAGTTGGACCCGCAGCATCCTTCCTGGGTTCTGTCCCCGGACACTGAAGTCGTGTTCCTGGCTTTGCACGGTTCTTACGGCGAGGACGGGACGGTGCAGGCGCAACTGGAAAAACTGGGCGTTCCTTATACCGGTTGCGGTCCCGAGGCCAGCCGGCTCGCCTTCGATAAAGTATTGACAAAAAAGCGCTGCCTGGCGGCCGGCGTTCCAACCGCGCCCTTTGCAGTTTTCGATTCGCCGCAGGCCCGCTGGCCCGAGGGCTGGCGTCCGCCTGTGGTGCTGAAACCCGTCCGGCAAGGCTCCAGCGTCGGATTGCAAATGGTGGACAGCGTCGAGCAATTCGCCCCGGCCCTGGCCGAAGCTTTTCGTCATGATACGAAGGTCCTGATGGAAGAGAAAATTGTGGGCCGCGAAACGACCGTCGGCATCCTGGCCGGCCACGCGCTGCCGGTGGCCGAGGTGCGGGTCAAGCAAGGCCACTTGGATTATCATAATAAATACACCGCCGGCGCCGCCGACCATTTTTGTCCCGCTGATTTTAGCGCCGCCGACACCGGGCGCATCCAAGCCGCCGCGCTCGGCGCGTTTAATGCCATCGGCGGGCGCGATTATGCGCGGGTCGATGTGATGGTCCGCTCCAATGGTGAGCCGGTGGTTTTGGAAGTCAACACCCTGCCGGGCATGACCGAATTAAGTTTGCTGCCCGAGGCCGCCGCCGCCGCCGGCCTGAATTACGCCGCGCTCTGCCAGCGCATGATTGACCTGGCCTTGCGGCATCCCAGCAAAGGAAAAAATGTTCCACTGGCTTAAACGAAAACAGCGAAATCGCCGGTTCAACGAGCGCGAACATTTGCTCGATGTCAAACTTCGCGCCGGCCAAAGCCGCGCCCTGCGCCTGCGCCTTATCGGGATGGGCGTCAGCGTGGTTTTTTCGCTTTTCGTGATCGGCCTGGTTTTCTGGCGGGGCGGCCATTGGCTGCTCGACACCCTGATTTATAAGAATGAGGCCTTCGCCATCCAGCAAATCGAAGTGCAGACCGATGGCGTCCTGACTTCCGATGCCATCCGCCGCTGGGCCATGGTGCGGACCGGCGAGAATTTGATGGCGCTCGATCTGATGCTAGTCAAGCGCGACTTGGAGATGCGGCCGCCGATTGAATTTGTCGCCGTGGAACGGGTGCTGCCGCACACCTTGAAATTGCGCGTCAATGAGCGCGAACCCATCGCCCAAACCATCGTATTGCAAACCGGCGCGGGCGGCGCAGTGGAACAAGCCATCTACGATTTCGATGAAAACGGTTACACCATGATGCCGCTCGACCCACATTGGCGCACCGCCCCCCCGCTGGCCAGCGAGAGGCTGCCCATTCTGACCGGCATCGCCGCCAACGAAGCGCCCTTGGGCAAACAAACCGACTCGCCGCAAATTCGCGCCGCGTTGCGATTGCTGGCGGAATTCGATCACTCGCCCATGACGGGGCTGGTCGAACTGCAACGCATCGATGTCTCCGTGCCTGAAATTCTCCAGGCCACCACCAGCCAGGGCGCGGCGATCACTTTCTCGCTCAGCCAATTCGACACGCAACTGCGGCGCTGGCGGATCATTTACGACCAGTATCAAAAATGGGGCAAAGCGATTATTTCGCTCGACCTCTCCATTGCCAACAATTTGCCGGTGCGCTGGGTCGCGGCCGGCGGCGTTCCACCTCTCCCCGCCAAAACCGGCCCCCCTCCCCGAACCCGGAGAAAACATGTTTGACTCATCCTCAGTCATCGTCGGCCTTGAAATCGGCACCTCGAAAATTTGCGCGGTGGTGGGCGAAATCAACGCCGCCAACTCCCTGAACATCATCGGCGTCGGCCAGGCCCGCTCGCGCGGCGTGCGCAAAGGGGAAATCGCCGACGCGGGCGCCGCCGAGGAGGACGTGCGCAACGCCATTGTCGAAGCCGAGCAAATGGCCAACGTCGAAATCCGCAGCGTCTATTTGGGAGTGACCGGCAACCACATGCGCGGGTTCAATAATCATGGCGTCCATCCGGTCGTCTCGGCGGACCGCGAAATCACCCAGGACGACGTCCAGGACGTCATTAAAAACGCCAAGGCGATCAACCTGCCCGCCGACCACAATGTGGTGCATGCCGTGCGGCAGCATTTTCATGTGGATGGACAAAGCGGCATTTTGAATCCGGTCGGGATGTACGGGGCGCGAGTCGAGGTGGATGTCCATGTCGTGCATGGCCACGTCAACCGGTTGAAGAACTCCATCGCGGTGGTCAAGAACCTGCAATTGGAAGTGGATGATATAGTATTTACAGGACTGGCGTCGGCGCTGGCTCTTTTGACCAACGAACAGAAGGAGCTTGGGTCGCTCGTCATCGACATGGGAAGCGGCACGACCGAGTATGTGCTTTATTCCGAAGGCATCATCAAACATACCGGCGTCCTGGCGGTGGGCGGCGACCACATTTCCAACGACCTGGCTTACGGCCTGAAAGTTCCTCTGAACCGCGCCGACCAACTGAAGCGCGATCATGGCTCCGCCGTGCTGGATCCGGCCCTCAAAGGCCAAAGCATTTCCTCTCCCGCCGAATTGGGCATCGCGCCAAAAATTGTGAATCTTGAACATTTGCATCGCATCATGTCGTTGCGGTTGCAGGAAACCTTTGAATTGATCGAGCGCGAATTGGCCCCGCTTGGTTTTCTGGAGCGATTGCGCTCCGGCGTGTTTATCTGCGGAGGCGGCGCGCGCATCCCGCACATTCAAACCCTGGCCGAAAATATTTTCCAAATGCCGGCCTCGCTGGGCCGGACGAACTCCATCAGCGGCCTAAAGTCCGCCCTGGACCAGCCGGAATTCGCCACCGCCATTGGCATGGTCAAGTTTGGCTCCCTTCAGCAAAAGCGCAAAACCGGCAACGGCTTAACCGGCGGTCTGAAAAATGCCCTGGCCGAATTATTCAAAAAATAGCCATGACAACTCCCCTTGAAACAACTGAAGAGCCCGTCATCAAGAAGAAAATCTCGATCAAGGTTTGGGGCGTGGGCGGCGCGGGCTGCAACACCGTCAGCAGTCTGGATGCCGCGGCGCTGCCCGGGGTGGACATCCTCGCCGTCAACACCGACTGTCAAGCCTTGGAATCTTCCGCCGCCGCGCAGAAGCTGGTCCTGGGCGCGCGCCGCACCCGCGGTCTCGGCGCAGGCGGCGACCCGGAATTGGGCCGCGCCGCCGCCGAGGAGGACATCGACAAAATGCGCGCCTTCTGCGGGGACGCTGACATCATTTTCATTCTGGCCGGATTGGGCGGCGGCACCGGCACCGGCGCGGCGCCCGTCCTGGCCCGCATGGCCCGGGAGCGCGGCGCGCTGGTTTTGGCCATCGTGACGATGCCCTTTGAATTCGAAGGCAACCGCCGCCAGCAACAGGCCCAAGCCGGCCTGCGCGACCTTAAAGCCGGCGCAGACGCCGTCATCTGTTTGCCGAACCAGAAACTTTTCAAGCTGCTCGACGAAAAAACGAGCGTGCTCGACGGCTTCAAGATCAGCAACGGCCTCCTCGCCCAGGGCCTGCACGGCATCTGGCGCCTGCTCAGCCAGCCGGGCTTGATCAACGTTGATTTCGCCGATCTATGCTCGGTAACACGCGGACGCCATGCCGCCAGTTCCTTCGCCACGGCTGAGGCGTGCGGCGAAAGCCGGGTCGAGCAAGTCGCCGAAAAACTACTGGCGCATCCCCTTCTCGATGGCGGCCAGGTGTTGAGCGATTCCGACGCCGTCCTGGTCAGCCTCGTCGGCGGCCCGGACCTGACCATGGCCGAGATCAACAAAGTGATGGAACCGCTCAATCGCCAATGCGAAAACGCCCACATCATCCTCGGCGCGGCCATTGATGAACATTTCGGCAACCGCCTCTCCGTGACCTTGATCGCCTCGTGCCAGCCGGCGGAAGAAATCAAAAGCGAACCCTCGGCCATCCGAGACAACCCCTTGCACTTCCTCGATGCCGATGCGATGCAACGGCCCGCCTCTCGTTTCCAAGTGCCGCCGCCGGAATTGACGCCCGAACAAAAAGAAAAACTGCTCAAGGAGCAAACCGCCCGCACCCGCCGCAAATCTTCCCGCCTGCAAAGAGAACTGCCGCTGGAAATCGTTTACAAAGGCCGCTTCGAGAAAAGCGAGCCGACCATCCGCCACGGCGAAGACCTCGACGTGCCGACCTACATCCGCCGCGGCGTGCCGTTAAACTAACAAACGGCTCGTCGGACCCGCGCGCAAAGGCAAAAAAATAGGGGCAAAAAGATTGGGAACAGAATTTTTTTACCCCCATCTTTTTGCCTTTCATTCCGATGGTTTGTTTTCTTATCGATTAAGCGATTTGGGGCCAGGCGCGACTTGACAAGCCGCCAAAGTTCCCCAGTGTGGTCTTGATGTCGATCGATCAATACAGCCCGCCCAAATATTTCCAGATCAGCCGGGAAATCATCGGCCAAATCCAGCGGGGGGAATTGCCTCCGGGCGCGGCGGTCCCGTCGGAAAACGAGTTGATCACCCGGCACCAAATCAGCAATACGACCGCGCGCAAAGTGCTGCATGAATTGGAAAAAGGCGGCTGGGCCACGCGCGTCAAAGGGAAGGGAACGTTCGTGCGGGATTTTGCGGTGGTGCGGGCCATTAACCGGATTTTTGGGTTTACCCGCAATATGATCGAGGCCGGGCGCAAGCCCTCCACCAAACTGCTGGGGTTTCATCTGCGGGACCGGGACCATGCCCAAACCATCAATGGCCAGAAATTCACTTTGAAAGGCCCGGTTTACGAAATCGAGCGCCTCCGCCTGGCCAGCGGCATTCCGATGATGAAGGAGACACGCTACATCTCCCAAAGCCTTTGCCCGGACGTTCATCGGCGCAACCTCGAGCAATCGCTCTACGATATTTTCAAAAAAGATTACGGCATCCACTTGACGGAAATTAACCAGATGTTGAGCGCGGTCGTGCTGGACAGCCATTGGTTCAAGGTGTTTGAAGTGACGGAATCGATCCCGGCCTTTCGGGTGGAAGGCGCTTCCTTTTGCGGCAAAAATATTATTGTCGAAATGGAGGACTCCATTTACCGCGGCGATATGTACCGCTTCGCCGCCAAGGCGGTTTGCTGACAAAAGGCACGCGCAATTCCTTTAACGGAATCGTAATCCCTGCTTGATCAAAGGGACTGGCTACGACATTTTTTGCCAATGCACGCGTTGAAGAAAATATCTTTGGCTATAGTCGGCGATTTTAATCCTGAAAATCGCTCTCACTTCGCCACCGACGAAGCCATCCAACATTGTGCGGCAGCGATCGGGTCGCCGGTCGAACCTCATTGGATTGGCACCGAGGAATTAGCGGCGGCAAACGGGATGGCTCTCCTTGATGGGTTTGGCGGCTTTTGGATTGCGCCGGCCAGTCCTTATAAAAGCGCCGACGGAGCCTTGCTGGCCATTCGCCGCGCGCGCGAGAACCAGATTCCATTGTTGGGCACTTGCGGAGGCTTTCAGCATATCGTGCTGGAATACGCCAGGAACGTGCTGGGCTTCCCCAACGCCGAACACGAAGAGCAAAATCCCGGCGCATCGCGGCTTTTCGTATCGCGCCTGGTTTGTTCGCTGGTGGGCCGCAGCATGACAATCACTCTCGAACCCGGTTCGCTGATCGCCCGTCTCTATGGCACGTCGATTGTGCATGAGCAATATTACTGCAATTTTGGAGTGAATCCCGAGTATGTGGAAACCCTGCGTTCCGGCCCACTGCGCATCGTAGCCTCGGATGAGGAAGGAACCGTGCGAGCGGTCGAATTGCCCTCCCACCCCTTCTTCGTCGGGACGCTATTTTTACCGCAGCACACTTCGACGGCCGCCGCTCCTCATCCATTGATTACAGGATTTTTGCGAGCGTGTGGTTGCGCTTCTTCGCTTGCCTGACTTCTGGAATCGCTTTAGGTTTTGGGATGAATTTGATTAAAGACCGGTCGCGCTGCGAAATTGTTCTGTTTGCCTCTATTATTTTTGGCATCTGGCTTTCGATCTGGGCGGTGATTCTGGTCAATATGTGTCTCGAAGCCACTTCGCTCATCATTACGCTGGCCGGCTTGATTTGTTTTGCCTTGCGCGACTCGGATTAGATCATGCGCTCCCTTCTCCTTGGTCTTGATAGCGGAACACAATCCACCAAGGCGCTGGTGGTCGAGGCCGCGACGGGGAAGGTGCTCGGCCAGGCCGCGCAAGCTTATGGATTGATTCCCAATCTCCCGCCGGGCGCCAAGGAACAGCATCCTCACACTTGGCGCGATGCCGCCGCCAAGGTCATCCAAGCCGCCTTGCGCGCGGCCAAAGCTTCGGCCAATGAAGTCGCGGCCATCGGGGTCAGCGGGCAGCAGCATGGGTTTGTGCCGCTCGATAAGGATGGCAGCGTCATTCGTCCCGCCA
>DASRLE010000124.1:0-3447 GCA_035648615.1 Saccharimonadales bacterium (SeqCode) | reverse complement strand
GTCGGTGAAACCGTCGAGGGCGCGCGCGTGCTAAAAATCGAGAAAGACCAAGTGACCCTCGAATGGAAAGGCCGCACCAAAATTCTGATGATGGACGGCTCATGAGCCGGAGGGCTATTTCGCTTGCGGCTTGCCGCGCTCTCGCGTTGGCCGTTAAATGGCATTATGGAAAATGAACGTAAATCGCTGGACGAGCGGCAAAAGATGACGGACGCCGAACGCATCCGCCATTCGTGCGCCCATATTCTGGCGACGGCCATTGCCCAACTTTGGCCCGACGCGCAATTCGCCGCCGGACCGCCGGTGGAAAATGGTTTTTATTACGACCTCGAGATGGCCCATCGAATTTCGCCGGAGGACTTTCCGCGCATCGAAGCCGAGATGAAGCGCGTGGTCAAAGAAAACCAGACTTTCGAGAAGGTGGTGGTCGCCCGCGCCCAGGCACTGGAAGACGCCGAGAAAGGACGGCTCGCCGCCTTGGGAGAACGCGCCACGCCGAGCAAATTCAAATTGGACATCGTGCAAAACATCCCGGAAAACGAACCGATTTCCTACTACAAGAACGGCGACTTCATCGACCTTTGCGCCGGGCCGCATGTCATGCGGACGGGGAATGTCGGCGCGTTCAAATTGACGCACGTCGCCAGCGCCTACTACAAAGGCGACGAACGCAATCCGCAGTTGCAGCGCATTTACGGCACCGCCTTCAAAAACAAAACCGAGATGGACGCCTACTTCACCATGCTGGAGGAGGCCAAGCGGCGCGACCATCGCAAGATCGGGGCGGAGATGGGGCTGTTTGCGATGGACACAGAATACGTCGGGCCGGGACTGGCTCTCTGGCTGCCCAAGGGCACGGCCATTCTGGAAGAACTGGAAAAGCTGGCCAAAGAAACAGAATTTGCGGCCGGCTATGTGCGCGTCAAGACGCCGCATATCGCCAAGGAAAAAATGTATTTGACGTCCGGCCATCTGCCTTTGCTGTATGCGGATTCCATGTTTCCGCCCATGGCACTTCCCCTAGAGGCAGGAGACGCTAAACGACTCGCCGCCTTGAAAGATGATGCTGACAAAGCTTTGGACAATGCCACTAGTCGCATCGTGGCGCTCGCTGATATGCCAATGGCTGAAGGGACCCACGAGGAAAAGCATCGCGGATTGAAGGAATCGGCTCAATTAATGGGAGAGGCACGTAGAAAAAAAAAGGAAGTCGAAGCTATGGAACGGAAGGGCGAGCCTTACTACCTCAAAGCGATGAACTGTCCGCATCATCATCGGATTTTTGCGGCACAACCCCGCAGTTATCGGGATTTGCCCTTGAGGTTGGCGGAATATGGCGCGTGCTACCGCTATGAACAAACGGGGGAGTTGTTCGGGTTGATGCGCGTGCGCTGCCTCAACATGAACGACGCGCATATCTATTGCACGGCGGAACAATTCGCCGGCGAGTTCAATGCCGTCAACGAGATGTATCTCAAGTATTTCAAGATTTTCGGCATCGAGAAACATGTCATGCGCTTTAGCACGCACGATCCGTCGAAGCTCGGCCAGAAGTTTGTCAATAATTCGGCCCTGTGGATCCAGACCGAAAACATGGTGCGCGACGTGCTCAAAAACAGCGGCATCGACTATGTCGAGGTGCCCAATGAAGCGGCCTTCTACGGCCCGAAGATTGACGTGCAGGTCTGGAGCGTGATCGGGCGCGAGTTTACCCTGGCGACCAACCAGGTGGACTTCGACGTGCCGGGCAAGTTCGGCCTGGTCTATCGCGACAAGGACAATACGGACAAAACGCCGCTCTGCATTCACCGCGCGCCCTTGGGAACGCACGAGCGGTTTATCGGATTTCTGATCGAGCATTACGCGGGGAATTTTCCGCTTTGGCTGGCGCCCGACCAGGTGCGCATCCTTACCATCGGCGACGATGAAAAGCTGGTGAGTTACGCCAAGGGGGTCCTGGCGCAATTGCGCGGCCATCAAGTGCGCGCCGAGGCGGATTTTGGGACGGACAAGATCAATGGCAAAATTCTGCGCGCCGAAGAAGCCAAGGTCCACACCATGCTGGTCATCGGCCCGCGCGACTTGGAGGCCCGCAACGTCAGCGTGCGCATCCATGGCAAAGGCAATCAGGGAGCCAAACCCGCGGGCGAAGCGGTCGCGGCCATAGTGCAATCGATCAAGGAAAGAGAGACCGCTTAATTATGAACGAATTCAAATTTGCCTGCCCGAACTGTCAACAAAATATCCAGGCGACGCCCGAATATTCCGGCGCGCAAATCAACTGCCCCGTTTGCCAGAAGCCGCTGACCGTGCCGATGGCCCCGGGCATGTCGGCCCCTCCGGCCTCGAAACTGACCAAGGCGCCGTCCACGGTGCAACATGCCGCGACCAGCCCGGCCATGATCAATACCTTTTTGGTCGCCCACAAAAAGCCGCGCATCGGGCTTTACGTGGGGCTGGGAGTGGGCGCGGCGGTGATTGCGGCCGGAATCTTTTTCGGGCCGCCGCTCTACGACAAAATTTCGCAGCAGCACCAGGCCAAGGTCGCGGCGGAGATCGCCGCCACCAACACTCCGCCGCCTCCGCCGCCCGAATTGACCGGCCCGGAAATTTTGAAAAAAACGGGCGCGGTTTACAAATCCCTGGCCAGTTACAAGGCGGAGGGGGAATCGACCGCGACGATTGATATGTCGGAAATCAGCCCTTCTAAAAAACCGCAAAGTTTTACTTCGAGCTCATCCATCGTCTTGGCGCGCTCCGGCAATTATAAGATGGAATGGGAGCGAAAAGCCGGTTCCCAGACGTCCAAAGGCGCCGTGTGGTCGGCCGGGCAGGGGGACTTTGTAAAAAATGGCGCGAGCACCACCAAGATGAAGGACCGCTCGACGGCGATGGGTTACGTCGCAGGTGTCTCGGGTTCTCTGGTCATTTTCACGACGGACTTATTTTTTGACGACCCAGGCAGCATTGCCGTGGCCCTTAAAAACCCTTCGCGAACCAACGACGAAACCCTCGATGGCAGCAAGTGTTATGTGGTGGCCGGACAAATTGCCTCGCAAAACATGGTGTTTTGGATTAACCGGACGAATTTTTTGCTGGCGCAAGCCGAGATTATTTTGGGCGGAAAGATTGATGAGGCGCTCCTGGATAAATTGACGGCCGCGCAAAAAGCCCAAGCCATGGCGGCCTCGAAAATAAAAGGCAGTTTCGTGGAAAATTATAGTAATGTAGAAGTGAACAAAACGCCTGGCGCCGATGCGTTCCAGGGCGACTCCTCCACCACCGCCCCGAACAGGATGAGGCCTGGCGCCGGTGGGCTGCGACCTTCGCGGCGCGAGCGTCCGCAATAGGCTGAAATATTTGGTAATGCCTCAGTGACGGCGGGAAAACGGGCCATAACTTTTTCTTTTTTTTTATTGCTCACGTATGTATTGTATAGTATATACA
>DASRLE010000123.1:0-4217 GCA_035648615.1 Saccharimonadales bacterium (SeqCode) | reverse complement strand
CAGTTGCAACGCGTCCACCGAGTCCAAGCCAAGGCTGCCTGGGCCAAAGAGTGGCTGGTCGTCGCCGATTTCGGCGGCGGAAATTTTTAACATTAGGTTTTCCACCATCATTTCTTTGAGGCGGGTTTTTAACTGCGTTTGGTCCATTACAATAATCCTCCGTCAATTTTCAGATGGCTGCCAGTAATATAACCGGCTTCGGCGCTGGCCAGAAAAAAAACCGCCGCCGCTACTTCGCCGGGCTGCCCAAAGCGGCGCATGGGAATTCGCTGTCGCATTATTTCGAGTTCGGCGGCCGGGGTTTGAATAAATGCGTCCGTCTCCAGATAGCCGGGGCAAAGCGCATTGACTGTGATGCCGATGCGCGCGACTTCCTTGGCCAATGATTGCGTGAGAGCCAGCACGCCCGCTTTGGCGGCGGCATAATTGGTCTGCCCCGGCGGCGGGAGCAAGGCGCTGAGGGAAGCAATGTTGACGATGCGCCCGAACCGTTGCGAAATCATCATGGGCAGCGCGGCTTGGCAGCCGTGGAAAACGGAGTCGAGGTTGGTTTGCAAGACGCCGCTCCAGGCTTCCGGGGCCATATTGGCCAGCAGGGCATCGTCGTGTTTGCCGGCGTTGTTGACCAGCACGTCCAGCCGGCCGCTCTCCGCCTGGACGCTGGCCAAAGCTTGCTTCCAATTTTCGGCACGGGTGACATCGAGCGCGACACAGCGGCAGCGGGCTGAAAACTGGCCGGCCAAATGTTCGGCGCGTTCCCGGCGCTCCCGGACGGCGAGCCAAACAAAATCGTCCGCGCTTCGGGTCAGAAAGGCGCGGGCAATTTCCAGGCCTAATTGCCCATTGGCGCCGGTGATAAAAATAACGCGCGGTTGCATGAGTCAAACGCTGGCGAACCAAGCGCCGATGGCCTGCTGATGTCCGCCGCAAATACTGACCAACGCGGAGGGGTATTGCTTTTCGCGCAAGAGATTTACCGCGGTCACGCACTGCCACGCGCCGGTGGCCATCAAGCCCTCCCCGAGAATACTTCGAGGCGAAAGGCGTGCTCCGGGCCAGTCCTGCCAGACGGCGGCCTCGGCTCTGTCCGAGGCGGGCAGCCCCAATTGGCTGTCGCATAAGAGACCGCCCGGCAGTTCGCGCGGCAGAGTGTCCCGCATTTTTTGGATGGTTTTCATTCTTGAGCGCCCATTCAAATACAGGTGCGAGTCGGTAATGGCAATAAGTTCCACCCCGTGCCCCGCGCTAGGCGCCTGGCCGGAAAGAAGAAGCGCGCCCGCGCCCTCGCTGCAAATCACCCCGCGCGAAAAATGGCGGCAGGCATCGGCGGTGATCCAGTCCAGTTCTTCCGCGCCGGCCACGAGGCAAGCCTCGACCCGCCCGCTTTGCAGCCAGTCTGCCGCCGTGCCGAGGGCTTGGAGAAAAGTGCCGGCGTCTCCCACTAAAGTATAATTGACATCGGTGGATTCGAGGAGCGCTCCCAAGTGGCTGCTCGGGGCGTTGAAAACCGTCTCGGGAAAAACCAACGGGCTGGCGGTGGCGGGATTGCTCCATGTTTCATCATAAAACCGCCGTGAGAATTGGACACACGCGCCGGTCACGCAAAAAAGAATTCCCAACCGCTTCGGAACGCCGCCGGCCAGCGCTTCGTGCGCCGCCGCCGCCGCGTAGTTAGTCACCGCACTGGCCCGGCGCAATCGCGGATGGCTGAGAAACTCGAGGCGCGTGGCGCGGGCGGAAACCTTGCGCACCTGCAGCGGCTGGCTCCAGCCGGGGCGCGGCAACGGTGATGTTTCCACCGGCGTATTCGCCGCCAGCGCCGCGCGCAAACCTTCCCAGCCCCAACCCGCCGGGGACACCACACCTGCGCCATGGATGAAGATGCGTTTCATGCGCGCTTCTTGAAAATCAGGCTGGCGTTGGCCCCGCCGAAACCAAAAGAGTTTGTCAATACGTATTTTAGCGCGGCATCCTGCGGCTGGCGCACCAGTGGAAATCGGCAGAGAGGGTCCGCCGTCTGCACGGTGCAGGCGGGCGGGAGCCATTGCCCTTGCAAGGCCATCAGGCAAATGGCTGCTTCGACCGCGCCCGCCGCGCCGAGAAGATGCCCGATGGAAGCCTTGGTTGAACTGACCGGAATCTGCGCCGCCGACTCGCCGGCCCAACGATTAATGGCGGCGGCTTCCGCCGAATCGTTGAGAGGGGTGCCGGTGCCGTGGGCGTTGATGTAACCGACCTCCGCCGGAGTAATTCCGGCCGCCGCCGTTGCCATTTGCATCGCGCGATAGGCCGCCTCGCCTTCGGGTTGCGGCTGGGTCAAATGATACCGGTCCGTCGTCGCGCCATAGCCGGCCACTTCGGCCAGGATTGGAACTCCCCGGGCGAGGGCGCGCGCTTCGGATTCCAGAATCAGCACCGCCGCCCCTTCGCCCAGCCCCAACCCATCGCGATGAGCGTCGAAGGGGCGGCATGGGCCGGGCGAAAGGGCCTGCAACGAATCGAAGCCGGTGAAGACCAATTCGCTGAGCGCGTCGTATCCACCAGTCAAGACTATTTCAGCCGCGCCGCTGCGAATCAAATCGCTGGCATGGCCGATGGCATTGGCGCCCGAGGCGCAGGCATTGCCGATGATGGCGATGGAGCCGGTAAAGCCAAACGCCTCGGCCAGGACCAGCGCCTGACTCTGGGCCAGATAATGCAAGACCCGGCTCGGCTGGCGCGCGCCGGATTCAGGCCGTTCCACGGCCTGTCGATAATATGTTTCGCCCAACCCCATCCCGCCGCTCGTCGTGCCCAGCACAATCGGCAGTTCAGCAATGCTGCTCAATGCCGCCTGCCGCCAGGCTTCGTCCGCCGCCCAAAGCAAAAGTTTTGCCGCGCGATCCAGCCGGCGCACGACTTGGGGTTTCAAGTTTCGCGCTGGCAAATCCTTCGGCAACTTCACCTCGGCCGCAATTTTGGTGCGATGGCGGGAGGTATCGAACAATGTAACTGGCTCAAAGCGCTGTTGGCCGGCGCGAAAACCGGCCGCGTTCACTTCCCAGCCACGCCCGAGCGCGGTAATGACCCCCGCGCCGGTGACGACGGCCCTGGCCGGAGATGTTGCATTTGCCCTGCGTGGAAACAGCACTCGCGTAATGACGAGCATCCGCCCCTTGGATTCAAGGGAAAAAGCAATAATTTCACTGAGAAGCCGCACGCGCCGCTATTACGCCGGGGTCACGATATCGAAGTGAGCGGCCTGCTCGTTGATGCGGGAATCGTTGAGCGGAGCGAACTCCACAGTCACTGAGTCGCGCGCTTGCGCGTCGCCAATCCTTCGCCAGATGCCGTCCTGCGCGTTGCCCGGCTCGCCCTTGATGAAGAGCTGGGTCGTCCAAGGATTCCGGCCTTTCATCTTGATTTTAAAATGAATATGCGGCGCGCGCCGTCCCGGGTAACTCACCGGCTTGAGAGTGCGAAAATAATATTCGCCGGTCGAGCCAGTCAAAAATCGGCCGAAGCCCTGGAAGTGGGCGTCGTACTGAGCCCGATGAGAGGCGTCAGCCAGGTAAATACCGGTGTGATCCACGCTCCAAACCTCGACGGTGGCGTCGCGGATCGGATCGCCCTTGGCATCGAGGATGCGTCCGCTCAGGTGCGTGACCACACCGATGGCGGGCGTGATGGAATCGTTCACGATGATGAGGTCATTGTCCGTGTCCAGCGGCAGCTTGGGCGGATAAAAAGGGCCTTCCTCGACGGCGGCGGTGCGGGTCACCGTCTTGCGGGCAAGTTCCTCGGCAAACGCGCCGGGAACGGTGAACAAGGCGGCGGCCAGCCCAACTTGGTGGATAAAACTGCGGCGAGAGGCGGAAAGCGCCGTGGGACGCTGAATCGGATTTGGTTTGGCATTCATAATAGATTTGACGCGTTCTTTTCCTGCGATCTTTATGGGCGAGGACGACGCTAGCCGATTGTAAATCCAAACGCCAGCCGAACCGGACGCTGGCGGGGGCATTTCGCTTTTTTGGGTAAATTCTGTTGGCGAAAGTAATGCGTTAAGATTTCGGACTTCTTCGATTGAAAATTGATCATTGAAAATTTGATATTTGGTCACCAGGTCACGTCCTGAAATAGGTTGGTACTTTGGAAAGAGAAATTCCAAGTATTATGAAAGTTATTCGATACAGTCATGGATTCAAAATGCAAGCCGTCAAGGACGTGGAAAGCGGCCA
>DASRLE010000122.1:0-23296 GCA_035648615.1 Saccharimonadales bacterium (SeqCode) | reverse complement strand
ACTTGAATGCCACCGCCCAGTCAGGCGAGCCTGCCCCGGTGACGGGGAACCCCGCCCAGTCCACCATCTGGTATATCTGGACAGCTCCGGCCACGCTGCCGATTGATTTCAATACGCGCGGCAGCACCGACACCAATGGAAACCCACTCGACACGACGCTGGCTGTTTACCGTCTGAAGGCGGCCAGCCTGACCTTGGCCAACCTTGTTTTGGTGACGAACAACGATGATGATCCCAGCGGCGGGGTGGCCAGCCGGGTCGATTTTAACGCGGTCATCAACACCACCTATCTGATTCAAGTGGATGGCTCGGCCAAGGCGACCGGCACCACCACCAATGCGCAAGGGTACGTGACCTTGAACTGGGGCGCCAGCCTGGTCGCCGGCAATTTCGGGTTTTCCGCCAGCGTCTTTCCCGTGGGGAGTCTTGACGATTACATCGCTTACAATAATGGCGCGGGCAGCATCAACCCCAGCCTGCGTAACGGCCAGGGCGGCGCCAATGTCCGTATTACGGTCACGCGCAACGGCGCTTTTACCGGACGCTGCGAAGTGCTGATGTCGTTGACTAACGGAATTTACCAAAACTTCTACGAGACGAACTACAACATCACGAATATTTATACGACCAACCTCACCACCGGCGCCTTTACCAACATACTGGTGACCAACGCCGCTTCGATTAACTTTTTTGAAGATGACGAATTCGGCCAGTTGCTTGATTTGCCTCTGGATGCCTATCAAATAACGGCGGTGACGAACAATAACGGGACAAACTCGTTTTATTTTACCAACATGAATCTGGGGAGCTTGGGTTTGTTTGATTTTTTTACCAACTTTCCTTGCACCCCCGGTTCCAGCTCCAACATGTTCACGGACTCCGCCAGCAACGTTGTGGTGAGCGTGACCAATATTCTGTGCCAATTCATCTTTACCAATGTCGCGGTCGCCGCGGCAATCAACGGCGTGCATTATACTGCCTTGCAAACCAATTTGGTCTTCGACGATTATCAAATGAGCAAGGACGTCTATGTGCAGATCATGCCCTTCCTGGGAACGAATCTAGTCTTTGCCGGACAGTCGATCGTCGATGAGTTTACTCCCGGTCCCGAGGATAATGGGGCGAACGGCGATCCCAACTATAGCTATGCCGGCTTGAATACCAGCATCAAGGTGACCTTAACCAATGCGGTCCTGGATCCGTTGGAAAATCCGGATATTCTTCCCCCCACCATTTCACAACGCAGCGCCGACCTCAATATTCTAAATTATCAGGGCGATCCGTATCCGACGTTCACCAATGCCATTGGCATCGATTATCTTAACTTTGAGAGGGAGACTTTTCGCGTTAATCGCGATGTCGGCGTGGCGGTGGTTTGGGTGCAGCGATCCTTGCGAGGGGTCAATCAATCGCACTTTGTGCATTACACTCTTGATTCCCTGCATCTTGGCCAAACAGTGATCGATTATAATAGGTGGGCGCCAGTGGCGGATGCGGATTACGCCGTGCCTTATGACGGGCAATCGGTTTATGATTTCCTTCTGCCGACCAATGCGGATTGGAATGGCGTTTATGGCACGTTGAGTTGGGCACCCAATGAGTTGAATGCGAAACCCATTTACATTCCGATCAATTTCAATGGGGCGGTGGAATTCGACCAGGACATCCTGCTGCAATTGTTTCTCTTCGGCCCAGAGGCGGTGTCAGAGGCCATGCTAACCCCTTTCCCTGCGGTGCTGGGAAATATCTCCGAAGCTCATTTAACCATCAACTTCGACAATACTCCCGCGAACGTGCAACCGGGCGGCGCGGTGGATCGCACCTACAATCCCGATAGCTCGCGCGGTTCTTCTCCGCCAGAGAACCAGGTGCCGGGAGCGAACTCTCCGGTGCAGGCAGTCGCGGTGCAGGCCAACGGCCTGTCGATCATTGGCGGAGGCTTCACAAGTTATGACGACGCGCTAAATATCAACGGCATTGCCCGCATTCAAACCAACGGGTTCTTGGACACGACCTTCAATTCAGGCAGCGGGGCCAATGGCTCTGTCTCAGCGATCGTGATTGACTCGAGTGGGCGGATTATTATCGGCGGCAGCTTTACTTCCTACAACGGCGCCAACGCCTATCACATCGCCCGCCTCAATCCGGATGGCTCTCTCGACAAGAGTTTTGCGACCACCATCGGCTTTGGTTTCAACAGCACGGTCTTGGCCCTGGCCTTGGACGGGAACGGCAATATTTTGGTGGGCGGCGATTTCACCTATTTTAACGTCGCCACCAATTGCAATTACATCGCGCGTTTGACGCCGGCGGGCGCCTTGGATAACACCTTCCTGCCCAGCAGCGGGAATGGAAACCTGCAAAACGGGACCGACGCCGACGTTTATAGCATAGCGGTCGATGCCAATGGCAATATTGTTTTGGGCGGTCAATTCTTCGCGGTCAATGGCGCCAGCTTGAGTTATCTGGCCCGGTTGCTTCCGAACGGAACCGTCGATCCGGCCTTTAACCCGGAAATTGGGCCGGATGGAGACATCTTTAGTGTCGCCGTGCAGCCGGACACCAGCATTATAATCGGAGGCGCTTTCCACAACTATAATCTCGTCAGCCGCAATTCTCTGGCGCGACTTCAGCCTAGCGGGGCCTTGGATACAACGTTTACTCCCGGTTCCGGGGCCAACGATGTCATTGATTCGGTGGTGCTTCAGCCGGATGGCAAGATTTTGGTCGGCGGCCAATTTACCATATTTAATACGACCCGGCGAGTGGGCTTCGCCCGTTTGCTGACGCAAGGCTGGCTGGATACCAGTTTCATGGATACAGCCTACAATCAATTCGCCGGGCTGATCAACCACTTTTACAACAGCAATGCCATTACCTCGGACGATCCGTTGGAAAGTCCCTACTACTACAACCAGCGCAATTCCGTGCAAGCGATGGCGCTGGAGCCCGACGGCAACGTGCTCATCGGCGGTTCTTTTCTTCGCGTCGGCGGAGGCAGCACGCGGGACGATATTCATTACCGCCAGAACTTTGCGCGGGTGATTGGCACCCCGACGGTGGGGCCTGAAGAGGGCGGAATTGGCAACGATCCGGGCAACATCAGTCTGACCCAGAATCCCTACTCAGTGGGCGATAATGGCAATCAACTTTTCGTGACGTTGCAACGGCTCAATGGCAGCCTGGGGCCGGCCACGCTTACGCTGGGCACGAACACATTCCCTCCGGGTCCCGGATCGGCCGGCCCGCAGGATTTCGGCTTGGGTATTGCCCAGGCTACTTACCATGACGTTTGGGATTTCTGGAATGTCACGCCCAACGCTTATGGCTGGCGTATCAGCGATGGCTATTACGGATTTAACAACGCCATCCAGCCGCCTCTTTCTGACAATAACACCGCCTTCGTGACTTTGACCATTAAGAATGACGTCACCGCTTTGCAGGATCTTTTGGCCAACCTTTCATTGTTGAACCTCAATGATTCCTTCGGGTTGTTGACTTTGGGCGGCGTGACCATCCCGACCGGGCCGGCCTTGGGATTGCCGAGCGCGGACTTGGATATTATCAATGACAACTCTCCTCATGGATTTCTGGGCTTTAGCGCCACCAATTACACCGTAGTCGAGAGCACGAACACTATGACCGTCACAGTGATTCGCACCAATGGGACCAGTGGGCAAGCCAGCGTGCATTACGCCACGGCCGATGGCACGGCGCGGGCCGGGACCGATTATACCGCAACCAGCGGCACACTCCAATTTGGCCAGACTGCTCCAGGTCAAACGACCAATACCTTCACCATCCACATTATCGACCAATCGACGGCGCAGCCCACCAAATTCTTCAAGCTCATTTTGTCATCGCCCACCGTGGCGGCTTTGGATACCAATGTCCCTCCGTTTGTTTCTTCCACTTCTATTGTCACGATTATTGATGATCACTTCACGCCGGGACACTTGGCCTTCAGCGCTCCGACCTTCGGTGTTTTGAAGGGGGGAGTGGCGACAATCAGCGTCAGCCGCCTGGGCGGCGCCAATGGCGTCCTGACCGTCCAGGTAGGGACGACGGATGGCACGGCAACCAACAGCCTGGATTACATTGGCGCCACGAATACTCTGACATGGAACAATGGCGACGCTCTTCCCAAGACCTTAACAATTCAAACGTTGCAGAACGGTATCGTGGAAGGCGCCAGGACGGTGAACCTGACTTTATTCAACGCGACCGTCCAAAGCAGCGGTAACACCAATGGAGTAGTGATCACCGCTCCCAGCACTGCGGTGTTAACCATCCAGGACAGCGACTCCTACGGCACGATCAAGTTTGCCACGCCGAACTTCAACGTTCTCCAAAATGCGGGGCAGGCCCTTGTTACCGTGGTTCGCACCGGCGGGACGGACGGTTCGGTTTCGATGTCTTATGAGACCCTCAACGGCACCAACGTGACGCTGCCTTATCAACCGGCTTTGGCCGGGACGAATTATGGCGCGGTCAGCGGGCAGTTTACGATGGGGCCGGGAGTCAGCAGCTATAGCTTTACCGTGCCGATTCTCTACACGCCCGGCGAAAGCAATGTGGCCAGCCGCATCCTCGATTTGGTGCTCTATAACGGCAGCCCCGGCATTGCCGGCCAGCTTCCCATCACGGCAACCCTGACCATTCTCGACAACCAATTGGTCTTGAGCCCAGCCGGGGCGGTGGATACGACAACTCAAAATGGAGTGGGCTTTAATGATATTGTTCAGTCGCTCGCGCTCCAGCCGGATGGCAAGCTGGTCGCGGGAGGTAACTTTACTTTCTTCAACCAGTACCCGTTTGATTATGTCGGGCGTCTCAACTTGGACGCATCCTTTGACAGCGGATTTCTGTTTGACATGGCGGGCGCGAATGGAACCGTCCGCCAAGTCCTGAGCCAGACGCACAACGCCGGCCAGGCAAACGGAAGCATTATGATTGTGGGCGACTTCACCCAGGTCGATCAAGTCAATCGAGCCGGCATCGCTCGTTTGAACCTGGACGGGTCGCTGGACACGTCCTTTAATCCTGGGTCGGGAGCGGACAGCACGATCTTCGCCATTGCTGAAACCTTTCTGCCTGCTGCGTTGACGAATCAGTCGCCGACTCGCGCTTACTATATCGGCGGCAATTTCGCGAATTTCGACGGGGTGCCTTGCGGTGGCATTGCGCGATTGAATGGCGCGACCAATTCCCTCGGTTATCAAGGAACAGTCGATCAGAGCTTCAACGTCGGGTTGGGCGTGACCAGCAGCAATGGCGCGGTCCATGTCCTGGCGGTGCAGCCGGATAATAAAGTCATTCTCGGCGGCGACTTTACGGCCTTCAATAACCTACCGTATCATCACTTGGTCCGTCTCAATCCGGACGGCTCCATCGATTCCACTTTCCAGGCGGACACCGGTTCCACTCCCACTGGCTCGATTCGAGCCATCCTTGTTCAGCCGGATGGCAGAATTGTCATTGGCGGTTTGTTTACCAATGTCGATGGCGCCAACTTTAATTATCTGGCGCGACTCAACACCGATGGCAGCGTGGACACGAACTTCAACGTGGGCCTCGGGGGCAACAATAGCGTCCTGGCTCTGGCCATTGATTCCCAGGAGAGACTCCTGGTCGGCGGCCAATTTAGCCGGTTCAGCGGCGTGACCAGAAATGGCATTACCCGCCTTAACCCTGACGGCACGGTGGATCCGACGATTAACTTTGGCTCGGGCGCCAACGGTTTTGTCGATGCCATCGCGGTGCAGAACAATGACGAGATCGATCTCGGCGGCGGTTTTAACGGCTTTGGCGGATACCCCGAAACCAACTTTGTGCGTCTCTACGGGGGGGCGATTGCGGGCGATGGGTTAATCCAGTTTAGCCAGGCCATTTTTGGCACGACCGAGAATGCCACCAACGTGACCATTACAATTGAGCGCCTCGAGGGCACCGCGGGCCAAAGCGTCAGCGCCACTTTCTCGACTTCCAACGGCACGGCGGTGGCGGGCCGCGATTACATCAGCGTGACCACCAACGTGACCTTCCCATTTGGCGAAACCTTCGAAACGGTCACCGTGCCGATCCTGAGCAGCAATACGGTGGGCAGTAATGCCATCGTGAATCTCAATTTGTCCAATCCTGTCGGCGGGCAACTGGGGTCGCAGGCTTCGGCGGAGCTTGTCATTACCAATGTCAATACGGCGGTGGAATTCTCCGCCGCAACCTATCGCCAGTCGGCCAACGTCGCTGGCGGCAGCGCTGTCATCCCGGTGATTCGAGTCGGGGACCCGAACACTACGGTGGCGATTACGATCTATACTGGAACAAATGGCACGGCATCGCCCTATACCAATTACATTCCAGAAACGAACATCCTGGTCTTCACTCCGGGAACAACGACCAATTACTTCCTTGTCCCGATGTTAAACGCGACGAACATGTTTGGCGATTTGACGGTGGACCTGGAAATGAGCAATCCATCGAACACTTTTGTCGGTTCGCCCAACAGCGCATTTCTGACCATTGCCAGCGTCGTTTCGGGACCTGGGATAGTGTCCTTTTCGCAAACCAACTATGTCGCCAGCGAAGGGGACACCAATGCCTATATCACCATTATACGAACCAATGGCTCCAGCAACGTGGTTTCGGTGCTGTTGACCACCTCCAATTATACTGCGGTTGCCGGCCTGAACTATTCCAACGTCCAAACGCAGGTGGTTTTTGCGGACGGAGTGACCAGCCAGACCATTGCCATCCCGGTGATCCAGCTCACTAATGCGGGGCCGGACGTGACCGTTCTCTTGAGTCTTTCCAATCCGACCGGGGGAGCGACGATTGGGGGAACCGGACAGGCGAGTTTGACTATTCTAAACGACATTGAAGACTTCAGCTTTTCCAGCCCAAGTTATTTTGTCACCGAAGGATCCACCGGCGTCACTCTGACCGTCCTGCGGGGCGGTCCGACCAATGTCGTTTCTTCGGTCAATTATACAACCTATTCTCCGCCCAACGCTTCGGAAACCAATGGTTTTGCCGTGCCTGGAGTGGACTATACCCCGGTCTCCAGTCCTCCGCCGCTGACCTTTGCGGTCGGTGAGACTCTGCAAGAGATTACCGTTCCAATTCTTCAGGGCGATACCGTCAATGGGCCTTTGACCTTCCAAGTGCTGCTGGAAAACCCAAGCCCCGGGGCGCAGACCAACGGGCTGAGCGTGGCGACAGTCACCATTGTCAGTGACATCACTGGATTCGCCTTCTCCACCAATGCCTATACCGTTGGAGAAAATGGGACCAACGTCGTTATCACCGTCGATCGCATTAACCCCGATACGGGACCCGTCTCGGTGGATCTGACCAGCAGCGACGGCACGGCTATCAACCAGTTTGATTATCTGGGAACGAACATGGTCCTTAACTTCGCCAATGGCCAGGCCACGACGAACATTATTCTGACCATTTTCAATCCCAATATTGTGGAGAGCAACAAACTATTCAACTTGACGCTCTCCAACCCATCGGCCAATTCGTTTCTGGTTGCCCCTTCCAATGCGGTGGTCATCATCACCAATGTGCTGGCCGGCATTAGTTTCCAAAGCCCGACTTATGCTGTCAGCGAATGCGGAGTGACGGCGACTATTCCAGTGATTCGCAGCGGAGCGACCAATAGTACCGTGACCATTAACTATGCAACGGCGGATGGCTCGGGATCAGCGGGGACCAACTATACCGGAACGAGCGGACTTCTTACCTTTACCAATGGGCAGACTCTCCAGACATTCTCCGTTCAGGTCATTAACAATCACGTCATTGGACCGGATCACACTGTTCGCCTGAACTTGTTCAATCCAGTGGGGGCGCAATTGCTGAACCCGAGCACGGCGGTGTTGAGCATCCAGGAATGCAATGGCGCCTACATCGTGAAAGCAGGCACCGCCTTTGTCAGTGGAAATATCTCGCCCGCCACCGGCGTCATTTATTCCAATGAGACCGTGACGATCCTCTTCGGGTTGCGCGATGTTGCGGGCGGCAATACAACCTCCCTGGTCGCTACATTGCTGCCTGGCAATGGGGTCACCAATGTGAGCGGGCCGCAAAACTATGGAGTGCTAGTCGAGGGCGGCCCCACTGTTTCCAAGCCGTTTACCTTTACGGCGGCGGGAAGCAATGGCCAGAATATTACGGCCAACTTTGCCCTGCAGGACGGCTCGCGCGCTTACACCAACGTGGCGTTTGGCTTTACTCTGGGCGGTTTGTCCACCAGCTTCTCCAATGCGGCGCCCATCGTCATCCTGGATAGCACCAATCCTCCAACCGATGCGTCTATTTACCCATCCATTATCAATGTGTCTGGCGTGTCGGGTTACGTGAGCGCAGTTACGGCGACCTTGACCAACTTCGGACACACCTTTCCGAGCGATGTGGAAATTGTGCTCGAATCCCCCTCGGGCGCGGACTCGATTCTGATGGCTAATTGCGGAGGCGGAAATTCAGTTCAGCACCTCACGTTGACCTTCGATCACAGCGCCGGCAGTTCACTGCCGCAGAACAATACGATTACCAGCGGAACCTATTTGACCACCGAATATGGGACGGTGCCCTCGTTGCGTTCGCCCGCGCCGCTGGCCCCGTATTCCGCGGATCTGACGACGTTTGTGGCGACTCCGCCCAATGGCAACTGGTCGCTCTTTGTCGCGGACGACCATCCCTTGGATTCAGGTTATATCAGCAACGGCTGGATTTTAAATATCAGCACCGGCACGCCGGTCGAGTCCGATGTCGATTTGGAATTGGCCCTGACCGCCAATACCACGGAGGCCACGCTGAGCAATGCGTTGGTTTACAGCATCACCATCACTAACTACGGGCCGTCAACCGCCACCAACGTCGTCATTACCGATCCGATCCCCGCAGGCGTCGCGTATGTTGGCAATAGCTGCAATTGCACGGTCAGCACCAATGGGGCTTTGGTCTTCACACTGCCCTCTCTTGTGGTCGGCGCTGGCGCGTCATTTAACGTCACTTTTCTTCCAACAGCGCTGGAGTACATAACCAATACAGTCACCGCAACGGCTAATGAGCCAAACGTCAATTCCAATAATGTTCAAACTGTGGTCACGCTGGTCAATTCTGTCAGCGCTGATCTTGGTGTCACCGTCAGTGGCGCATCCGCGCCGGTGCTGGCTGGAACGCCGGTTACCTTTACGGTGACAGTTCGGAATTACGGGCCTTCGACGGCCACTGGGGTCGTGGCCAGCGATGTGCTGCCGTCGGGGTTTGTTCTTAATTCGACCTCGTCTTCGCAAGGAGCCGTCGCCAACATTAATGGCGTAGTTACCTGGAGTGCGGGCGCCTTGGGAGTCAATTCCTCGGCTACTTTGACCATTGTCGCGACGCCCACCCAGCCCAATCCTTCGGCGCTCGATACTGTGACGGTGACCTCCCCGCTTTACGATATAGCAAAGGGGAATAATTTCGCCTCCGTTCAAACCGATGTCTATGCGGCGATGTTAACCGTCAGCGGCCAAGGCCCAACCCTGGCGTTGACCTGGCCGGCAGCCTACGGAAACTATATCCTGGAAGGCGCCACCAATCTGCCCCCCAACGGCGTGTGGATACCCATTACAAATCCGCCGCCCTCATTGGTGGGCGGACAATATAGCTATTCGCTGCCCGGCCCCAACGGCTATCACTTCTTTATTTTAAAAACCCAGGTGCCCTGATTTTGAAACACTCACCATGAAAAGACTTTTTGATCATTGGCGGCTGGCAACCATGGCCGCTATCTGTGCCACCCTATTTTTTCTGCCGCCATCCCAGGCTGGCGCGGCTGAAAGCCAGCTCCTTTCCGGCCATGTGCCCAAGGTGGTGGGCAGTCTGCAGCCGATTGGTTCTCTGGATGGGGCGACACGCCTCAAGCTGGCCATTGGATTGCCGTTACGCAATCAGGTGGACCTGACTAACTTGCTTCAGCAGATTTATGATCCAGCCAGCCCGAAGTACCGCCAGTACTTGACTCCGGCGGCGTTTGCCGAGCAGTTCGGACCCACCGAATCGGATTATGAGGCTCTGATTGCGTTTGCCAACGCTCATCAATTAACGGTTACTGCAAAACATCCCAATCGCACCTTGCTGGATGTCGAGGGAAGCGTGGCGGATATCGAAGCGGCCTTCCATGTTACCTTGCGGACTTACCAGCACCCTACGGAAAACCGGACCTTTTTTGCGCCGGACACGGAGCCTTCGATCGATGTGGGTATTCCGGTGCTGCATATCGGCGGTCTCGACAATTATGTGCTCCCGCACCCCAATTCCGCCTCGGTGCCCATTAGCCAACTATCGGGCGATCGTCCGGCGTTCGGTTCGGGCGCGGGCGGCACCTATTTGGGAAGTGATTTCAGGGCGGCTTACATGCCGGGAGTCGCCTTGGACGGCAGCGGGCAAAAAGTGGCTTTGGTTGAATTTGACACTTACTACCCGACCGATATCACCCAATATGAAACGCTGGCCCGTCTCGCGCCGGTGCCGCTGACCAACGTGATTGTGGATGGTTTTAGTGGGCCGCCGGGCAGCGGCAATATTGAGGTCGCCGCAGACATTGAACTATGTGTCGCGATGGCTCCGGGATTATCTCAAATTCTCGTTTACGAAGCTCCGAATATTGGGTTTAGTTCTATTGTTGACGATCTGCTGAATAAAATCGCCAACGACGATTTGGCCAATCAAGTGAGCGCCTCATGGACCTATCCTATCGACGCCTCCACCGAGCAGATTTATCAACAGATGGCCGCCCAAGGGCAATCCTTCTTCAATGCTGCGGGCGATAGCGGCGCCTATCCTCCCGGACAGGTACCCACCCCCTGCGACGATCCCAATATCACCATTGTGGGCGGCACTACTTTATTTACGACCGGTCCGGGTGGACCGTGGCAATCAGAAACCGTTTGGAGTTATTTGACAGCGGGCACAGGCACGGACGCGGGGAGCGGAGGGATCAGCTCAAGCTACGCGCTTCCCATCTGGCAACAGGGCGTCAACATGGTGAATAACCACGGCTCGACTACCTTTCGGAATATTCCCGACGTCGCATTGACGTCCGACAATATCTTTGTCGTTGTGGACAATGGCGTGCCGGCAGAGTTTTACGGCACCAGCGGGGCGGCGCCCCTGTGGGCAGCGTTCATTTCTATGGTCAATCAACAGGCCTTTACCAGCGGCAAATCCCCCTTGGGCTTTATCAATCCCGCGATCTATGCCATTGGAAAAGGCCCTCTCTATTCCGGCACATTTCATGATATTATCACCGGCAATAACACTAACCTGGTCAGTCCCCTGTTGTTTTACGCGGTGCCCGGCTACGACTTATGCACCGGATGGGGCACGCCGACCGGCAGCAACTTGATCAATGCCCTCTCTCCGATTGTCCTGACCCCGGTATTGGCCGTGGTGACCAATAGCATTTCGGGCGGCAACGGCAATGGCGTGATTGACTTCGACGAATGCAATAACCTGACAGTGGTCCTGACTAACGAAGGGAGCAGCATTGCCACCGGCATACAGGCAACCTTATATTCGACCACTCCCGGGGCCATCGTAGCCCAAGGCAGCTCTACCTATCCAACCCTTCTCCCGCGCGAGACCGCGATCAATTCGACTCTCTTTACTATCAGCACTGAACCAACTTTCGTCTGCGGCACGCCGGTGAATTTGACCTTGGTGATCAAATCCGACCAAGTCATCCAAACCAATTATATTCAGCTTGCTTCCGGGATTCTCGGCTCGCCGGTCAGCCTGACCAATAGCACGCAGATCGTCGTTCCCCCCAACAGCTTTGTCGGCATCACTTCGTCGAACCAGGTTTCGGGGCTGGACTCCGTCGGCAAGATCACCGTCTCCGTTTCTTTGGCCGCGCAATATGATGCGGGGCTGATTTTGCAGTTGATAAGCCCCAATGGCACGATGGTGACATTGTCGCAAAACAACGGCGGGCTGGGTCAAAATTACGGCACGGGCTGTGGATCGATTTTGAGCGAAACAACGTTTGACGATGCCGCTGCGGTGCCCATTACTCTTGCTTCGCCGCCTTATGTCGGAAGCTTTGCGCCGCAACAAGCGCTCTCAACCTACAACCTTCTCAGCGGCACCAATCTTAATGGGACCTGGAAACTACAGGTCATTGATGAATTTCCCGGCGATGCGGCCCAGCTTAACTGCTGGACGCTCACCATCTTCCCCGAAGTTTGTTCCGATGGCGGCGGCGAATGTCCTGGCTCGGATCTCTCCCTTGCCATGTCGGCCACGCCCAGCCAGGTATTGGTCGGCAGTAATTTGGTTTATACCATGACGGCGTCCAATGCCGGTCCAAGCACGGCGCGCAATGCGATTATCACTCAAACGCTGCCGGCTGGCGTGGGCTTTGTCACGGCCACTAATGTGCAAGGCTCCACCACGCTATCCGGTTCCACTCTTAGTTTTACCCTGGGTGATATTCCGGTCTATGGAACGGCGACCGTTTCGGCCGTCACCATTCCGACCATTCTCGGCCCGATCACCAGCACCGCCACTGTTGGATCTCCCGGCCTCGATCCGAATCTGACCAATAATACCGCTTCGGCCACCGTGGTGGTGACGGAACCGACGGCCGATTTGTCCGTCAGCATGACTGGCACGCCCTCGGTCTTGCTGCAAGGGCAATTGTTGACTTATACCCTTGCTGTCACTAACAACGGACCTTTCACCGCGACGCAAGTAACGCTGAACAATACATTGCCAGCCAACGTGAATTTCGTCTCCGCGACAGCTTCACAAGGCACTGTCTATAATAATGGGGCCAGCGCGCTGCTTGGCAACATTGGCGCGGGATCAAACGCGATAGTGACTATTGTGGTCAGCCCGACCACGACGGGTAACATCACCGCCCAAACCACTGTTTCGTTAAGCCCGTCCCAGATCGACCCGGTCAGCTTTAACAATTCCGCCTCGGTGAATACGGTCGTGGGTCCTTCGGCCGACCTATCCGTTACCGCCTATGCGACGCCCAGCCCGGTGGTTTCGAGCAGCAACGTGACTTATGTGGCGACGGTGTCGAATCAAGGGCCCAGCACCGCCACTCAAGTAACCTTTACTCAATCCCTCCCGGTCGGAACCGCCTTTGTTTCCAGCAGCCAGCCGGGCGCGACCGTTTCGAGTAACGCGATTAACTGGACGATAGGCACCCTGGCCAGCGGAAACAGTGTCATGATTTCCAATGTTCTTAAAGCCCCGACTCTGCTGGCCGGCGTCCGCACCGACCCGTTTTTCTCCACCATTGCCGTGAGCGCTCAATCTCCAGGAGATCCAAATACCAATAACAATTCGGTCACATTGCAAACGATTGCCGAACCGCCGACCGTGACGATCGTGCCTGCGGGAGCAATTTTGGTGTCCGGCACGGTTCAACCCCCGGATGGCTCCATTCATCCCGGCGAAACCGTGACTGTTCAACTGGAGTTGCAAAATGCCGGCACCGTTCCAACGACTAACCTCGTCGCCACTTTGCAAGACAGCAATGGAGTGACATTGGCCACCGGACAACAAACCTACGGCGTGCTGACCCCTGGCGCGCCCCCTGCTGCCGGACAGTTTACCTTTACGGCCAACAGCACCAATGGCGGCACGGTCGTCGCGACATTGACGCTGCAAGACGGCTCCGCGAATCTTGGCACGGCCAGTTATATTTTCACCATGCCGGTGGTCCAGACATTCTGGAATACCAACTTGATTAGTGTTCCTGCGGCGCAGTTTGTTCCCAACCCGGATAGCGGGCCAGCCGGTCCCTATCCTTCGCCCGTCGTGGTTTCGAGCGTCGTTGGCAATGTGTCCAAAGTGACAGTAACGATCTCTAATATGACCCATGGCTTTCCTCACGATATTGGAATGCTGGTCGTCGGGCCGACCGGGGTGGATTCCGTTCTGATGTCGGGCGCGGTCTTCGGTTCAACCAATGCGACTAAACCGGTCACCATCACGTTCGATCAAAACGCGCCCAATGTGATACCCGCCTATGGCCAGCTTGTTTCGAGCACCTATCAGCCTGCTGAATATAACTCAAGTGACTCCTACCCGACCAACGCCCCGGCTGGGCCGTATGTGGCCAATTTGGCCGTCTTTGGAAACATTTCGCCCAATGGAACATGGTCTTTGTTCATCAATGACAGCGTGGCGGGAGATTCAGGGACGATTACCAATGGCTGGGGCGTGACGATTACAACCATTACCCCTGTTAACCAAACGGCGGACATGGCCGCGACGCTGGTCGCCTCCACCAACGGCGGCACCTTGGGCGATACAATTACTTACTTGTTGGGTGTGACCAATAACGGCCCGAATGCGGCCAATGCTTTTGTGACCAATATCCTGCCCGCTGGCCTGACTTTTGTTTCGGCCACTCTTCCTCCCGGCGCGACCAACATCCAGGCCGGGCAGACCAGTATTTATAGTGTCGGCACATTGAATCCCGGCACGGGAGTGATCATTACCAATGCCGTGCTGGTCAGCGCCAGCGGGCCGCAAACCAACACCATTACAGTCGGCTCCAGCGTCCTGGATGGGAACCTGGGCAATAATACGGCCAGTGTCGTTGCCTTGGTGAATATGCCGCCAGCCGACCTCGGCGCCGGGCTTATTGTTTCTCCTAACCTGGTGGTGGTAAACAGCAATGTGACCTTCACGCTTTACGTGACTAACTACGGATCGGGCAGCGCCATGAACGTGGTTGGATCTTTCGACCTGGGGGGCCTGCAAGTCGTTTCCAATTCACCCTCGCAAGGCCGGTCGGTGGTGAGCGGCGCCTCGTTGCAGTATAGCCTGGGCACAATTGCCAGCGGCAACATCGCCACCGTGGTGCTGGTCGCTACGCCCGTGTCCATCGGAATGGTGACCAACACATGGAATGTTACGAGCAGCTCCGTGGATACGAATGCCTCGAACAATTCTGTTACCAATACGATCAATGTCATCTATCCTGCGCCTAGTATTGTGGCGGGGCCGGCCACGTTGCTGGTGCAGAACACGACGTCTCCCAATGGCGCGATTAATGCCAACGAAACGGTCACGGTGGCTTTCACCCTGACCAACGTAGGAACGGCTTCCACCACAAACCTGATTGCTACATTGCAATCGACTGGCGGAGTGACGCCCACCACGACGGTGCAGGATTATGGCGCCATACCGCCGGGCGGATCGGCTTCCCGATCTTATACCTTTGTCGCGCAGGGCGCGCCAGGTTCCACGATTGTGGCCACGTTGTCACTGGTGGATGGCGCTTATCCTTTGGGAGCGGTTTCCAACATATTTGTTATTCCCATCACGGCGGCTTACAATAATCCCGCCGCCATTGTCATCCCGGATGTCGGACCGGCCAGCCCGTATCCTTCCATTATTCAAGTTTCCAATCTGACGGGTTTATTGGTCAGCCAAGTGACCGCGACTTTAAATGGTTTCACCCATAGTTTCCCGCGTGATGTCAACATTCTACTCAGCAGCCCCGCGGGACAACAGTTGGTTTTGATGGGACACACCGGAGGCGCCTATAGTGTGACAAATCTGGCTCTGACCTTTGCTGATGCCGCCACGCAGAATTTGCCTGCGACTCAATTGACTTCCGGGACGTATCTGCCGACCGAGATCGGCGCATTTGATACTTTCCCCGGTTTGGCGCCTGCGACGAATGCCACGACTCTCGCTGTCTTCAACGGCACGAACCCCAACGGACCGTGGTCTCTCTATGTGTATGACGACACGCAGGGCAATAATGGCGCAATCGCTAATGGATGGTCTCTCGGATTGACTGCGGTTCAGACAGTTAATCCCGCCGCGCGTCTGGCGGCGAGCATGATCCACGCGCCGGACCCGGTGTATGAAGGCAATTACTTGAATTATCAGATTACCATTACCAACCTGGGGCCGGCGCCCGCGACGTCGGTCGTTTTGACAGACTCACTTCCTTCCAGCGTTACATTAGCCTCTGTTGCGCTTTCGCAAGGGAGCAACGCGGGCAGCGGCGGAACAGTGGTCGGCAATCTTGGAACCATCAACGTGGGCGCGGTCGCCACCGTTGTCATTCAAGTCATTGCCGCCTCGCCGGGTAACATTGTCAATACGGCGACGGTAACAACAGCAAGCACCGATCTCTACTTGGCTGATAGCACGGCGGTTAATACGACCCGGGTTGTTGCCGCGCCGGCTTCGTTTTTGGTGGCGACCAATACGCCGAGCGGATTGGAATTGTCACTCCTTGGCCAGCCTGGACAAAACTACGGCATTCAAGTATCGAGCGATCTGCTCTCTTGGACCACGATTAGCACCAACACCGCTTCCGCCAACGGCAGATTTAATTTCTTCGAGAGTGAAACGAATGCGCCCGCGTTATTCTATCGAGCCATTCGTCTTCCTCAGTAATCGGGTTTGATCTCACGGGCTGATGGAGGCATGAAACTATTCGGCATCACCGGAGGCATCGGAATGGGCAAGTCAACCACCGGCGTCTTCCTGCAAAAAAGCGGCGTCGAGGTGGTGGATACGGATCTTCTGGCGCGGCAATTGGTCGAGCCCGGCCAGCCGGCCTTCCTGGAAATTGCCACTGCGTTCGGCCCCTCGGTTCTCTCTTCTAGCGGCGGATTGGATCGAAGGCAATTGGGCCGATGTGTCTTTGCCGACGCGGAGGCGCGGGCCAGACTGGAATCCATCCTTCATCCGAAAATTCGCGACCTGTGGCAGGGGCAGGTCAAAGCCTGGCGCGAAGCGGGGAGCAGCCGGGCGGCGGTCATCATTCCCCTGCTTTTTGAAACCGGGGCTGAATCCTATTTTGATTCCGTGATCTGTGTGGCGTGTTCGCCGGCGGCTCAACGGGCGAGGCTGGAGAAGCGGGGCTGGAGCGAGGTGGAAATTCAGCAAAGACTGTCCGCCCAATGGCCTGTCAAAGAGAAAATTGACCGGTCCGATTTTGTGATTTGGACCGATGCCACTTTGGAGGCCCATGCCGCGCAAGCCGCCGCCGTGTGTCAATAATAATTAATCGCCCGGCCCGCGGTCATTCTCTCACTTCATCAACAGCATTTGCCGCGCTCGTTTGATCGAGCGGTTCAATTGCCGCTGGTAATGGGCCGGCAGGCCGGTGTATTTGCGGGGCAGAATGCGGCCCTGGTCGGTGACGAACTGTTTGAGCAGGGTCACGTTCTTGTAATCCAAGGCGTCAAAAGTAAAGTCGATCTTGGGTTTGGGGCGCGGGGTGCGGACCTCCATCGTGCCGCTGCCTTTGCCGCCCCGCCCTGGTTTTTCGGGATGTGTTTTACGTGGCATAAAAGTTATTTGATTTCGCGATGCACGGTGCGGCGGCGCAAGGCTGGATTATATTTTTTAAGCTCCAGCTTCTCGGTTTTTAGTTTTTTGTTCCGGGTGGTGGTATAGCGCGAGGGAGACTTGCCTTCCTTGCGCGCTTCCGTGCATTCGATCGTGACGATTTCTCGGGCCATAATTATTCTTTCTCTTTCGCCGGTTTTTCTTCCACTTCGTCGTCCTCTTCCAATTCGGTCCCGCCCGAGTTATCCACCGTGCCCAGTTGACCCAGGCGGCGCTGGCGCAACGCGCCTTCGCGTTCGAGTTGGGATTGCGCTTCGACCGTGAAACGGGTCCACGGAATGGCGTCCAGGCGCGGCACGGGAATGGGTTTGCCGGTCAATTCACAAATCCCGTAAGTATTTTTCTCGATGCGCTTGAGCGCCTCTTCGATCTCGTAAATGGCGTCCTGGTCGGAGGAAAGGAGGCTGAGGGCGAAATCGCGGTCAAAATTATCCGTGCCCGAATCCGCCATGTGCAGGCTGTAATTGGACATTTCCTCGGCGGATTCCTTGGCCAGGCCACTCATCTGGTGGACGAGCCGCTCGCGCAACTCCAGAAGGTGCCGGTAATATTTGGCCCATTGCGGTTTCACGCGGGCTTGGCCATTGGGGCGCGACGGGGTGGCCGCGGCGTCGTGGCCCAGAATGGAGGCGGACGTGGCGGCGCCGGCTTTTTTGCCTCGGACGGGCATGGCGGCCGCCTTTTTCGGTGTCTCTTTTTTATTGCTCACAAATTTTATAAATTTCTCCATTCGCAGGCGAATGGCTTTCCCCAACGACTTGCAGGGTGGGGGACTGTAGCAAAGAAACCGAAATATGCCACAACTTTTTTAAAGAGATTTCGTTTCTCGACCCTCATCCTTTTTCAATCGACGCGTAAGCGTTGTGATTGTGAATGCTTTCAAAGTTCTCCGCCTCGACCTTATACCATGCCACATCCGGGTGGGCATTCAACTTTACGGCCACATTGCGCACCAGGTCCTCGACAAAAACCGGGTTCTCGTAGGCCATCTCGGTCACCGCCTTTTCGTCCTGTCGTTTCAGCAGCGAATACAACTGCGAGCTGGCCGAGCTTTCCACCAGCGCAATGAGGTCTTCGATCCAGATCGCCTTGTGCGAGCGGACTTGCACCGTGACCAAGCCCCGCTGGTTATGCGCCCCGAAGCGGCTGATCGCCTTCGAGCAAGGGCACAAAGTCGTCACGCCCACCCGAACGGTCAAAACGAAATCGATCTCCTTGCCAGTGGCCGTGGCGTCAAACCGCGCCGTATAATCCATCACGCTTTCCATCCCGCTGATGGGCGCTTTTTTGACCAGAAAAAAAGGAAACTCCATTTCCAAGTGCGCGACGGCGGATTTGAGCTTCGCCTGCATGGCGTAAAGAATGTCCGTAATATTTTCCACATGCACGATATGTCCATGCGAATTAAGGACTTCGATAAACCGGCTCATGTGCGTGCCCTTGAATTCGTGAGGCAAATCGACGAACATGCCGATGGTGGCAATCGTGTTCTGCGAAGTGCGCTCTTTATCCAGAATCTGGATGGGGAAACGCAAGCCGCGCACCCCGACCTTATCGATGCGCAAGCGGCGGTGATCCGGCTCGCTCTGCTTATCGTGCATCGGAGCCGGCTTGGCGTTTGTCTTTGGAGAAACTGCGTTCATGGCTATGACCTGTTCAATAAGGGGAAAAATAGCAGCGGCGCCCTCGTTTAGCCAACACCATGTTGCCATGCAAAGGTCGAAAGACCTTTTTACGCCTCCTCTGACCCTGACTAAATCCTAGTGGAAAAGCTGATTACGTGGCATCATTCGACCGAGAATATCTTGACTGGGTTTGACTGGGTTTGACTGCAACTCCGGGTGCGCGGGTTTTCGGTTTCTTCATAAGCTTTTCTATTTCTCATTTTTTCTCATTTTTCCCATCCTAGACGGGCTTCTCAATAACTAAGTTACAACATAACTCAAATAAGTCAACCCGGAAAGTTTCAATCTTTTTGACCCGGCTCGCGCGCCTCGCTATCGTTCCGCCATGCCTGCCACCTTCCAGCGCCGCCTTCTCCCGCTGGTCTTGGTTTTTTTATCGCTCCAGGTGGCGGGCGCAGGCACGCAAATCTTTCGGGTGGCCACCTACAACATCGAGAATTATCTGGATGCGCCGTCTGGCCGCCGCCCGGCCAAGTCGGCGGAAGGTCAAGCCGGGGTTCGGGATAGCATTTTGGCGATCCATCCCGATGTCCTGGCGTTGCAAGAAATGGGTTCCACCCATGCCCTCTTTCGATTGCAGGCCGCCTTGAAAGCGGGAGGGTTGGACTTGCCGTTTTGGGAGGAGGTCGATGGATTTGACACCAATATCCATTTGGCGGTGCTATCGCGATTTTCCATCGTCGCCCGCCGTCCGCACACCAACGAAAATTTCCTGCTCGATGGCCGCCGCTTTTTAGTCAGCCGTGGTTTTGCGGAGGTGGACATCCAAGTGAATCCAAAATATGCGTTCACGCTGATTGCCGCCCACCTGAAATCCCGCTTGCCCTCGCCCTTGGCTGACGAAGAGGAGTGGCGCTACGAGGAGGCGATGGCCCTGCGGCGGATCATTGATGCCCAGTTGGCCGCCGCTCCCGCCAAAAATCTAATTGTCCTGGGCGATTTCAACGATTTGAAAGATTCCAAGCCGATTCGCGCCATCATGGGCCGGGGGCGCACCCGCTTGATTGATACTCGGCCCGCCGAACCCGGCAGCGGCATCACTTGGACCCATTTCTATGCCAAGGAAGACCTTTACAGCCGCATCGATTACATCCTGATCAGCCACGCCATGGAGCCGCACTGGCAGCGCGCGGAAACTTGGGTGCTCAGTTCGACGAATTGGAGCACCGCCTCGGATCACCGTCCACTCGTCGCCGGATTCGCGGTCGAACATCGTTGAACCTTGGAGAAAAATCGTTCAGTCACCGTATTTCGGAACTCGGCGCGAAGTTTAAGCTTGGCGTTCTGCCAGAACCCGAGGTCGATCACCATGCCCAGCAGGCCCACTACCACAATGGGTCCCGGCCACTCGAAATGGCTCAGGGTGTTCAATACCGGGACGGCAATCATAAAGATTCCCAGCGGCAAAATGAGAACCACCGCCAGGGCGCGCAGTGCGGCTGTGGCGGGCGTCTTGGCTTTCAAGGCGAACCACATGCTGGTCCAACTCAGAGCGTTCAAATCCAGGAGCAGAAATATCCCCAGGCTGATATGCAATGCGACCGTGCCGTCGTCGCGTTCCACGCGCGGTTCCATGGCGAGGCAGAGGAGGTTGGCCAGAAAGGCGAATGCAACCGGGCCGGCAAACTGGCGCCATAACGCCAGGCGCTGCCCCTGAATAATATCGGCCTCCGTCAATGGGGTTGTCAGTACTAACTCTAACGCGCCGCTCCTCCGGTCCTGCGCCAGGGCCCGGCTGGCTTCCCCGGCCAATTGAACCTTGAGGACGGTATTGACGGTGATGAGGAAGAAGATGTCTTTGGCCGGGTCAAACATCTCGACCTCAAACCGGCCGCTGATCCAGAACCAAAAAACGCAGAGCATTCCGACGATCACCCATGGCTTCAACGATTGCACCGGCCCGTAATCGGCCCGCCAGAGAAAGGGATTAATATCCAGCAAATGTCGCCGGGGCCGGGCGCGCCAGGCTTCGATGGCCTTGGGGAGCGGGACGCGGCGGCGGGATGCGCTATCCTGCCAGGAGCGCGGCACAATCCAGCAACTTGCCATCAGAAAAAGCCAGCCATACAAATGCGTGACCAAAACATTCGGCCAAAAATAAGAAAACTTGGCCGAGCCCGAATAGCTGTCGAAAGCGGCAAAGCAGCCATACGCCGGGCTGGGGAACAACATAATCTGGTAGTCAGAATTCGGATGATGTTGACTATGCAACGCGGCCAGGAAAGGAAATCCACCCACGATAATGCTGACCAGAAGGAGAGCCACTCCGAAAGACCTGCTATGCTGGCGGCAAATGGCCGAGGCGAAGAGGCCGGCGCTGAGAAAGAAAAAGAGCAAGTTCACCGCGACCAGCACCACGCGCCAGAACTCGTTCTTCGTCACGCCTCCCAGCAGCATGGAAATAGCCATCACCGGCACCACCGCCAGCATGCCATAAAACGCATTGATCGAAGTGGCGGCCAGTTTCCCAAAAACCACGTCATAGCCTTTCAAATCCGTTAAAAAAAGCAGCCCCAGCGTGCCCTCTCTTTTCTCCGCGCTGATGCAATCGCTGGTCAGGCGGGTGCCAGCCAGGGCGGCATAAATAAAAAGCACCGTCGCCAGCATCCTGAACAAAATGGCGCCAATCACGGCCACGGGCTGCTGGCGGCTGACGGACAGAAATTCCGCCGCCAAACCCGCGCCGAGGATGGCCGCCGCGAAACGGCTCCAATAAGTGCCGCGCAAGCGCGACGCCACTCGGAGTTCCCTTGCCACAATGGGTAGAAAGGTCATGGGGTTTTCAGAACGGAAGATCGTTGCGCCTTGGACAAAAATTGTTCGGCCGCCGCAATGCGGAAGCGGTTATAGAGCCTGTTTTTGGCGTAGAGCCCAAATCCAGCATCCGCCGCAACTCCGAAGGCGCCCATGCAAATGGGGGTAAAAACTTCCATGGCAGGGAAGGGGTAAAACCGCCGAGTCAACAAAAGCCACACTGGCGCGCATGCGACAAATAATCCGACGGGGAGGACCAGAATTAGCGCCAGGGCTCGGAGCGCGGCGCGGCCCGGCTTTTGAACTTTGAAGGCCAGCCACATGCTCGTCCAACTGAGAGCGTCGGCATCGAGGAAGAGAAATATACCCAAACTCAGATGCATCAGGCGTTGCTGCCGCCGGGATGGCTCCAGGACAGTGGCCAGAATGTTGGCCAGAAAAACGACCGTAAAGGGTCCGGCAAATTGCCGCCAGAGGGCCAGACGCTGGCCGCGAATAATTTCCTTCTCGCTCAACGGTGTTGTCAAGACCAATTCAAGCGCGCCGCTGGCGCGGTCCCGTCCCAAAGCCCCGCTCGCCTCTCCCGCGAGCTGGATTTTGAGAAGGCTGCTCATCACCACGAGGTAGAAAAGATCATTGGCCGGATCATATCTTTGGAACGGGAAACGCCAGCTCGTCCACAGCCAAAGAAGGTTGAGCAGGCCGACGGTCAGCCATGGTTTCAAGTACTTGACACGACCGTGACCGGCCCGCCAGAGGTATGGATTGGCGGAGAGCAAGTGTTTTTGGGGCCGTGAGCGCCAGGCTTCGACCGCAGCGGGCAAGGGCAAACGCCGCCGCGCCCCCTCCTGCCAGGAGCGTGGAACCAGCCAGCAACTCAAGAGCAGAAATGTCCACCCATAGAGTTGCGTAATTAAAACATTCGCCCAAAAATAGAAAGGTTTCACACTGGAAGACAAGGAGTCGAACGCCGCGAAACAGCCGAAGGCCGGGCACGGGAGCAGCGTGGGAATGAAATCATAGTTCGCTTTATTCTCGCCTTTCAGGCCCGCATAAAACGGGAATGCCCCCAGCAAAACGGCGACAATGAGAATCGCCAGGGCCAGCGCTCTGTTTTCCCGGCGGCAAACGGCCGAGGCAAAAAGCCCGGCGCTGAGAAAGAAAAATAACAGGTTGACCGCCACCAGCACGACGCGCCAGAACTCGCCTTTCGTCACCCCTCCCAGCAGCACCGAGATGGCCAGCACCGGCACCACCGCCATCATCCCATAAAAAGCGTTGATGGAACTCGCCGCCAGTTTTCCAAAAACGACGTCATAGCCTTTCAAGTCGGTTAGAAAAAGCAGGCCGAGCGTCCCCTCCCGTTTTTCTTCGCTTAAGCAGTCGCTGGTCATTCCGATGCCTGCCACCGCCGTATAGATAAACAAAACCCCCGCCAATGTTTTGAACAAAACATTTCCCAT
>DASRLE010000121.1:0-3941 GCA_035648615.1 Saccharimonadales bacterium (SeqCode) | reverse complement strand
ACGTTCCACTGGCCGCGGAACGCGGGAGAGCCCGGGGCCAAAATCCGTCTGGCTCCGCAGGCCTTGCAGTTGTTGCTGGACGGGGTGGATTTGAAGGACGGAGCGCGCCGGGCCTGGAAGGTCATCAGGCTCGGGGATCATTATATCTTTGCGCTTTTTCCTGGGGCGCGGCGGGGTTAAAACAGTGCGCGATGCGACGCCGCCACCTTCTGCTCCTGCTTCTGCTTGTTTTGGCGCTGGGCATGTTTTGGAGTTTTTTTTATTGGCGGGATCATCGTTTTGATGGGGTCATCGCCGCCGCTGGGCATCGGTATCAAGTGGACCCGGCGCTGGTCAAGGCGGTCGTTTGGCAGGAAAGCCGTTTTAACCCGGATGCTCGGGGGCTGGCGGGTGAGCTGGGCTTGATGCAAATCCGTGAAACTGCCGCACTGGAATGGGCCTCGGCCGAACATCTGAATGCCTTCGATCATAGCGCGTGCCTGGACCCGGCGACCAACACGCTGGCGGGCACATGGTATTTGCACAAACTTCTGCAACGTTATCCGCACGCTGACAATCCCGTGCCTTACGCCTTGGCGGATTATAACGCAGGCCGGGGCAACGTCCTCAAATGGCGCAACGGGGCCGCCGCCACCAATAGCGCCGCCTTTATGAGCCAAATTGGTTTTCCCAGCACCCGGGCGTATATTTTGGCGATTGTCAATCGCTGTCAACACTACCGCTGATTTTGCGCATCTCGTCCGTCAGTTTGAGGCGGATTTGTTCGCGCTCGGCTTGGGAGGTTTCGCGCGGCACCCAAATCGGGTTGCCGCAACACAGTTCGCATCGGGCGAAGGGCAGCGGAATTTGAAACCGGTCCCAACTCTTCAGCCGAAGTTTCCAATGGGCAAAACTTGAAACCGGAATGATCGGGCACCCGGTCAGTTGCGCCAGAAAAATAATTCCGTCCTGGACTTGATAGACCGGACCGCGCGGGCCGTCCGGCGTGATAGCCACGCTGTAATTCTTGCGGATCCAGCGGGTCGCCTCCAATAGGGCTTGCGGGCCTCGCCGGCTGGTGGAGCCGCGAATGGCTTGCATCCCCAATTTTCGCAGCATCTCCGCCAGGAAAGCGCCGTCGCCGCTAGCGCTGACGACGGTGGCCAGGCCCTTTTCGCGCCATTGGTCGGGGGCGAGGTCTTTGTAGCTGGCCAAAGCCAGCACCAGGCGATTGTGCCAGATGCAATAAATGACCGGCCCCGAGGTTTCGAAAAGGGCGGTGGCGCTGAACCATTTCCGGCGCCATGTTTTGAAGCATATCCAGAAAGTCAACGCCACGGCAGAGGCCATCATCCGGCGGGAGAGCGAAAGGGGTTGCGGCGCGACAACCGCCGAGCGCCTGATCGCGGCGGGCGGCTTCATGCTCCCTTTTTCAAACTGGCCCGAACCAACTCCTCAATTCCCGCCGTCGTGCCCAAAGCCGCTTGCGCCGCCCGCACTGATTCCTGGGCTTCGACTGGCTTGTAACCCAAGGCCATTAACGCCAGCACGGCGTCGTTGAGCTTTTGTTCGTCTGCGGAAAGAGCACGGGCCGCGCTGCTTGCTTCCAAGGCCCCGCCGCGCCCGACTTTGTCCTTGAGTTCGATGATGATTCGTTCCGCCGTTTTTTTCCCGACGCCGGAGATTTGCGACAACATTTTGACGTCGCCGCTGGCAATCGCGCCGCGAAACGCCGTCACGTTGATGCCACTGAGAATGTTAAGGGCGATCTTGGGGCCGATGCCGCTGACGGTGTTGATTAGCAGCCGGAACATCTCCCGCTCCGCCGCGCTGGCAAAGCCATAGAGAAGGTGCGCGTCCTCGCGCACGACCAAATGGGTCAAGAGCCGGACGGGCTGGCCGGGCGGCGGCAGCTTGTCGAAGGATGACAGGGGGATGAGCACTTCGTAGCCGACTCCATTCACGTCAACAATAGCGAGGGTCGGGAGCGCCTCGACCAGTTTGCCGTTAAGAAAAGTGATCATCCGGGCGGCCAGGCCATGGCGCGTCCGCCCAGGATGTGGCAGTGCAAATGCGGAACGGTTTCCCCGCCGTCGCGCCCGTTGTTAATGACCACCCGATAGCCGGTTTTCTCCAACCCCGCTTTTTTGGCGACCTCGGCCGCCTTGAGGAGCAAATGGCCCAAAATTTTGTGGTCCTCCGGCTGCGCTTCGGCGAGCCGTGGAATGTTCTTCTTGGGAATAATCAGGAGATGATGGGGGGCCTGCGGATTGCGGTCGCGAAAGGCCAGGACGAGATCATCTTCGTAAACGATGTCCGCCGGGATTTCGCGCGCAATAATTTTCTCGAAGATATTCCGGCTCATACCACCACCAAGGCGCAGGACAAGCTGCCTTGCTCGGTCTCCCAGCAGCTTCGCAAATAATCCACGATCTGGTCGCTCAGGTTCTGGCAACGCCGATTCCAGCGCGCCGCGCCCGACAATTGCTTGACACAATCGCGCAAGCCGTGAAAGCGCACCACTTGGGGGGACTGGCCGAGCTTCCTTCTCAATTCCTCGCGCAAATGCGGAAAGAAGAGCAACTCGAACCCTTTGCCCGATTCCCCGGCCAGCTCCCGCAAATTGGATTCCAGGACCGTTCTTGCCGCCTTCTCCACTTTGGGCGCATCGGCCGGGGCGGCTGCGTTCGCCGCCGGGTCATCTTTGTAAACGGTCAATCCGAAACCCCGCAGCACCTTTTCCAGCGCGACTGCAAATTCACCGACCGAGACATAGCTGCGGTTCAACTCGAATTTAAAATAATGGAGGACGGCGGCGGAGGCATTGCGCACCAGTTCGGGGTCAACCAGCGTCGCCCCTTCGCCCATCAATTCCAGCGTAATCCACTCGGCGGAGCAGGGGACGTGCTCGCCGTCGCTGGTTTGAAAAATCAAGCAGTCAGGTTTGAGTTGAATCATGATTGGCCTCCAGATTTTTGACTTCCTGAACGAATTCCGTGGCTTCCTCGAAGCGCCGATAGACGCTGGCAAAACGGACATAAGCCACCTTATCCATCTTTCGCAATCCTTCCATCACCCGTTCGCCGATGGCCCTGCCGGGCACTTCGCGGTCGTATTCGCCCGTAATTTCGTCCACAATGGCTTCCACCAGGTCTTCGATTGCTTTAGGGCTGATCGGGCGTTTTTGGCAGGCTTTCCTGACCCCCGAGAGCAGCTTATCCCGGGAGAACTCCTCACGGCGGTTATCCCGTTTCACCACCATCAAGCCTTCGTGTTCAATTTCCTCATAAGTGGTAAAGCGGTGCTGGCATTGCAGGCATTGGCGGCGGCGTCGAATAGTCGAGCCCTCGCGAGAGGCGCGCGAATCGATGACCTTATCATCTTGGTTGCCGCACTTTGGACAGCGCATAAATAGACACCGCTACCTAATGTAGGTGACGCTTTGGTAACAACAAAGGCTTGTGGCGTCAAGACACTTTTTATCTTAGAATTTGCTTCGGGTTGACTTTCGGGACTGGAAAGGAGAATATTCGGTCTAGCCAAATGCTCTGAAGCCTGGCTAGAAAAATGAAGACGGCGACTAAAAACGGCAAATCACAAACGAACGGAAAGCCGTTAACGCGTAAAGTATTGTTAGCCGCACACCAACGCGCTTTGAAACGAGTAAGCAAAATGACTGCACAAGAAGGCTTTGCGTCATTGGTTGAGGCTGGCATTTACAGCGCCGATGGCAAGTTGATGCCCCGATACGGGGGATGACCTCAGCGATCAATCGTCGCGCTTCGATATTGAGAGACTTCCGGCGCGAAGACCTCGGCAATGCAAGCCGGGTCTTTCACGGCGATTTGGATGTGAGATTTCAGGGCGATTTTCGAACCGGGGAACGCTGGTTTACCTTCCAGCCCTTCGCCAAGCCAATCGTAGTTGTTGGTGCTGGCGCTCAGTCGTGCTTTACCACCGAG
>DASRLE010000120.1:0-3143 GCA_035648615.1 Saccharimonadales bacterium (SeqCode) | reverse complement strand
TTGACTTGGTCTTTGCCCAAGATTTGAAAACCGCTTAAACTTGATGAGACTTTCAAGAGATTTGTCAGGGGCCGATTTGGCGAAAGCGTTGCGCCGTGTCGGATACGAAACGGGCGTGCAAAATGATTTTTGCCGGCGTGTGCTCGACAGGCTGCACGAAGACTTCACCTTGAAGGAACTGCATCAGGTTCTTCTGGCATCGGGTCTTACGGACACCTCGGACGCCACGGCGACCCGCGTCGCGCGCGGCATCCTGCTGCTGGCGGAATCCAATTTCGAGGTGAATTTCCTGCCCGACAACCAGGTTTCGCAACGCGTGCTTTTTCCATCCGTACAAGTACAAGGGGTTCGCTACAAGGGGTTCGACCGCGCTACAAGGGGTTCGACCGTACTATTGTAATATTATTTCAGTTAGAGGGGTCAAGTGACGGTGGGGCGAATGCTCTGGGGCTGGTTTTACTCTGTCGGCACTTTTTCCTTGGCAGCCGCTTTCAAAAGTTGGTCGTCAAAAGTGGCGAGCGTTGCCCCGCGCCGTTGCGCCAGTTCCAAATATGCGGCATCCGTGTTCATCGGTGTTTATCCGTGGTTGAAAATTCTTTCTTTGGTTGCGACTTCGCTTCTTTGCGCCTTTGCGTTAAAACCCTTCTCCCAGCAGCCAAGCCGTTTTCCAATTTAAGCAAATCTTCTCGTTTTTTGAACTGTCATTAGACAACCTTCTCGTAAAAACTGCCTGCTTTAGCTCTTTAACACCTTGCAATCAATCACTTGCGCCGATTCTATCTTTGCGAACAAATGGAAATAGTATTGTCACAAAACACCCGAAAATCGTCCCCCCCGGGGGGATGAGGTTTTCTCAAAACCCGATATAATTGTCTTAAAAACAGTTATGCAAACAAAATCCATCTCCCAAAAACAACTCGACGCCAACCGCCGCAACGCCCTCCTTTCCACCGGGCCGGCAACACCAGAAGGCCACGCCGTTTCCAAAATGAACGCCCTCAAACACGGCATTTTTTCCAGGGAAGCGCTCCTGCATGGCTTGAACTTCAATGAAAGCGAAGACGAGTTGGAGGCGCTGCATAAACGGTTTTGGGACCAGTTCAACCCGGTCGGCCCGGTCGAGGAAATGCTCGTGGACCAGATCGTCACGTCCCATTGGCGTTTGCGTCGTGTGCTGACGGCGGAATCGGGCGAAATCACCTTGAGCGTGGACACAGGCGCGCAAAAACGAGACGAAACGAAATCCCCGTGGGACAAATTCAAGATGTCGGATTATTCGCTCAGGCAACTGGAAAATTCACTGCAGGGGTGGAATGCCCTCGAACTGTTGCTGGGCGAAGTCCGGAAAGCAGTCGAACAGGATGGCGAACTTACGGAGAACACAATCAATGGCCTCGTAAAAAGTTTTGGCGGCTTGCCCAACAACGTGACAAGGCGTTTGGATGAACTTCGTTTGAAATTGCGGGAGAATCAGGAAGGTTTGGAACCGGTTGCCCTGCGGGAGCGGAATAAAAATCAAACGCTGGATTATCTGGATCAACAATTGAAAAGCATCTCATTGTCGAAAGCCAGTTACGAAGAGCGAAAGAAAGGCGACGAAGAGTCCAGGCAGGCGGCGGCGGCGCTGCCACCCGTGGAAGTGCTCTACAAAATCATTCGTTACGAATCAATGTTGCAGAAGCAATTGTATCGCGCCATGTCACAATTGGAGCGGGTGCAGCGAATGGGACAAGGCGAGGCCGTGCCGCCTCCACTGACGGTGGAGGTATCAGAAAAGGAATGAAACCGCATTTTCCTGTCCGCCATAGCCTTGGCGACGGCGGATACAAAACGAACCCAAACGAACCCAAATTTGACGCCTGAAATCGAACCGAACAAGCAACCCACATGACTCTGAAAAAGACATTTAAACCACAGATGAACATTCACAACGTAAAACGTGGCAAGGATTCGGAACTCATTCAAGGAAAGTTACTTACAACCAAAAGAATCCAGGTCAGCCACGTTTTATTGGTGTTCATCGACGGTTCAAATTCCACCTGCCTTTTTCTCTTTTGTGTTCTCTGCGTTCTTTGCGGCTAAATCGGCAATTTTGCAAAACGAACCCAAATTCTCGTCCCAAAAAATGGAATGGATTTTAAATTTGATTTCTGATCTTAGAGCAGCCCGGGCCGCGGAACTTCGTTATTTGCGTGGCATAGATATTATCTATCAAGCGCCCGGCGAAATTCCCCGGCAGAAGAATTTTGTCTCACACCCGACTGGACAAAACAAGTCCCCTTGTAGTTTTTCCGCAGGCTGCTAAAGTCCGGGCCGGGTTAAGGAATGAGCTTTCTCTCTCCAGCAGCATTTTGGTTCGCTGCCACTTTGCCAGTGGTGGTGGCGCTTTATTTGCTCAAACGAAAACGGGTCGTCAAATTGGTCGCCAGCACGCTGCTCTGGCAAAAGTTTCTCGCCGATACACAGGCCAATGCCCCGTTCCAAAAACTTCGCCATAATTGGCTCCTAATCCTCCAATTGCTGCTGCTAATCCTCGCGATTCTTGCTCTGAGTCGTCCGTTTTTCGCGGGACATGTCAAGGCCAGCGGGTTGCGGGTGGTGATTCTGGATGCGTCGGCCTCGATGCAATCCACAGACGAGGACCCGTCCCGGTTTGAAAAGGCCCGCGCCGAAGCGCTCAAGCTCGTCGATAGCTTGCACGATCAGGATGAGATGCTGGTATTGCTGGCCGCCGCGAATACGGAAGTCAAACAATCTGCCACGAGCAGCAAATCGGCGCTTCACCGCGCCATAGAGGGCTGCCGTGTCACCGACTCGCCCACGCGTTTGACCGAAGCTCTCAAACTCGCAGACACGCTGATCCGCGACAAACGCGATCCTGAAATTCATCTTTTCAGCGATGGCGCGGCCGGGGATTTATCGGAATTTGCGAATAAAGGGTTGCATGTCATTTATCATCGCGTCGGCACCCGGGCCAACAATCTCGGCATCACCACTCTGGATATTCGGGAGAATCCGGAGAACCGCGAGCAACGGGCGATTTACACGAGCGTAGCCAATTATTCGAGCAATGCGGCGCAGACTTCCCTTGAATTGTTGTTCGGCGATCAGGTGATTGACAACCGCACGCTCACGATGCAACC
>DASRLE010000119.1:0-3734 GCA_035648615.1 Saccharimonadales bacterium (SeqCode) | reverse complement strand
GGACGATTTGGAGAGCCAACCTGAAAGGGCTATCCAATCCATTACTGCCAACCAGAGTTACCCTCGCAACGTGTCTGGCCCTATATGTTCCATAATCGCTATTAGGATGGTGATCGCTTAAGCCCGACAGGCTGCTAGGCTCTGCGCCATGAACAAAGCCGTCCGTTTTAAACTTTTTGCGATGATGGTTCTCGAGTTTTTTATTTGGGGAGCCTGGCTGCCGTTCATTTTCAGTTATCTGCCGGGACTGGGTTTTACGCCGTTGCAGCAGGCGCTGGTTTTAAACGCCTTTCCGTTCGCGGCCATCGTTGGCATGTTTTTTAGCAACCAATTCGCGGATCGCAATTTCGCCGCGGAAAAATTTCTCGCCTTCAGCCAGCTTATCGGCGGATTGGCCATGATCGGACTGGCTTTCACGGGGGATTTTTGGGTTTTCTTCGGCTTGATGCTGGTGCATTGCCTGCTCTATGTGCCGACCCTTTCGGTGACCAATTCAATCGCCTTTGCCAATTTGAAAGATCCCAAGGATTTCGGCTTGATTCGGATGGGGGGGACCATCGGGTGGGTGTTGGCGGCGTGGCCCTTTACGTTTATTCTCGTCGATTGGGACAAGGTGCAGGCGGCGCATCCCGCCGGAATGATTGACTGGGTGAAGACGGCTCTGGCCAATGGACTGACCGGCGCCGCCCTGCAAAGGGGAACGCGCTGGACTTTTATTATCGCCGGCGTGGCCTCTTTGCTCCTGGCTGTTTTCAGTTTGGCCTTGCCTCACACTCCGCCCAAGAAAGCGGACAAAGCTGAAAATAAATTTGCCTGGTTTGAGGCGTTGCGCCTGCTCGAGAAGCCTTTTGTGCTGGTGCTTTGGATCGTCGCCTTTGTGGATTCTTTTGTGCTGAATGCTTATTTTTATTGGGCCGCGACTTTTCTGGGAAGTCCGCAGGTCGGCATCAAAGGCAACTGGATCATGCCCATCATGAGCATCGGACAAATTGCCGAAATCCTGGCCATGGCCATCCTCGCCGTGACGCTAAAAAAACTCGGCTGGCGCACGACCATGGTGATTGGAATTCTCGGGCACGTCGCGCGCTTTGCGGTCTTCGCCTTTTTCCCGCAAGAGACGACTTTGATTATTCTCGTCTTTATATTGCACGGCATTTGTTACGCCTTCTTTTTTGCCACGGTCTATATTTTTGTGGACGAGTATTTTCCCAAGGATGCCCGCTCCAGCGCGCAAGGTTTGTTCAATGTCATGATCTTGGGGCTTGGCGTGGTGGCGGCCAATACACTGTGCCCTTTCTTGACCCAGAAATTCATGGTCAATGGACTGATTGATTTCAGGCATTTATTCCTGGTGCCGTGCGGAGTGGCCCTGGCCGCCGCGCTCGTCCTTGGTTTGTTTTTTCATCCTCCCCGCCATGAAACCGTTACGCAACCAACTTGATACCTTTCTGCGCAAGCCGCCGACTTTAGGCCCGGGCGTTTACATTGCCACCGGCGCGGTGGTGGTGGGAGACGTGACGCTGGGTGAGAATGCCAGTGTTTGGTACAACGCCGTCGTGCGCGGCGACATCAATCGCATCGTCATCGGCGACCACAGCAATATCCAGGATAACTCGGTCATTCACCTTGCCGACGATTTTCCGTGTTTGATCGGCAGCTACGTGACGGTCGGCCATTCCGCCATCGTCCATGCCTGCCATATTGGCGACGAATGCCTGATCGGCATGGGCGCGGTGGTGTTGGACGGCGCGGAAGTGGGCCACCAATGCTTGATCGGCGCCCGCGCCCTCGTGACGCAGAACGTCAAAATTCCCGAAGGTTCGCTGGTCCTGGGTTCGCCGGCCAAAATCATCCGTCCCCTCACTCCCGAGGAAAGGGCCGGGCTGAAACATTGGGCCGCCAAATATGCCGAGAACGCCGCCTACTGCCTGGAGCATCAAATCAACGTGGCCAAACCGCTGTCAAGTTGAATTATAGCCGCAGGCAATCGTTGTAGTGTTGAGGCTGCGCCTCAACAGTCGAGGCGCAGCCTCGACTCTACAACCGCCTTACCTCCGCAGCATTCCAGGCAGACCGCCGCCCATCTTGGTCATCATCTTTTGGAACTTGCCCATCTTTTTCATCATCTGCTGCATCTGCGAAAAACGATTCAACAAATTGTTGACTTCCGACACCTGCACCCCGCTGCCCTTGGCGATGCGAATGCGCCGTTTGGCATTGAGAATCTGCGGACTCCGGCGCTCCTGCAAAGTCATCGCGCAAATGATTCCTTCCATGCGCTTGAACTCCTTTTCCTGTTTGTTCAAATCAGCCCCTTTGAGCATGTCCGCCCCGCCGGGCAGCATCCCGACCAGGCTTTCCAAGGAACCGATCTTCTTCATCTGGCGCAGTTGCTCCAAAAAATCCTCCAGCGTGAACTGGCCCCTGCGCATCTTTTCCTCCATGCGCTTGGCGTCGTCCATGTCCACGGCCTCCGCCGCGCGTTCCACCAGGCTGACCACGTCGCCCATGCCGAGGATGCGCGAAGCCATTCGCTCGGGATGAAACGGCTCGAAGTCCGCCAGCTTTTCGCCCACGCCGGCAAACTTGATCGGCTTGCCGGTGACGGCTTTCAAACTCAGGGCCGCGCCGCCGCGCGCATCGCCGTCCAGCTTCGTCAGCACCGCGCCGGTGATTTGCAGCGCCTGGTCAAAATGCGCGGCGACATTGACCGCTTCCTGGCCGGTCGCCGCATCCAGCACCAGCAGAATCTCCTGCGGTTGGGTCAAGTCGCGCAAACGCACCAATTCCTGCACCAGCGGTTCATCAATTTGCAAACGGCCCGCCGTGTCAAAAATCAACGTATTACAATTATTCTGCCGCGCGAAATCAAAGGCCTCGCGGGCAATCTTCAGCACGTCCGTTTCGCCCTTCTTGACAAAGACCGGCAAACCAAGCTGTTGACCCAGCGTAGCCAATTGATCCATCGCCGCGGGACGATAAACATCCGCCGCCACCAGCAAAGGCGAGCGCCCCTGCTTATGCAGCAACCGGGCCAGCTTCCCGCTGGACGTCGTCTTGCCCGAGCCGTGCAAGCCCACCATCATGATGCAACTTGGATTACCGCTTAAAGCGAGACCGGCATTAGACGAACCCAGCAATTTGACCAATTCATCGTAGATAATCTTGATGATCTGCTGGCCGGGTTGAATGCTCTGCACCACCTCGGCGCCGAGTGATTTAGTTTTGACATCCTCGATGAAATCGCGGGCCACCTTAAAATTGACATCCGCCTCCAGCAACGCCGTGCGCACTTCGCGCAACGCCTCGCCCACATTGTCCTCGGAAATTTTCCCCAGCCCCCGAAGATTCCGAAAGGCATTTTGCAATTTTTGGCTTAACGAATCGAACATGCCCCAATCTAAAGTCCCTCCCTCAAACATCAAACAAATCTTCCACCGGTGCAGGCCGTCCGCCGCCCCCGCCCATCGATGCATTTCACTTTTTGGGGTAAAACCTGTTGGCGAAGCAATGCATTAAGATTTCGGACTTCTCGATTGTGAATTGATCATTGAATATTTGTTATTGGTCATCGGAAGACACGGCAAGACGGAGGGTCAAGTCCTGAAATAAATTTGGTACTTTGAACATTGTTGTTGATTGTTGTTGTTGATTGTCCTCCTCCCCCAGTGCGCAGTGGAGGTGAGCGTAGCGAACCGGAACGAAGCACTGGGGGAGGAGGGATTTCATTTTAC
>DASRLE010000118.1:0-2128 GCA_035648615.1 Saccharimonadales bacterium (SeqCode) | reverse complement strand
GGACGATTTGGAGAGCCAACCTGAAAGGGCTATCCAATCCATTACTGCCAACCAGAGTTACCCTCGCAACGTGTCTGGCCCTATATGTTCCATAATCGCTATTAGGATGGTGATCGCTTAAGCCCGACAGGCTGCTAGGCTGTCCTTGGATGCCCAGCGCTAGTGCGCGTTCTTTATCGCCCAGGATGCGCCAGTTGCCGGACGGCAGATCGGTCAACTCGAAATTCCCGATTCGAACGCGCAGAAGCCGCAGAGTGGGATGGCCCACGGCCGCCGTCATGCGCCGCACTTGCCGGTTTTTACCCTCAATCAATTCCAGGCCGAGCCATCGGTCAGGGACGGTTTTGCGAAAGCGGATGGGCGGATTGCGTGGCGGAACGTCTGGTTGCGGGTCGATCAGCCACGCCCGGCAAGGCAACGTTTTTCGGCCTTGCACGACCAGACCGGCGGACAATTGCCGCAAGGCCTCTGGAGTGGGGATTCCTTCCACTTGCGCCCAGTAAACGCGGCCATGGGCCTGCCGGGGTTGAAGCAATTGGGCGTTGAGAGCAGCTTCGTCACTCAACAGGAGCAAGCCTTCCGAATCGGCGTCCAATCGGCCGATGGGATAGATGCGCGGTGGAAAGTGAAATTCGGCCAGCGGGCGATGACCCGAGCCGTCGGGGGTAAATTGGGAAAGCACGCCGTAGGGTTTATTAAAGGCAATCAGCATTCGATCACGAAGGATTACCACGGCAAAAGCAAGGCTCCAAAATTTTTCTTCACTTGGACAGCATTTGTCCAAGGCCCTCCGATAAAATGTGCGCCATGAATAAGAATCAAATGGAATTAAGTCTGCAAGCGGGCAAAAACCGTGCTTGGACCCGCCGCAAGGAACATCGCAAACAGCGCGCCCAATGGTGGTTCAAACAAATGCGCCGCGTCGTGGATGCCGCCATGGAATGGCAGCCTGCCGACCACAGCCATCCCGAACAATCGTATCTGACCTTTGCCCCGCGGCGTTCCTAAAGCGCTTGTCATATCTCGAATATTTTAGCATATTCGGGATAGGTCAAACGTCTGTGAAAGCCGCCATCAAGCTTGGCATTATTGCGTTGCTCGTTGCCCTGCTGCCGATGGTGGCGGGCGCAAGTGTGATCGTCTCCCGTCACGTTCCGGCGGAAGCCAGGCATTTGCAGCCGTTGGATCGGTTGCCGGCTTCGAATCGGCTGAATTTGGCGATCGGGCTGCCGGTGCAAAACCGCGCCGTTCTCACGCAATTGTTACGGGATCTCTATGATCCGGCTAACCCGCGCTTTCACCAATACTTGACAGCCGCGCAGTTCGCCGCCCAGTTCGGGCCGACGGAGCAGCATTACCAAGCCGTCGTCAAGTTCGCCCAGTCGAATGGGTTGACAGTGACAGGCACGCATGCCAATCGACTGCTGGTGGATGTCAGCGGTTCGGTAGAGGAGATTGAGAAAGCGTTCCATACCCACCTGCGCGTTTATCAGCACCCTACCGAAGGCCGGACGTTTTATGCCCCCGATAGCGATCCTTGGCTGGATTTGTCCGTGCCGGTTTTGGGAATCAACGGCTTGGACGACTTCATTTTGCCTCATCCGATGAATATTCAAACCGCCGATGCCACGGCCTACACCAGCGGCTCGGGCCCCAGCGGATTTTTTATTGGGAACGATTTCCGAGCGGCCTACGCGCCCGGCGTGACGCTGACGGGCGCGGGGCAAGCCGTGGGTCTTTTTGAGTTGGACGGGTATGACGTTCAAGACATCATGGAATATGAAAGCTTGGCCAAGCTCCCCAACATGGCGCTGACCAATATTTTATTGGACGGATTTAGCGGGACGGCGGGCGCGAATAACCTCGAAGTCGCCCTGGACATTGACATGGCTATTTGTATGGCGCCGGGACTGTCGCGGGTCATCGTCTATGAAGGATTGACCCCCAACGACGTTTTAAATCGCATGGCGACGGACAATCAGGCCCGGCAGCTTAGTTCATCCTGGGGGTTTGGTCCGCAAACCGATCCGGTGCGCGCGCAAATATTTGAAGAGTTCGCCGCCCAAGGGCAGACGATGTTCCAGGCTTCCGGAGATAGCGGGGCGTACAGCGGGCAAGTTTCTTCACC
>DASRLE010000117.1:0-4577 GCA_035648615.1 Saccharimonadales bacterium (SeqCode) | reverse complement strand
GCATCGGCGCAGGCCGATGCGGTGCAGCGGTTTGGGCCATCCCCTCGGGCCCTCGCTCAACGTCGGGCTTTGGCGGTACTGGTCGTGGTTTTAATCATGGTTTGTGCCTATGGGGTCCTGGACGGCGCCCTCCTGAATTTGACCGGCTGGATCCGTTGGACCCTGTCGATCTTGTTGTTGCTTGCGCTAGGGCGTCTCTTCGGCGCCGCGATCAAGAAGCCCCTGGCTGAACGGGAAGTGCTCCTGCTTCCTCAGGCTTTGGAACTGCGCCGAGGCGGTTTCCGTCGTTTGGTGGTCTTTGAAAACATACGTCATTTGCACATCGTCCAAAATGCGGCGGGCCGCATTTGGAGCTTGCGCTTGGATCTTGAGGATGACAGCGTCAGCCTGCGCGATGTCGATGGCCTCGCCAAAATCTTCACTGCGGCGGCGCAAAAGCGCCCGGCCGGTGTCCTGATCGAGGTCGAAGAACTCCGGGTGGATTGGGGAGAACCCCTGCCGTGGATTTTGTCGGTCTTGGGTGCCGGAATCGTGGCGCTTGTGGCCCTAGTTGTTTAGTGCCCAAGGGCTGCCGGAGGGCTCGGGCCTGTTTTAAACCGGTTTTAGGTCTTTTTTTATGGAGAACGGAGAAAATGCCGTGACGACACTGGTCGGCATCCTGCTCGCCACCTTGCTTGGTTCCGTCATCGGCTTGGAGCGCCAGTGGCGCCAGCGCTTCGCCGGCCTGCGCACCAACGCCTTGGTGGCGACCGGCGCGGCCGCGTTTGCCGTCGCCGCAGTGAGTCCTTTGTGTATGGCCAATCCCGCCCCTGTTTTGGGCGCCATCGTGACGGGCATCGGTTTTTTGGGCGCGGGCGTCATTTTCAAGGAAGATTTCAGCGTCAGCGGCCTCAATACCGCAGCCACCCTATGGTGTTCAGCTGCGGTGGGCACCTTGAGCGGCATGGGGCTGAAAGCCGAAGCCGTGGCCTTGGCCGCGCTTGTCGTCGGCATCAACATGGTCCTGCGGCCTTTGGCGCGATACCTGGCTCAAAGCCCGGCCAACGCGGCCTCCGAAATGGAAAGCACTTACGGCGTATCCGGCCTGTGCACCAAGCGGGTGGAGCATGGCCTGCGGGCCTATTTGCTTGAGGAAGCCGGCGCCTCAAAATTGAGGGTGCGGAACCTGCATAGCGTAGCCGCCCATCAGGGCCTGATGCGCATCAGCGTCGAGCTTGTCGTAGTAGGACGGGACGACAAAAGGATCGACGACGTCACCACCCTGCTTAGCGCCAGGCCGGGGGTGCGGTCCATGCGCTGGCAATTGGACCGCAGCGCGAGCCATTTCGAGTAGGTTGGAATAGAAATATTTACAAAAGTAGTTCAAATTTTTTCATCCGTCATCTGATAAAATCCAAATTGACGCTGATAATTTGTTATTAGGGAGGTCACATATGATTCGTTCAGCGTGTAAATTTCTGCGCTTATTTCATTTGTCCCGGACAATTTTAAAGGTTTTCAAATCACCTTATTGCTGACATGGCTAGAGCAAATGGCGATGGGCACTTCGTGGTCGTAACCGGAGTTCAGGTGGATTCGACGGGGTGCACTTTTACAATTGCAGACCCTGGCAATCACCTCAATACTACTTTCGATGACTACATCAACAACAATGGCGGGGTCTCCGGGATTCGGGAACTTCCCGTCGCACCCTAACAATCGGCGAGCAAGTCCAAAATAAATGGGGCGAAGAATGAAAAATCGAATTTTTAAAATGATATTTTTTATGTTTGTTTTCGGGGTGCCTTATGTTATTTTTGGCCATCCTGTTCCTTACGCCTGGAAGACGTCCATGGTTGACATCATAACGGGAACGCCGCCGGCTCTATTTTATGTTACCGACAGTTTTGGCAACGCTACCGGAGCAAATCCTAATCTGTCTGTGTCACAATTTGGACAACAAAATTTATCCGCCATACTTAGAAACATCCCGCAGTCGGGCGCTGCCGAGACAAATATCCCTGACAATACTACAAATGTTCCGAATCCTGGCACCAGCTGGAATGTGTCAATTATGGACGGCGGCACTCAATCCTACCAAATTAATTTGGTAGGATTGAAAGCGGAGATGCGAATGTCCGTGTTTCCTTGTTATTTAGACCATCAACTGTGCCGGCCATAGTTACGTCCATGGATGTTTTAGTAAATAAGGGAGTCACGAGGACTGTCACAGTTAATTGCGACCCCGCAGGACGGCGCCTCCAGCTAGTGCCAATAGTTGCGCCTGGCGATCTTTTGCTTGATACTCAGTCCGCATGCAGTCTTAAGGATATCGCTCCTGAAGCCGCGTGCGGTGTATTGGAGTCATTGGCATCTGCCGTTGAAAAGGCTATTACCAATAATGACACTGACAAAGAACGTCATAATCTTGAACTCTATCTTCGCATCCTGAACCGCCTTCATAACTGGGGCAATAAGGATGCACGGCACGATTGGGATGACTTCAAAGACCATCCCAAATGTGATGAATTGCGGAAAGACAAGGATGACACTATTTTCTTTGCCAAGGACCCGGCCTATTCAGCTCTTAAGCTAGACGCCGAAACCCTCCTGAATGCGTTGCCATAAGAAAACACTCATTTATTGGGGAAAAATGAACGTGGCGAGGAGGGCCGTCCATGATTGAAATTGTGGGCGATTCCCAGAATCGAACTAAACAAAAAAGCCGCCTTTTTGGCGGCTTTTTTGTTTAGAAAGGAATCGTCCGCACTATCTTACGCGCATTCCGAAGCCCCGATGCCTCCGAACACGAAGGTCTCCTCGCTGCCGTTGTCCTTGAACAGTTCCGGATCGTTGCTGATGACTTCCGCGAAGGGCTCCAACACTTTTCTGGCGGCTTCGATGGGCAAGGCACGCAGCCAGGTTTCAAGGCTTTGCCCTTCCTGCCGTTCGGCGCGGTACTTGGCGATGAAGGCCTGGACCATCAGGGGCGCCCGGCGGCTTGGCACGCGGCCGATCACCCTGCCGAACACGGCGCCGTTCTCGTCGATGCCGCCGCCGATGAGGGCCTGGAAGTGCGGCGAGTCCTTGCCGTCGACTTTGCGGATGTGTCCGAAAAAGCCGAAAGTGCCGATGTGGTGCTGGCCGCAGGAATTGGGGCAGCCGCTGATTTTGATGTGCGTCCCGCTGAGGTCCTCATTGCCGGGGCCATTGAAAGCCAGTTTCTCGGTGAGTTTTGCGCCAAGGCCTTTGGAGGCGACCAGCCCCAGGTTGCAGGTGTCGGCGCCCGGGCAGCTGGTGACGTCGCCGATCAGGTCGGGCCCCTGGTCCGCGAGCCCCAAAACCTTGAGGTCGGCGTAAAGATCCGCCAGGCGCGCCGACGGGACAAAGGGAATCAGCAGATTTTGGTCGTTGGCGGTGCGCAAATCTCCTTGGGCATAGCGTTCACTTAAATCGGCCAGGCTGGCAAGTTGTTGCCAGCTTAGGTCGCCCAGGGTCAGTTTCAGCATGACGTAATGGAAGCCCTTTTGCTTTTGGGGCCAGGTGTTCAATTTCTGCCAGGCGCTATAGCCTTCGGGTCCGTCGGCCGGAGCGCCCGCAGACGCGTCCACGGCGGGGGTCGGCGTTTCGGGGTCCAGTTTGAAGGGGATAGCCGCGGGCAGCGTCGCTAGGATTTTTTCAATCTCGACTTTGAAGGCGTCGAAGCCTTCTTTGCGGATGAGAAACTTCAGGCGCGCGGCCATGCGGTTCTTGCGTTCGCCTTTTTCGTTGAAGTGCAGGAGTATCGCCGTGATCAGCGGCAATACCTGGTCTTCGGGGGTGAAATCCGACCAAGTCCATGCGTTCTGCGGGCTGGCGCCGAGGCCGCCGCCCACGCGAATGCGGAAGCCGCGCTGAACCTTGCCGTCGACGATGCGGGTGCGCGCGGTGGCGCCCAGGTCGTTGATGGCCGTCTGGCTCAGGTCACGGTCCGAACCGCCAAAGGACATCTTGAATTTGCGCGGCAGATTGGCGAATTCCGGACGGCGCAAAAAGTAGCGGAAGGTCGCTTCGGCATAGGGGTAGGCGTCAAAAATTTCGTCCGCAGCCAGCCCTGAAACCGGGGAACAGGTGATGTTGCGGATGGCGTTGCCGCAGGCTTCGCGGGAGGTCAGGTCAACCGACGCCAGCAGTTCCATAAGGGCGGGAACTTCATCCAGTTTCACGAAGTGTAGTTGGACCGCCTGTCGGGTGGTGACGTGGGCGATGCCCCTTGGCGCAAAACGACGGCTGGCTTCGCTGAGGGCGCGGGTTTGGGTGGCGTTCAGTTGGCCGCCGGGCACCTTGATGCGCACCATTTGCACGTCAGGCTGTTTCTGGCCATAAATGCCGTGAACAAGACGGAAGGGCCTGAACACATCAGCGACAATCGAGCCGGCTTGATAGGATTTCGCCTCGTCGGCGAAGTGATCGATTTCTTTGCGGATGATATCGGGCAAGGCTGGGGCGGACGTACTCATGGTATTTCTCCATAGGGGGTGCCGAGTCTCATTGTATAGAACTTCTATTTCGCTTGTCAATTCTTATTAATTAAGTAGGCTTTTTTTAGTATTAAATTA
>DASRLE010000116.1:0-25723 GCA_035648615.1 Saccharimonadales bacterium (SeqCode) | reverse complement strand
GGCGTGGAGAAAATCGATTTCATGGAAAAACAATTCAGCCGTGATGACCTGGACGCTATGCAAATGTTGCGCCGGGTTTTCGATCCGGACGGTCGTTGCAATCCGCACAAAATGTTCCCGGGTTCGAAACGTTGTTCGGACTTCGTGCCCAAAAAACAGATCGCCGCATGACTCCCGCTCTCGAACATAGTCCCGAAGACATGACCGCAACGGCGGACGCCGGCCTGACTCTGGCCGCGTTGCAAACCGACTTGGCCAAAGGCGGCCAATGGCTGCCCATTGACCCACCGTTCCCCGAGAGCTTGAGTCTGGCGGATCTTCTGGCCCACGATCGGAGCGGCCCGCGCCGCTTCGGCTACGGGACGATTCGCGATTACGTGATTGGCTTAAAAGTCCGGCTGGCGGACGGGCGGGTCATCAAGACCGGTGGCAAGGTGGTAAAAAACGTGGCGGGTTATGATTTGCAAAAACTGTTCATCGGCGCAAAACACGACTTGGGATCCATTGTCGAGGCGACGTTCAAGTTGAGGCCGCTGCCGGAGACGGAACAATTTGTGCAGCGACGCTGTTCTTCACTGAGCGAAGCCGCCGTGATGATTGACACCATTTTGGATTCTCCGCTCAATCCCACTGTCCTCGATCTCCACCCCTGCGCGGTTGTGCTGGGCTTCGACGGTTCTCGAGACGAGGTGGAATGGCAACTGGCCAAGGCGAAGGAGATGGGATTTGTGGAACAGGCTAACCTGAACTACGAGCGAAGGTTTTGGGCGGACGATCCTGGAACCATTGGCAAAATCTCTGTTCTCCCTTCCCGGCTGATTGAAACCATTCAGCAACACGGCGGGAGTAGCTACGTCGCACGAGCGGGTAACGGTATTCTTTACTGCCACAACGCCATTCCCTCTTCGGACGAGAGCCGTCCGCTTCACCTGCTGCAGCGCGTCAAACAGATTTTTTCGACTGTGCCGCCATGAACTTGCCCGCCGAGCATTTCTTGGACGAAGACAAGGCGCTGGCCTGCATTCATTGCGGGCTGTGCCTCTCCTCGTGCCCCACCTACCTCGAAACCGGCAACGAAAATGAATCGCCGCGTGGACGCATCTATTTGATGCGCGCGGTCCAGGCCGGGCGGCTGCCGGTCAACGGCACGGCGGTGGCGCATTTCGATTCGTGCCTTGGTTGCCGCGCTTGCGAAGCAGTCTGTCCGAGCGGTGTTCAATATGGCGGCTTGCTCGAACATACCCGCGATCATGTCGAGAAGAATTATTCCCGTTCTTTCGTGCAACGTTTCCTCCGGCGTGTCGTGATTGAGAAGATTTTCCCTTTTCCGCTGCGGATGAAAACCGCCCTGCTGCCGGCCCGATTTGCGAAATGGGTTCACATAGATCCCCTTCTTCCCAGATTCGCGCGAGAAGCGTTGTCGCTCGTTCCCACCGAAGCACGCGGGGCTTCCTTGCCGGAAGTTTCCCCTGCGACCACGGAAACGCGGCGCGGACGGGTTGGATTTATTCGCGGCTGCGTGATGAATGTCATGTTCGGCCCGACCAACCAAAACAGCATCCGGCTGCTGAACGAGGCCGGTTATGATGTCGTCACTCCGAACAGTCAAGTCTGTTGCGGCGCGCTCTATGCCCACAGCGGGAATATGGCCCGCGCGCGTGAATGCGCCGAAGCCAATATTGCCGCCTTCGCCGAGCACGATTGCGAGGCTGTCATTGTCAACGCGGCGGGCTGCGGCTCCAGCCTCAAGGAATACGGCCATTGGCTTGAGACTGAGGCGGCGGCGCGCTTTGCCGGGAAAGTAAAAGACCTCACCGAATGGCTGCGCCCGGGCGATTTTACCCGCACGTCAAACCACGAACGCGTGACGTATCACGATGCCTGTCACTTGGCTCATGCCCAGCGCATCACCAAATCTCCGCGCGAACTGCTCAAGGCGGTCGCCGGCAACAATATTGTTGACATTCCGGAGTCAGATGTTTGCTGTGGCAGCGCGGGCACCTACAATTTAACGGAACCGGCCATGGCGGAACGGCTCCAGCGCCGGAAGGTGAAAAATATCCTCAAAAGCAAGGCAACTCTCGTGATCACCTCCAATCCGGGGTGTATGCTGCAAATTCAAGCCGGTTTAAAAAAGGCGGGATCGAACGTTCGCGTGATGCACATTGCGGATTACTTGGCAATCCAGCCGCCGCCAATCACCAAGTCGCCGTCGTAGAAAACGCACGCTTGCCCTGGAGTGATCGCCCGTTGCGCGACATGCAGTGTGACCTTCGCCTCGCCGCCGGGTTGCGGTTGAACCGTAGCTGGAGTGCCAGGATGATTGTAACGGATTTTGGCGGTCACCTGCAGTTCTTCGGGAGGGACATCGAAGGGAATCCAATTGCAATTGCGCACGGTAAACTCAGTGCGATCCAGATCGGAATCCTCCCCTACCACAACCCGATTGCGCGGCGCGTCCAGTTCAATGACATAGAGCGGCCGGGGGGTAGAAAGGCCCAACCCCTTGCGCTGGCCGATGGTGTAAAATTCAATCCCCTCGTGGTAGCCGAGAACCTGCCCTTGCAGGCTGACAATCTCGCCACGATGCCGATGCACCAAGCCCGTCGTGGAGAGAAATTTGCCGTAATCCTTGTCGGGCACAAAACAGATTTCCATGCTCTCTTCCTTGTCCGCGGTTTTCAAACTGCATTCGCGCGCGACTTGGCGGGTGTCCTGTTTGGTTTTTTCGCCGAGTGGAAAGAGAGCGCGGGCCAATTGGTTTTGGCGCAACGAAAAAAGAAAATAGCTCTGGTCCTTGCGGGTGTCGCAACCTTTTTTCAGCAGCATCCGGCCTTCCGGCGTTTTCTCAATTCGCGCGAAATGGCCGGTGGCGATAAAATCTCCGCCCAGTTGGCGGGCGCGGTCGAGCAGCGTGCCGAACTTCAATTTTTCGTTGCACATCACGCAGGGGTTGGGCGTGCGTCCGGCTTTATACTCTTCGGCGAAATAGTGGATGACTTGCTTTTGAAATCCATCCGCTTCGTCAATCAGATAATAGGGAATGCCCAGCTTGTGGCAGACACTGCGCGCATCCATCACCGCCTGCGGGCCGCAACATTTGTCCTCGGCGCGGGAAACGCAGTCTTGCGGCCACAGTTTGAGCGTGATGCCGACGACGTCATAGCCCTGCTCCAAAAGCAAGGCGGCGGCCGCGGAGGAATCGACTCCGCCGCTCATTCCGATGATGACCCGTGTTTTCCTGGCTTCCGGCACGGGAGCAAGATACGGGCGATCACGGGGCGCGCCAAGTCGTGAGTTTGGAGGCGACCAAGGTCAACCGCTGCCACCACCAGACAATCTTCCCGTCTTCTTCGGACGGCTGAAAGAGGGTGCGGGCGCCAGCCGGAGCGCGGGCGATCAATTCAAGGACCTTGATCCGGTTCTCATCGGGCGTGGCCGCCGTTTCGAAATACCAATTTAAATCCGGTTGCTTAAACGCCAGGATCTGCGCGCAGCGAACTTCCAACCCCCGCAATTTGCAAAAGGCCGACCAAGTGCGCGGGGTCAGAAAGCGGTTGTGACTGGGATCGCGCAACTTTTCCACGGCGTGAATCCAGGCCCCGGCTTCCGGCTGATCGTCGGCCACCGTGCCGTCAATCAACAAGAACCAGCCGCCCGGTTTCAAAACGCGGGCCGATTCGGCAATAAACTTTTCGGGGAAGCTAAAATGATGGGCGGCTACGCGGCAAGTCACGAGGTCGAAAGTTTCGTCCGCGTAGGGAAACTGCTCGGCCGGATGCTGCAACGTTTTCACATGGAGGCCGCGTTGGGCGGCGGTTTTGGCGGCTTTGTCGAGCATGGGTTGAGCCAGGTCACACAATGTCACTTCGTGTCCAAGCGAGGCCAAAAAAAGGCCGGTGTGGCCGGCCCCGGTGGCGACATCGAGCACTTGAGCACACGGGAGAAGGTTCATGGTGGCCACTGCGGCTTGCACATCCTCGATATTTTCCAAGATATGTCCCTTGCCGTATCGCTCGCTTTGCCGGGCGAATTGCTCCTGCGCGGCAAGCTGCACTGGGTCCAGTTTCATACAAGTCCAATATATGATAAGCTGGGGCATGGCGCAAAAAGTTGCTGACGCAAGTCCGCTTATTCCGGCAAAACCCACCCTGCCCGCTCTGCGCGCGGCGGCGGCGGATTGCCGTGCGTGTCCGCTATGGAAAACCGGAACCCAAACTGTCTTTGGAGAAGGATCGCCGGAGGCGCGGGTGGTCATGGTCGGCGAACAACCCGGCAACGACGAAGACTTGGCCGGCAAGCCGTTCGTCGGGCCGGCGGGGAAGCTGCTCGACAAGGCCCTCCAGGAGGCAGGCATTGACCGCCGGCAAGTCTATGTGACCAACGCAGTCAAACATTTCAAGTGGGAACCGCAAGGCAAACGCCGCATTCACAAAAAACCCAACGGCCGGGAAATCGCCGCCTGCCGGCCCTGGCTGAATGCGGAATTGGCGGCGCAGGCGCTGCTTGGAAAAGACTTCCGAGTCAGCCAGCAACACGGTGCGCTCGTTCCATCACCCCTTGCTCCGAACGTGATGGCCACCGTTCATCCCTCGTCGATTTTACGGGCGCCGGATGAGGAATCCCGCCACGCCGAGATGAAAAGTTTCGTGGCCGATCTGAAAAAAGTCGCCAAAATCATTGGAAGTTTCCGGCAAAGGCAGTAGATAATCTCGCCCTCGTGGAATGCAACATTGAAGATTAAGTTATGGCAGCCAAGAATTCACCCGAACAGCCGGAATTGCCGATTGAGCCCGCGCCACCTGTCAAACCGAAAAACGGCGATAGTGAGATGCATGTGCAGGCGGAGGAAGTGGAGGCTATTGTCCATCCGCCGTTTGCGCCGCGCAAAATCGATTTGCTGTTGCATCGCCGGGTGGACCGCAATTTTCTGGATTACGCCTCCTACGTCATTCGCGACCGCGCCATACCCAATCTGAGCGATGGCCTCAAGCCCGTGCAGCGGCGCATCCTCTGGGCGCTGCATGATATGGACGATGGCCGGCTCATCAAGGTTGCGAATGTGGCGGGCCACGCCATGCAATATCACCCGCATGGAACTGTGTCGATTGGCGATGCGTTGGTCGGGTTGGTCAACAAACGTTATTTAATCGAAGGCCAAGGCAACTTCGGCAATATTTTCACGGGCGATCTCGCGGCTGCCCAGCGTTATATCGAATGCCGCCTGACAGAATTGGCGCGGTCGGAATTGTTTAACGACGAAATCACTGACTTTGTCCAAACCTACGACGATCGCAACAAGGAACCGATCACCCTCCCTACGAAATTGCCCCTGCTGCTTATGATGGGCACCGAAGGGATCGCAGTGGGAATGGCCTCGCGCATTCTGCCCCATAATTTTCCCGAATTGCTCTCGGCGCAGATTGCCATTTTGAAAAATCAAACGTTCAAGCTGTTGCCCGATTTTCAAACCGGCGGGTTGATGGACGCGCGCGAATATCGCGACGGCACGGGACAAATTCAGGTTCGCGCCAAAATCAAAATCAAAGATGACTCGACCGTCTTGATTAAGGAGATTCCGCCCACCACGACCACCGAATCCCTGACCGCTTCCATTGAGGACGCCTCACGGAAAGGGAAGATCAAGGTCAAAAGCATCAACGATTTCACCTCGGAGGAAGTGGAAATCGAGGTGCGCGCCCCCAACGGCGTCAGCGCCGAGCAATTGGCCGATGCGCTTTACGCTTTCACCGACTGCGAAGTGACCATTGCCAGCCGCATCGTGGTGATCAAAGACAATCGGCCAGTGGAGTTGACCGTGTCCGAGGTGTTGCGCGAAAACACCAAACAACTCCTGGCCACATTGAAGCGCGAGCTGGAGTTGAAGGAGAAGAAACTGCAGCGGGAACTTCATTACAAAACGCTGGTGCGCCTTTTTATCGAAGAGCGCATTTACAAAAAAATCGAACAAGCCCGCACCAATGAAGCGGTCATTGCCGCGATTGAAGAAGGCTTCAAGCCCTTGCGCCGGCAAATGTTGCGCGACTTGACCCCCGAGGACGTGGAGATGCTTTTGGGCGTCCGCATCCGCCGCATTTCGCTTTTTGACCTCAACAAACATCGCGAGGAAATGGACAAGGTCAAAGCGGACCTGGAGGAAATAACCAAGCACCTCAAGAACGTGACGAAATACGCTGTCAATCATCTGGAAGGATTGCTGGCCAAATACGGGCCGATTTATCCGCGTTTGACCAAATCGAGCCGCTACGACGAAGTGGACGCCAGGGAAGTGGCGTTCAAGGCGTTCAAAGTCGCCTACGACCGCGAGACCGGCTATATCGGCTACAAGGTTTCGGGCGAGGAATTCAAAGCGGAATGCACCAAGTTTGACAAGCTCCTCTGCATCTTTCGCGACGGCCATTACAAGGTGACGGAATTGCCGGAGAAAATGTTTGTCGGCCCGGACCTGGTTTACAGCGCTGTGCCCGACCGAGAGCGTGTCTTCACCCTCGCCTACACCAACCGCGAGGCGACGTATTTGAAGCGGTTCACCTTTGGCGGAACGATCCTGAACAAGGAGTACTTCTGCATTCCCCCAAAATCGAAAATCCTATTTTTTGAGCCAGGGACGCCGAAGGAACTGTTTATTCGTTACAAGCCGGCCGCCTACCAAAAGATCAATCAACAGACCTGCGTGCCCGAAAAAGTGGAAGTCAAAGGGCCCAAAACTCGCGGCCGCCAGATTTCAATCAAAGAAGTCGCCGCCATCAACAGCAAACCGCCGCGCGGCTGGGACCCGGAAGCAGTCACGACTAAATTGGAATTCGCATGAACTTTCAAAGCGGCTTGTTGTGGAGCTGGGCGTGGGCGGCGGCGATGAAGCCTTTGAAAAGCGGATGCGGCTGGTCGGGCTTGCTTTGGAATTCCGGGTGGAATTGGCAGGCCATGAAAAAGGGATGGCCGGGCAGTTCGATCATCTCGATTAGTTTGCCGTCGGGCGAAGCGCCGCTGAAGGAAAAACCGGCCTTCTCAAAAGCTTCGCGATACTCGTTGTTGAATTCGTAGCGATGACGGTGGCGTTCGTTGATGACAAAGGCGCCGTAAAGGCGGTTGGCGGCGGAGCCAACGACCAACTGGCAAGGCTGCCGTCCCAATCGCATCGTGCCCCCTTTGCAGGTGACGTTCTTTTGGTCGTCGAGCAGCGCAATGACCGGATGCGGCGTGTGAAGATCAAATTCCGTCGAGTCCGCGCCTTCCAATTTCAAGACGTTGCGGGCGAATTCGATGGTGGCCACTTGCATGCCGAGGCACAGGCCCAGGTAGGGAACTTTCTTTTCGCGGGCGTATTGGGCGGCGAGAATTTTCCCCTCGATGCCGCGCTCTCCAAAACCGCCGGGCACCAGGATGCCGCCCAGTCCTTTGAGCATTTTCTCCGCGCCGAATTTTTCAATTTGTTCCGCTTCGACTTTTTCGATTTCCACCGCGCAATCATTGGCCACGCCGCCGTGGATGATGGCTTCGTAAACCGATTTGTAAGCGTCGTGCAATTCAATATATTTGCCGACCACGCCGATGCGGACACGATGGCGCGGAGCAATCAGTTTGCGAATAATTTCCTGCCAGTAGGACATGTCGGCGGGCGGCGTGTCCAGATGCAGGAGCCGGCAGACGAGGTCGTCCACCCGCTCGCGTTGCAGCATGAGCGGCACTTCGTAAATGGTGTGATCCACATCCTTTTCTTCAATGACCGCCTCGTAGGGAACATTGCAAAAAAGCGAAATTTTCTCGCGCAACTCTTTGTCGAGAGATTTTTCGCAACGGCAAACCAAAATGTGCGGAGTGATGCCGATTTCACGCAGCTTGGCGATGGATTGCTGGGTGGGTTTGGTTTTCAGTTCGCCGGCGGCTTTGATGAACGGCACATAGGTGACGTGCATGAAAATGGCATTGTTGTAACCCACCCGCAGGGCAAATTCCCGGATCGCTTCCAGGAAAGGCAGCCCTTCGATATCGCCGGTCGTGCCGCCGACTTCGGTGATAACCACATCGCTCTTGGAATTTTCGGCCAGCAATTGGATGCGATGCTGAATCTCGTCGGTAATATGCGGGATGACCTGAACGGTCTTGCCCAAATAATCCCCGCGGCGCTCCTTGTCCAAGACCGTTTGATAAACCTGGCCGCTGGTCAAGTTGTTCATGCGCGAGAGCTTGACGTGGGTAAAGCGTTCGTAATGGCCCAAGTCGAGATCGGTTTCAGCGCCATCGTCCAGCACATAGACCTCGCCGTGCTGGTAAGGATTCATCGTGCCAGGATCCACGTTGAGGTAGGGATCGAATTTTTGCAGCGTGACCTTGAGGCCGCGGTTTTCGAGCAACGTGCCGAGTGCGGCGGCCGTCAAGCCTTTGCCCAATGAACTCACTACGCCGCCCGTGACAAAAATATATTTAACCATGATTAACCGGCCTTTGCTAAAATTTGTTCGACGCGCTTGATGTCCGCCGGCACATCCACTCCCACGCCGTCATAATTCACCTTGACAACCGCGATTGGCAAGCCATTTTCCAGCGCGCGCAGTTGTTCCAGCTTCTCCGCCGCTTCCAGGGGAGAAACCGGAAATTTCACCAGGCGCAACAAAGTCTCCCGGCGATACCCGTAGAGGCCGAGATGCTTCAAAAATGGAAACGCCGCCACTTGCTGCGCGCCGGTTACGGCGTCCCGCACATAGGGAATAGGCCGCCGGGAGAAGTATAAGGCGCGCCCGGCGGCGCTGACAACGACTTTTACCACATTGGGATTTTCCCACTCGGCCGCTTCGGTGATGGCGGCGGCGGCGGTGGACATTTCCTCACGGGCCAATGCCCCGGCCACGGCATCAATCACGCGCGGATCGATCAAGGGTTCGTCGCCCTGGATGTTCATCACGCCATCGCACGCGCAATTTTGGACTACCTCCGCAATGCGATCCGTTCCGCTGGCGTGCTCAGGGCCAGTCATTTCAGCGCGGCAGAAATTCTGGGCGACTTCCCAAATGCGCGTGTCATCCGTCGCTACGATAACTTCCTGGAGAATCCTGGATTCCTGGCAGCGTTCCACGACGTGTTGAATGAGAGGCTTGCCGGCGATGAGCGCGAGGGGTTTTCCGGGAAAACGAGTCGAGGCGTAACGCGCGGGAATAATTCCGAGAATTTTCATAGGGCGGTTTCGGATTCAGTCTTGATGATCCAGGCGGCAGCCGCGGCGAGGTCATCCACGATTACAGCGGCGGCGATGCGGTCCCGCTCTTGCGCAGCAACTTTCTCTCCATAGCCAGTGCGGACCAGGATGCACTTTTTGACGCCCGCATTCCAACCGCATTGCAGGTCGCTCAACTTGTCGCCGACGACATAGCTTTGACCCAGGTCAACTAGAAATTCATCCCGGGCATCCCGCAGAAACTGAGGTGAAGGTTTGCGTCCGCGGCTCGGCTGGCCGGGAGCCTCGGGCGCAATATAGACCTTGGCAATCCTTACGCCTTCACCCTGCAATTCCTCGGCCAGCCGGGCATTAGCTCGATCGACGTCCTCCAAGGTAAAGTATCCCCTGCCCACCCCCGATTGATTTGAGACGATAAATAATTTAAATCCCGCCTCGCTCAAGCTGCGTAAAGCCGGTCCGGCCCCGGCCAGGATCACCACCTCTTCAGGCCGAGACAGGTAGTCCTTGTCCTCGATAATGGTTCCATCCCGATCCAAAAATACGGCGCGGTCTGGCATGGCCTAGTGAGTGCGCATCTCCAGCCAGCGCTGAAAAACTTCTGGCCCCAATATTTGCTCGATGGATTGCTGCTGCTCGACTTGGGTCTGCGCGATGGCTTCAACTTTTTCGTCGCTGCTCAAGGTCGTGTCCTTGCGAATGCGATCCAGTTCGGATTGGGTGGCGCGGTTGATTTCATAAATGGGCATGACTAATGTTTGGGCCATGCCCAATTGTTCGGCGGTGGCCTGGGAAGCCCGATAGAGTGGGTCCTGGTTTAATTGATAGGCCGCATAAAATTGATCGCCCATCGTTTCCTTGATGATGGCGTCGCTCTGGGACTGCAACTGCTTTTGCGCGGCCAAGAGTTGCGGATCAGCGCCGTTGTAATAGAAAACGGGCTGGCCATTGATGGAGCTGATGGCATTGAACAATTCACGAAATTGATCGGCGCTCAACTCAACCGAACTCATTTGGGCGCGCAATTGCTCCGCGCTGGGCGAGTAGCGCAAGGCGTATTCGGCATATTGCGGCTGAGTCAAAACGGCGGAGAGTAGGGCCAGCGGCTCTTCGCGCAAACGCACCATTTCCATCGGATCGACCGGCTTGTTTTGCAGGCGTTGAGTCTCCTGGTATAAATCGATTTTCTGCTGGGCGCGCGCGGCAATGCCATAAACGGTTTGCTTGGTTTCGGGCGAAAGTTCGCCCAATATCGGCCCGGTCAGCGTCACGCCCCCATTGGCGGCGATCAACTCATTATTCTGCGCGTCCCAGCCTGTGCCTAAAAGAGAGGTCAAAAATTGGCGGCGTTCGCTTTCCAATGCCGCCAATTTAGTGGAAGCCGCCTGCACAATGGCCGGGTCGGGCTTGGAACGCCACCATTGGTAATTGGGATAAACCACCTCCTCCAGCCGGCGCTTGGCGAAAACCCGGTCCACCTCAGAGGTAATGATATCGCGAATAATCGGCTCGGGACAGCCGATGGCGCGCAGGTTTTTGATGAAGGTAACGAAGTTGGGGGATTCGATTTGCTCCCAGGTAAAATTTTCCTGCCGAACCACTACATTCGTTCTTATATTGGGACCATTATACGCAGGCGCAGGAGGAGGCGGCGGCTCGCCCAAAGGTTCCATGGCAACGTAGAAAGCCGCGGCCAGGAACAGGTTCAAACCCAGGGAGGCGATCAGCCATGGGCGCGCGCTCATAAAAAAGCCGTCCTATTTTCGCTCCACCAGGATCCATTCAAAAATGATCTTGACGTCATCACCGCAACGCATCAATCCCAACCCGAAACTGGGGGCGGGCGGCGTCACGCCAAAAGAGGTCATCTTGAGCGGAACAGTCCCGCTGACCTTGATCTTGTCGGACTCGACGGGTTCAATCGTGATCGGAAAGGTTACTTTGTTGGTCGTCCCGGCGATAGACAGCTCGCCAGTCGCGTCAAAGGCAAAAGGAGTGCCGATGGCATGGGGCGATTTAAAAGTCATGTCTGTCAAGGTGAATTCGATTCGGGTGAATTGATCGGCCTTCATCGTCTCCTGCATCAAATGATCCATGACTTCGGGAAGATGGTCCGCCTCGCTGTGCATCGTGCGAACGGGAATAAAGGCGTGCGCTTTCACCGGCACTTTGCCGCCTTTAAGACCGGGCAGAGCGCTGGCGGCGGGGTCGAATTTAACGTCAGGACCCAGCTCAATGAAGCCCCCGATAATGTTGCCTTTCATCTCCCAATCGTGGGCGGACGATGTGCCTTCGATTTTGACTATATTGCCGCGAGGCTGGGTGGTGTAGTGAGTTTGAGCGCGGGCCTGGGCCGCCAAGCCAAGCCCCAGCAGCAAGCTCGTCAGACTGGCGAAAAATTTCGATAATTTCATAATTCAAACAAGTCTTTGTCCACCGCCACTTTTTGTCGTTTCACCACGGCCTCATTGGCTTTGATGGCCAAAATAGTCGCGTCCAAACCTTCCTGCCAATTGGCGGCGGGTTCAACCTTCAACGTTTTCAAGCTGTCGGTCATGGCCTTCAGGTCACTATCACCATAGCTGTCAAGATAATCCTTGATCGCGCCGCCGATCTGCCCGGCGTTGGCGGCAAAGGCGAGCAAGGCGTAATAAAGGGAATCAAAAGGGGTGGTATTCCCAGCCGTCGCGCTGGTTCCGATGGCCGTCTGCTTGGTGGCGTTGGCGACCAGGGCGATGCCAGTCTCGGTATAGAAGAGATCCTTGCGGGCATACACTTCCCAGCCCAGCAGCGGGGCGTCCGCCTCTTTGAAAATCCAGGCTTTGGCATCCCGCACCATGACGGCGGCATCCGAGCCATAATACATTTCGTAAGCGGAATCAAAGGAGTTGCAAAGCGTCGCATCATAAACCAGCCGCACGCCTTCGGGATATTCGAAAACCCCCTGGACTGTGTCGGCCACGTCGCGCCCATCTTTCCAGAGAATGTTGGAGCCAAAACCAGTGATGGCGGTGGGGCGCCCTTTGAGGAACCAAGTCACGGCGTCAATCTGGTGAATGCCAATTTCGCCCATCAAGCCGGTGCTGGTGGCCTGATGCAGACGCCAGTTGAGCGCCTTCTCGTGTTCGGGATTGGAAGAAGTGCGCAGCCAGCTATCTTTTTTGTGCCATTGCGCGCGGGCCATGACATTCTGGCCAATTGCGCCGGAGCGTAGAAAGGGCAAAAGAAAATGCCGTTGCGGATGCGACCGTTCCTGCAAGCCCGCCTGAAAAACAACCTTGAAGGCATCGCGCGCGGCGCGGGCGATGGCTTTGGCATCTTCAATGGTGCCCGCCAGGGGAACTTCGCAATAGACATGTTTGCCGGCTTGGAGAGCGGCGAGGACGATTTCGCGATGGTCCGGCGTGGGTGTGGCGATGACGACTGCCTCCACCGCTTTGCTGGCCAGAAGTTTTCGGTAGTCATCAAACCTCTCCGCTTTGGGCGCATCGGCCGTGCCGACGCGGCGCAGGGAGGAAGGGTAATTATCGCAAATCGCGACGACTGGCGCATTGGGCAGAAGCGCCAGGCGATTGAGCACTTCGCGTCCCCATGTGCCGAGGCCAATAACCCCAAAATGGACCGGCGGAGGAGGGGGAATGGGCGTCAAGGCGGGTTCACTCGAGGCGGCCGGTTTCGCGGCTTCTTCTGCCCGCAATTCGACGCCCCCCATCATGGCCATGACCGTCGCCAGGGAAGTGTTTTTAAGAAAGCTCCGGCGATTCACTTCCGGGAGATTATCGTTTTTGTTCACAGTGGGTCTAAGCAAGCCATGAAGAGGCAAGTTTAATCAAGCAGGAATTCGTACAGCATGACATTTCTGGCGAACAGCCAGGCGTTGCATGCGCTTACTTTGAATCCAAAGTCCCAGCCGGAGCCGTGGCATTGAGTTCTTTGAGCAGCGCATCGGTCAGATCGTTGACGCCGGTGGAAAAGAGCACGACCGGCGCCATGTTCGCGCTTTCTCCCGAAACATCCAGCACCATAGTGTAGCCAGCCGCCTTGGCGTCCCCGTTCAACACTTCTCGGATGGATTTGACCAAGTCGTCGCGGCGCTGGCGTTGTTTTTCGTTTAACCGGGCGGAGGCCACGCGGTCATATTCGTTGATGGCGTCGTCGCCGGATTTGAGATCGAGGAATTTTTCCTCGGCTTCTTTTTTGCTCTTTTCGCGCTGTTCGGCGGAGACGGCTTGGTCCTGGGCTTTGTCGCGGAGCACTCGCCAGTCTTCTTTGCGTTTTTCCTGGGCCTCGACCATGCTCTTTCGTTCCTTTTCCATATCGGACGCCTCGAGCTTGAGGGCCGCATTGGACTGAATGGTTTTGTAATATTTGGCGAAGACCTTGGCCAGATCGACGGTGGCGATTTTCTGGTCGGCGGCAAAAGCCGCGCTAGCCAGACAAAATAGAACGAGGCTTGCCGCCCCTTTGGCGAATAAACGTTTCATAGTCATTAAAAGTTGCGTTGAAAACCCACTCCCACTTGGACACGTCCCGTGGATCCAAGGCTCGGATCATGCTGGATCGGGATGGCGTAATCGATCCGCAAGGGCGTGCCCGCGCCGCCGCCAATGGGCAATGTAATAATCAAGCCGACGCCCGCGTCGTCGTCCAGCAAACCGCGGCCCGGGCCGGGATCAAAGCTGTAAGGCGCGGAAAAAACATTTCCCACGTCGTAGAACATGGCGAAGCGAACCATTTTGATGACCGGGATGCTGTACTCGGCATACCCGAAGAAATAAGTGTTGCCCCCCAGCGGCTCCCCGTATTGATCTTCCGGCCCGACCGTTTGATAGCGATAACCGCGCAATGAGTAAAGGCCGCCCAGGAACCAGCGCTCGAAAATTGGCACATGCTCCGAGTCGCCGTAGGTCGAAACCACGCCGCTGCGCCCACCGACTTCCAGGATGTGGCCTTTTCCAAAACCTTTAAAGAACCAACTGGAACGCAATTCCAGTTTATAAAAATCGGTGTTTCCCGGAGACGTCGCAACGTCGGCGGTCAGTTGTGTGAGCGTCCCGTGATCGGCCAATTGCAGGTTGTTGCGCGTATCGTAGGCCAAACCCAACTCGAGTTGGGAAACCAAATAAGTGCCACGCTCGTCATATATATTGGTGGAAATATTCGGGTAAGTGAGAGAGTTATTATTATAGAGGCCACCCGGCGCGCCGGAATAGTTGGTCGTTATATTGGTGTAGAAACCCGAGTTGATCGCAACATGGGCGTCTTCAAACGTGTAGCTGATGGTGCCTTTTAGCCGCTGGCTGCCGAGCGCCTTGGTCAGGCTGAGGGTGCCGCCGTCGAACGTCTCGGTGTACATGTTGTTCAAACTATTGTAGTAAACATCTCTGTGAAAAAGGTCCACCCCGAAGGCCAGCCTTTTGCCAAGGAACCAAGGCTCGACGAAAGACACTTCGTAATCTTGGAGCAAGGTGCCGACGGAGGCGCGAATCTGGAATTTTTGTCCCGCTCCCGTAAAGGTCGGAGGATTGAAGAGATCGAAATTGCCCTGTTTAAGCTCAATGAATCCGACAATGCTTTCGATCGAATCGAAGCCAGCGCCCACGGTGACGTTTCCAGTCCCCTTCTCTTCCACGCCCACCACGAGGTCCTTGCGGTTGGGCACATCGGTGTCCGCGGCCTGGGTATCGACCTTCTCGAAATAGCCCATTTGTTCGAGGCGCGATTTGCTGACTTTGACGGCGACCATGTTATAGACCTCGCCGGGATAGACGGCCAACTCGCGCCGTAAAACCTTGTCTTTGGTTTTGGTGTTGCCTTTGATTTCGATCTTCTCGATATAGCACTTCTCGCCTTCCTCAATATCATAGGCGAGGTCAATGGTGCCGGTCGTCGGATTAGGGGTGCGGGTGGCAGTGATCCGCGTGGTGCCCCCCTGCTCGCTTTCCAAGTAGCCGCGCGAGCCGTAAATGTCCCGCATGGTGTCGGTATCTTCGGCGAACACGGACGGTTTGAAAATGGCGCCGGGAATCAATTTCAACTTCACTCGCGTCTGGCCCACTGAGACGCCCTTGAAGAAATCGTTTGTGGTAAAAAGTTTATTGCCCTTGATATCGACCGTGCCGACTTTGTATTGACGCCCCTCCGAAACGACGAACCGAATGATCATCCAAGTCGGACTGACGTAATCGAACTTAATGTCTTGAATGGCGAAGTCGATATATCCTTCGTTCTGGTAAAACTCGACCAGCTTGTCTTTATCATCCTCGAACTCGTCTTCCTTCAACACTCCCGAGCCGGTCAGCCAGGAAAACATCCAGCGGCGGCGCGTCTTGAGGACCTTGCGCAACTTTTTCTGGGGAAAGTCGTGGGCGTTGACGAAAACGATGTCCTTGATTTTGACTTTGGGCGTTTCGTGAATCCGAAACGTGACGGAGCCGCGGCCCGCCATTTCATCGATCACGGGCGGTTCGGCCACGACGGTCGTTTTTTGGTAGCCGGCTTTTTCGTAAAGCTTCTGCATCTCCTGGGCGTCCTCGAAGAGCTTGCGTTCGTCCAGCGGCTGGTTGATTTTGGACGTGAGCTTCTTCTTCAATTTTTTGAGGCTCATCCTTTTATTCCCGACGATTTTGATGTCGGCCAGGATGGGTTTGCCTTGCACCACATAAGTCAGGTCCACGCCGTCCACCGTGTTGCCTTCACCCACCCGGATGGTGAAAAAATAACCGGTGGCGTAAAGGTTCTTGATGTCTTCATCGACGGTCGAACGGCTGAAGGCCTCTCCGACTTTGGTGCGGATATTGGCGCGAATAAACTCATCGCTGACGGCGGGAGGGCCAACGTGGCGAATCGAAATGCTATGAACGCGAGGCATGACGACACCCTGCCCTCGGACGGCAGGAATCCAGGCGAGCCATGCAACCCAAATGAACAACGCCAGACGGAAAGGAATTTTCATCTTTTAGGATTCGGGCGGCATGTCCTCTGGGCCGACCTTGGCCGCGCTCTCGAACCTGGTGTAACTCTTGAGAAAAGTCAGGTCAACGTCCCCGGTGGGGCCGTTTCGTTGCTTGGCGATAAAAAGTTTCACAGGAATGGCGTCTTGCTCCGCTTCGTTGCTCTCTTCGTCTCCATCTTTATTTTTCGTTTCACGATATAGCAAACCAACCAGATCGGCATCCTGCTCGATCGCGCCGGACTCGCGCAAGTCGGACAGACGCGGACGTTCGCCGGGGCCGCGTTTTTCCAGTTCACGGTTGAGCTGGCTCAACACGATAATCGGCACCTTCAGTTCCTTGGCCAGGGACTTCAGGCCGCCGGAGATGTCCGCAATCTCCTGCTGGCGGTTCTCTGCGCGTCGCGAAGTAGAATTGAGCAACTGCAAGTAGTCAATGACAAATAGCTTGATGCCATACTGTTGCCACATCCGCCGCGCTTTGGCGCGAAGCTGCAAAATAGACAACCCGGAGCTGTCGTCAATGAAAAGCGGGGCTCCCGCCAGCTTGCCGGCCGCGCCGGTCAGCTTGGGGAAATCGCGCTCGGCCAGGAAGCCGTCGCGGATGTTGCGCAGGTTCACCCTCGAGCGCGAACACAACATGCGCAGCACTAATTGGTCGGCGGTCATTTCCAGGCTGAACACTCCGACCGGGACCTTCAACTCCAGGCTGACGTGCTCGGCAATATTCATGGCCAGCGACGTTTTGCCGACGGACGGGCGAGCGGCGATGACGATCATTTCCCCTTCGTGCAGCCCCGTTGTCATTTTATCGAAGTCGGTAAAGCCGGTGGAAATGCCGGTCAGCATCCCTTGGTTTTGGTGGTACTCTTCGATTTTGGAGATGGCGCGGTTGACCAGCTCCTTCATCGTCGAGGTGGCGCTGGTGACGCGTTCCTCGCTGATCCGCAAAATATCGCGCTCGACCTCATCCAGCAGCGCCTCGACCTGCCCTTCATAATCAAAGACCCGGCCCACAATGGCGGTGCAAGTCTGGACCATTTTTCGCAGCAAATACTTTTCGAGGATGATCTCGAGGTAATATTCCAGATTGGCGGCGGAAGGAACAGCATCGGGCAACGAGGACAAATAAGCCAGCCCGCCGACATTTTCGAGTTGCTGGGCATTCTTGAGCCGCTGCTGCAAGGTGATGAGGTCAATGGCCTGCTTCTCATCATACATCTCCGTCAGCGTCTGAAAGAGGGTCTGGTGTTTAAGATCGTAAAAGATCAGATAGCCTGATTTCAGTTTCTCGATGCACTCGCCCATGCAATCGTTGGGCGAAAGCAAGACACACCCCAGCACGCCTTGCTCCGCCTCGATGGAATGGGGCGGGAGGCGATCGACTTTGGCGATGCCGGCGGTCGCCGAAGTTTTGCGGCGGGGTTTCTTGGCCTCGGCGGCGGCGCCATTTTCGGGATGGAGGGAATCAATCATGGTAGAGCAGGCAACTTTTAATTTGAGGCAAGACTGTGGGGAATTTTCCACCCGCAATCAAGAACGGAGCAAATAAACTTGTACGCAAGTTCTTAACAAGCGCCCCGGAACCGCTTCAAATTCGCGCAGCGGGATGGCCTCATCCCAAAAGGGTAAAACTGCCATGGGCTTCTTGGTCTCCGACGTTTCTGCTCCAACAATGGGTATGAGCATTATAGCTCCAGCCCCGCTGGGTAAGCCCTCGTGAAAACTCTTCCCGTCCGAGGCTCAAGCAACCCAGCGCCCGCCGATGCCATAGTTCCATGATTAACCGGTTAAACAACGCCTCACTGGTAAAGCTTCCAACGCCGTTCGCCAGGCAAGCATCAAAAACCTCTGACAGAACTACCGCGGGATCGCCATCAAAAGCACGACTTGGAACCACGGCCTTGTTCCGCGCCTGCTTTGGTTTGTAGAAGGTCAAAATCATTTCCCCAGCAAGAACACTGGCGGAATTCTTTTTTTTGTGCATCGACCAGATAACGTCACCCGTTTGCGTGATCGCGGCTTTTAGTTCCGCCCCGCCTTCGCTGGCTGTTTCCAAAATCACGGAGAAATAGCTGATATCCCAATGTTGAAAGACAATCGAAAACCATCGATCTGGCCGCAACAACCGCAGACTGGCTTCGATGCTGCGGGCCAAACTTCGCTTATAGTGCTCTTCGGAAAGCTCGCACCCCCCGCCCACAATCGTTTCACGGCCCCGGTCGTCATCCGATATATGAAAACCGAGCCAGTGATTCCACAGGATAGATAAGTCCAGATAGGTAATGAATGCGCCGTAAGGCGGGTCCGTGAAAATATAGTCAACGCTGGCCGGTTTCAACACTTCGTCCAGCGTGGCCGCGTCATGCGCCAGCACTTTAAAATCCCGCTGGCTATTGAGCGGATGCTTGCCGCCCGAGCGCAACTTTCGAAAGTAAGCCAGCTTCCACACTTCCTCTTTAGCGGCCAGAACATTGAGATAACGGCCGTGAAATGTTTCCCAGATGGGAAGCTCCACGCACTGGGAGGCGAGCTTGTAACGATAGATGCTAAAAATACTCGACCCGCCCCGGCTTTCGGCGCGTCCCTTGGCCGATAGAAAAGTCTTGTTTAATTTCGCCAGCGAGGCGGACCACGCCAATAAAAGCAAATCGCGAACCCCCTTGGCCTGACGATCAATCGATTGTTTAATCAACGCCAGTCCGGCCAATTGACCGGTCGTAAACATTTCGTAAAAAAATTCCGCGTCGGAATTTCGCGGCAAACGAATATTTTCCGGCAAGGGAAGCCGCTTCAACCATTTCGAGGCAACCTCATCGCTGCGCTCTATTTCATGCAACGTGTCCTGACAAGCCAGCCGAACCTTCTCGAAAGCTTTTTGCAGAGGGAGGGTCGAGACTACAGCGGTGTCGGCAATACTCCGGGCGATGAAATTCGCAAAAGGGTTCAAATCGTTCTGAATCACCTTTCTCCCAATCAGGAACCCTTCGATCGCTGTCACCCCGGTTCCGCCAAAGGGATCAAGCACGACATCGCCCTCGCGCGAATATCGCTCGATGTAGGCGCGCACCACGTTGGCCGGACGCCGAGTGAAATAAGGATGGACCCCGTAGTGCCTCGCGTCCTCCTGTCGCGCGGCAGGAATGGCTTCAAGAATCGGCTGAATGTCCGCGCGTGTCATCAAGGGCAAAGATAGTCTGCAAGGGCGGACAACTCCAGCACATCAATATGCTCCGGCGGGTTTACCAGATCATGCTTCATGCAAAAGACAACCGCCCTTGGAAGCTCAGTGTAGCGGGTGATCTGATAACTGAAGTTTGAAGAGCGCTTCTTGATCTCGACTGGGCAGGCATAAGGCGGCAGTCCCGAGAAACAAAAACGGGTTTCCGGACAATCGTACCCGCTGGTCAAATAGGGGCTTAGATTCATCCCCAGGAGCGACAACGCGCCCGCTGCGCGCAGCAAGTCCGATTCATTCACATTCCGCGTATTAACATGGCGGTTTTCATTAACGATGCGTCGAAGTTGAGAGCCGGCCCACGATATATCATCGGCACATTCTTTCCGCACCGCGGCGATTTGACTCTTCCAAAACTTGCTCTGATAATCTCGATGAAAAGCCAATGGACTTGCGATCTTTTCCAATATTTTCGATCTTTTCCCTCCGCGCATTAATACGGAAGTCGGGGTGACAATGAAATGGCCCTCAGGATGAATAATCACTTCAACGTCGATCCGCTCGAAATCGGGCTCGGTTTTTAGACCGTACCAAAATCGAATTGACTCTCCGATGGACTCCCGCCCGTGCGCAGCCTGGATGCGGTCATGCCCCACTTTTCCTTTTACCACATCCTCCTTTTTATTCAGCTTGTGGTCGCGCCCCACGGCGAGAAAGGGGCTGTTTGTAATTCCATAAGGCGTTTGTAACACAACGGGACATGAACCGCGCCTTCGGATAAACTCCTTCACAGATACAGGCAACTCATGAAAGTAGTACTGCGGGCCACCAGTGGCCCGGCTGTCAACTTTAGTTTGCTGCAAATGCATATAGTTTAACTAAGTGCCTCTTGCCGCGCCCACGCGTCGGCGGCGAGAATTTGTTTCAGGTCGGGATGCTGGACTACGGTGTGGCCATCCATGACGCGGCCCACGATTTCGCTGATTTGGGGAAAGTTGATCTGGCGGTTGAAGAATGCGCTGACGGCAGCTTCGTTGGCGGCGTTGAGGACGGCGGGCAATGTTCCGCCGACTTCGCCGGCGCGGCGAGCCAGGTTAAGGGCCGGGAAACGTTGCGGGTCCGGCTCTTCAAAGGTCAGTTGGCCGAGCCGGGCGAGATTGGTTTGCACGCGCTCGCTGCCAACGCGCTCCGGGTAGGTCAGCGCGTATTGAATGGGCAGGCACATGTCGGGCGCGGACATTTGCGCCAGCATCGAGCCATCCACAAATTCAACCAACGAATGCACCACGCTTTGCGGGTGAACGACCACTTTGACCCGCTCCATTTCAATGTCGAAGAGCCAGCGCGCTTCGATCATCTCCAGGCCCTTGTTGAAAAGGGTGGCCGAGTCAATTGTAATTTTCCGGCCCATCACCCACGAAGGATGTTGCAAGGCGCGCTCGACGGTGATGGCGGGAAAGTCCTCGCGCGGCGTGGTGCGAAATGGGCCGCCGGAGGCAGTCAGCCAGAGGGCGCGCACGGAAGCCGAGGGCTTGCCATCGAGACATTGGAAAATGGCGGAATGCTCGCTGTCCACCGCCAGGACGCGCACGCCGTTTTTTTGCGCTTCGCGCATGACGATCTCGCCCGCCATGACCAGAATTTCCTTGGAGGCGACGGCGATGTCCTTTCCGGCGCGAATGGCGGCCAGGGCAGGTTGCAACCCGGCCGTGCCGACGATTGCAATCAAAACAATGTCCGCGCCGGGCAAAGTGGCCAGTTTCATCAGGCCTTCCTCGCCGGTATAAACCTTGGTCGAAGTGCCCAGCGTGTCCTGCAATTCCCGCGCCTTCGCTGGGTCGCAAATTGAAATGGCTTGCGGACGGTGGTGAAGAGTTTGCTGGAGGAGCAGTTCGGCATTATTGCCCGCCGCCAAACCGACCAAATGGATATGATCGGGCAGGTCTTCCGCTACTTTGATGGCGCTGGTGCCGATCGAACCGGTCGAACCGAGAAGAACAACGTTTTTCATACTGCTCTCATTTCGTCAGCACATGGCGCAAATACAAATACATGAGCGGGGCATTGAACAGTAAACTGTCCAGCAAGTCCAGAATTCCGCCAATGCCGGGGAAGAGCCGCCCGGAATCTTTCAGCCCCGCCTCGCGTTTGAAAAGGGATTCGATCAAGTCGCCCAGGACCGCCGCCATGCTCAAGATCACTCCTAAAATAATGGCGTGCGGCAAGGTCATGCCGGCCAGGTGTGCCCCGGCCAGCCGCGCGAAGATAACACTGGCTGCGGTCGAGACAACGACGGCGCCGCAAAAGCCCTCCCACGTTTTGCCAGGACTGATGCGCGGAATCATTTTATGTTTTCCAATCAATGACCCAACCAAGTAAGCGCCGCAATCGCTAAATTTGGTGACGATGACAAAATACAAGACGTAGTAGTGCCCCTCGACGCCGGGCCCGAAGAAGTTGATTTTCTGAATGAAGTTCAGCAGCCACGGCACATACATTATACCGAACAGTGTGGTCGAAATGGCCACAATCCCGGTGGTGACCTGGCGGGAAAGAAATTGACGGACGCACAAACCGAGAACGAACAGGACAAAGAGGCTGTTCTCAAAATCATTAATGCGCGACGGAGAGGCCGCGAAGCCGAATTGGCCGGAGATATGAACGAAGGTCGAGATCAACAGCAGCACGCCTGCGCCGATGCCCCAACACGAGTAGCAGGCATGCCCAAGTTTGGAAACCATGCCATAGAACTCCATCAGACCCGTCACCGCCAGGAAAATCATAATGGCCAGAAAGACATAATCAGACACCGCTTTGTTCCCGGAAAACAGCGAACCCAGCACGACCGTCCAAAGGATGGCAAAACTCAGCAGCCGCCGAAAAAAAATCGCGCCTTTGGAGAGAGGCGCGGCCGGTGACTTGCTCGGTTCGGACATGGGAGGAGACGTTAGCGGACGCTCACGCAGTGTCTAGCCCATTTCACACCAGGCCAAAACGGCGGTCGCGGCGGCTGTATTCTTCGAGCGCCGCAAAAAATTGGGCTTTGCGAAAATCCGGCCAGAGGGTCGGCACCACGACCAACTCCGCATACGAAATCTGCCAAAGCAAAAAATTGCTGATCCGCATTTCGCCGCTGGTGCGGATCAGAAGGTCGGGGTCAGGATAATGTCGTGTATAAAGATTCCGGGCAATCACTTGTTCGTCGATCTCGGCGGGTTCGAGTTCGCCGTCCTTGATCTTCTGCCCAATATTGCGCATGGCCTCGACGAGTTCCGTGCGCCCGCCGTAACTGAGGGCGAGGATTAACGTCAGTCCGTTGTTCTTGGCCAGGGCGGCCTCGGTTTTTTTCAACTGCTCCTGGACGAATTCCGGCAGGCGATAAATCTGGCCGATGGCGTCAAGACGAACATTATTCTTGTTCAATTCGCCGATTTCGTTTTTGAGGAAGCGGGCGAGATAACGCATCAACGTATCGACTTCGTCTTTGGGACGGTTCCAGTTTTCGACTGAAAAAGCATAGAGGGTCAAGTACTTCACGCCCGACTCGCCGGCGGCCCGGACGACGGCGCGCACCGATTCCACCCCATTGCGGTGACCTTCCACGCGCGGAAGGTGCCGTTGCTTGGCCCACCGCCCGTTGCCATCCATGATAATGGCCACATGCGTAGGGGCGGTGGACTGAGTTTGCGGACTTCGCGAATTCAAGCTTCCATCATAGGCGGGTAGAGCATTCTTGGAAATCAAAATCAGGTTCCCGCCAACGGCCCGGCGGGTACACTTTTAGATCATGGGTGCGATATGGAAAGGTTCGATTAGTTTTGGGCTGGTCAATATTCCGGTGGCTCTTTACAGCGCGACGCGGTCGGGAAATGACATCAAGTTCAATCTTTTGCGCAAGAGCGATCTCAGCCCGGTGCATTATGTGCGCGTGGCCGAAGCGGATGGAAAAGAAGTGCCATGGGAAAATATCGTCAAGGGCTACGAGCATCAAAAAGGCGACTACGTGGTTATGACCGACGACGATTTTGAGCGCGTCCAACTGAAATCCAACCAAATGATTGACATCCGCGAGTTCGTGGACTTGGATGAAATCGACCCGATGTTTTTCGACCAGCCTTATTTTCTCGCCCCGGAAAAAGGCGGGGAAAAAGCCTACGTTCTTTTGCGCGATGCGCTGGCCAACTCAAAAAAAGTCGGCATCGCCAAAGTCATTCTGCGCAAGCGTGAACACCTCGCCGCCCTCAAGCCGCTCGGCCACGCGTTGGTGTTGGAGTTAATGCATTTCGAAGACGAGCTGGCTGATCCCGAAAAACTCGATATTCCCACTAAAGTCGAAACTGGCAAAAAGGAACTGGCCATGGCGGCCACCTTGATCGACGGCATGACCGACAAATGGGATCCGGAAAAATATCACGACCAATACCGCGAAGTGCTTCTCAAAGTGATCGAGGAAAAAGTTGCGGCAGGAGGCAAGGAGTTGCCCAAACCCAAGGCCTCCAACTCCAAACCGACCAAAGTCATCGACTTGGTTTCCGTCCTGCAGGAGAGCTTAAATCAAGCGCAAGCCGCCAAAAAGCATTCCGCGAAAGCCGCGCCCCGGCACCGCAAGGCAGCATGAATTGACCGGCTTACGGCACCTTGTTGCGGCTTCGGACATACGCGGTTACGGCAAACATTGCTGGCATCCCTGCCATCTCACTGGTAAAAGAAGAACGTGAAAACGATCCATGCAGTCTATGAAGGCGGCGTTTTTCGACCACTGGAAACAGTCGAATTGCCGGAGCGCACCGAAGTGGAATTTGAGCCACGCCCCGTTGCGCAACAGGAAGATCGCAACCAACATCTGGACAGCATTTACGCGATATTGTCCGAAGTTTACCAATCAGGCGAACACGATGTGGCGTCCCGCCATAATGAACACCAGCCGTGACCGCCTTTCTGGATACGGTCGGTCTCTTGGCCGTTTGGGATGAAAGCGACCAATGGCATCGTGCGGCGCGGGCATGTTTTTCGGAGTTGCTTCGTTGTCGCGCGGATTTGGTCACAAGCAGTTTCGTGTTGCTTGAATGCGGCAACGCCGCAGCGCGCCGGCCATACCGTTCCACAGTCAGCCGATTGCGCAAGCAGATGGAACCGGGCCATCGTCCTATCGTTCCGACCATGGAGGACTGGCAGGCGGCATGGATAGCCTATGAGCGTGGTGAGGCCGATAACGCCGGAGTTGTTGATCATGTCTCGTTCACGATCATGCGGCGGCTCGGAATATCCAAAGCATTTACCAACGACGCTCACTTTCGGGCAGCTGGATTTGAGGCGCTGTTTTGAGGGTGCATCACCATAAGGCGAAAGTGGAGTATAGGATCATTCAGCCTCAGGCTCATTGTTCGGCCATGCCCGAAAATGGACGCTGCTAAAGCGGTCTTGATAATCGTATCAGCAACTCGCGCGGTGTAATAATTTGAATACCGAAGGACTTTTCCAGCACCAACAAATCGGCATCCCTAGTGTAGTGTCCCGGAAATGACTAGACATATAAAAATCGTGGATTACGAGGGAAATGGCCCGAACCAACGAAGCCGTCCTCTGATAATATGTCTAGTTAATTGCGAGACACTACACTAGTCACAATGATCTTCGCTCCGGCTCCCAGCGCGCAGGCCAAATATGGATCGTCGTTTACATCGCGGCTTCGTTGTTTGCCCAGTGGCGCAGAGACAACGGTCTTAACGTTGTCCTGATACCACGTTAACGTGGTGGCCGGGGGATGCTTCGACCTGGCGCCGCGATCAGCAAACAGCGCGCTCAATTCTTTGAGAGTTTCGTCGGTGGCATAGGCAATGACCCGGCGATGAGCCATGGCCAGCAAACAACGGTACGCTTCACTCCGCCATCCCGAGCCTGCAAACACCACCCCCGCATCAAAGACGACCTTCATGCTTTTTTTTGCGACGGGCTTTGATGCCGGCGTAGATTTCGGCCATTTCGTCATCCGTAGGATCGCCCAGCGGCGCGCCCTCGATGGCTTTTTCCAAATGGGCCACGTCCGCCGCAATTTGCTCCTGGCGGCGCTGGCGGATCAAATCGCGCATGTATTCGCTCATGGAATCAAAAGCCTGCGTCTTCGAGTCGGCCCTTGCGAACTCCGCCAACTCGGGATTCAATGAAATGTTGATGGTCACTGCTTTCATGCCGACAAGGTAATTCTCTGGCAGGGTATGTCAAGGCTTGCCATTACCGCCGCCTAAGAATTGAAGACAATTTCACTCAACAATCCAAGGCTGGTTTCGCACTGAGGGGAATGGCAAAAAAAATGGGGGCAAAAAGATTGAGATCAGAATTTTTTTGCCCCCATTTTTTTGCCTGTCCTTCCGGAAGATTGGATTTTTTATCGGTTAGGCGG
>DASRLE010000115.1:0-3199 GCA_035648615.1 Saccharimonadales bacterium (SeqCode) | reverse complement strand
GGTCTGGACCAGCGCGGTGTTGACGCCGCGCGATTTTGTATTGGCGCTCACGGGATTCCTGCTCCTCGCCGTTTGGAAGCTGCCGCCATGGATGGTGGTGGTGCTTCTTGCCGGCGCCGGCGTGCTGTCGAGCCTTACGTGACAGCGCCGGTTCTCAAAGCGGAAGCGTCTCAACCCGCGAATTTCCTTACCATTCAGGCGCTACGCGCGGTCGCCGCATTGCTTGTCGTGCTTCTCCACGCATTCGAGACGTGGGGCGAACGCGTCGATCCCTCGGCGCCCGGCGTGAATTGGGGCAGTGGCGCGGCGGGGGTCGATATATTCTTCGTCATTAGCGGGTTCGTGATGGTGATTTCCTCCCGTCGTCTCGTCGATCCAGCGGGCGCGTGGCTGATCTTTCTCAGGCATCGCGTCGTCAGGATCGTTCCGCTCTATTGGCTGCTGACGACGGTCAAGATTCTCGCTGTCGTGGTTCTAGGCGACGTTGTCCTGAGAACCGCCCTCGACTTCAATTTTGTGGCGGGGTCCTATCTCTTCCTGCCCGTCATTGACAGCGCCGGGCATTTTCGGCCCGTGCTTCCGGTCGGCTGGACCCTCACTTACGAATTCCTGTTCTATTTGCTTTTCGCTGCCGCCCTGGCAATCCGCGTCGATGTTCTTCGCATCGTTGTTCCCGGACTCGGGCTATGCGCCGTGCTGGCGCTCGCTCGAACGGAAACCTGGCTTGCATGGACCATCCTGTTCGACACCATCGTTGTGGAATTCGTGTCCGGAGTCATGCTCGCGAAATGGACTTTGCGAGGCTTTCGCTTGTCCCCGGCGATTGCTGGAGGGTTCGTCCTCGTCGGATTTGCGTTGATCCTGGTCGTCCCAATGGTCGCCGAGAACGCAAGAGTCCTTACCTGGGGCATACCGGCGTTTGCGATCGTCGCCGGCGCCGTTTCACTGGAGCCGCTTGTCGCGCCCAGACTGCCCCGCTGGTTGCTGACAACGGGCGACGCCTCATATTCGATTTATCTCAGCCATGGGTTCGTGCTGCCGGCTCTCGGTCTTCTGTTCAGCAGGTTCGCTACCCCCGGGCCGTGGACAGAAGGCCTGACGATAATTTTGTGCCTCTCGTTCAGCTCGCTCGTTGGCTGGGGCGTTTTTGTCTTGATTGAAAGTCAGATGTTGCGTGCGTTGAGGCGCCGATAGGTGACGCGCACTCCGCATTTTAAGGACGCGCGAATGACCGTTCCGGGTCATTCGCGTCGTTTTGACAGCCTACCCGTCACTTCCGATCTACCCCGAGGAACGGACATCATCGGACCGCACCGGTTGGTCCGGTTGGTGCCAGATTCGGACTTCGGCACACCGAATGTTATGGAAATTTCTTAGCCCGCGCATCGTTCTCGCATGGACCAGTTTGCATGTAGTTGGACCGTCTTGCCCGGACGCTTACCAGCCTTGTTGGACTTCTGAAAAACAAACCGCCGTGCTGGATCGTGCACGCATGTCGCTGCGGTCGGTGCAATTCGCAACTCAAAAACTTCCATAGGGGGTTCTTCGAGGCCCCTCATTTCGCGAGGCGATCTTTGCTCATTCGCAGGGTGACGACCACACCCTCGCCCGACCAATCAAAAGCTATGGTGCCGCCAAGCTGGGCGGCCATACTTCGATGCACCAACTTGCTTCCGAAGCCTTCCAGCTTTGTGGGAGCAAGGACAGGCGGGCCGCCCCGTTCTGTCCACATAACAACCACTTCGTCCTCATGCGCGTTGCAGGACACATCCAAGGTGCCCTTTGAAAGCGACAACGCGCCGTATTTCGCCGAGTTAGTTGCCAATTCATGGATCACCAAGGCCAGTGCTGTGCTCGAAGTCTCTCCCACGTTCATCTTGGGGACCGAGACGCGAATACGTACGCTGGCTCCTTTCTCGTCGTACGGTGCAAGCAGAACAGAGACAAGGTCCCCAAGAAGTGTGGCCTCGCTCTTCTGGCCCGGAACGGAACGAATGAGGTCCTGTGCACGCCCGAGAGCGATCAGACGACTGGTCAGTTCGTGGGCCATGTCTTCTTTTGTTTCTGCGGAGCGTGATGATATTTGAGTAAGAGCCGTTGCAATGGTTAAAAGGTTTTTCACCCGGTGGCTCATCTCGCCCGCCAGCAACTCATTGGCTTCCTCAGCCTGCTTGCGTTGAGTGACATCAAGGAAGATACCGAACATAATTCGATCCGCTATGTCGGCGTCGTCGCCTTGGCCCCGAGCGGAAATCCAGCGAACATCGTTGCCGGATAAAATACGAAAATCGATCTCATAAGCACCCACTACCGCGCGGGTAGCCGCAAATGCTGACCTGACCCTTTCGAGATCGGCAGGGTGTATGTTTTTCGACAGTATCTCGAAAGTGATTTTCCGTTCGTCCTTAGAAACCTCCCAGAGGTCATACGCGGGCTCATCCATGGTGATCGCGTCGGTATCGACGTTCCAAGACCACAGTGCGACACCGGCGGCGCGAGTTGCAGCCCGGAGGTGCTTTTCGTGCCACACGGGCATTACATCGCTGGACGACATCGCGCTTTGCTTTCTACATTCGTTCCAAGCTCAGGTGCGGAGATGAAACCATTACGCTGTCGGCGTGCTGCTGTTGAGAAGGTTGGAGACGGCGGTGAGAAGCTGCGCCGGAGCAAATGGCTTGGGCAAAATGATGCTGTTGGGAACGCCTTTGGAGGCCCAATCTGCGGCGGCGGCCCCGCTCATATAAACAACCGGAAATCCCGGGTCGATCTCTCTAGCGTGTTGGGCGACCTCCCAACCATCCATCTTGCCGTGCAAATTGATGTCGGTGACGAGCGCCCGGTATTTGCCCTTGTGTCCCTTTAGCAGGGTCACCGCCTCTTCGCCCGACGCCACGATGGCAGGCTCAAAACCGCCGTCAGTAAGAGTTTCTTCAACAAGACTCTGGATCAATTGGTCGTCTTCAACGACAAGAATACCAAGTAGCTCGGCCAATGCCCAACTCCCCCTCGCTGCGGACCCCACGGCTTAAGTTACAATGTGAACATTAGTTCCGGTCCGCTTTGGGTCATTTCCTGACCTCAGGCCACGTCCAAGATGAGGTCCGCTCATGCCGCGAGAGCGGAAGTGAACGCCGCGGACCATGACCATGCTGTTTCCAAGTTTATCTTGTGCGCCGACTTGTAGTTTCGCCTATTCCTA
>DASRLE010000114.1:0-14104 GCA_035648615.1 Saccharimonadales bacterium (SeqCode) | reverse complement strand
GGGCATTCGATAATAGTGCCGGCGCCGGCGGCATCGACCGCCAACTCCTGCTCACAGGCCGGACATTTGAAGATGATGTCCATAATGACTCGCTTTCGTGATTTTCATTGCAGAATAAATGTTCGCTCACAAAAATCGAGCCAAATCTACTCGTACGTTTTTTCCAACTGCTGGAGCCGTGGATAAACCGGCGAAGTGGGCGTGACACGGCTCTTCACTTTGGCAAAAACGCGCCGGGCCTCGCCCGGGTCGGTCTGCGCCACCAAGACCACATAGTCCAGTTCGATCCACGCCCGGCGGGGGTCCGCCACCGTATTGCCGTAGGTGGTCAGGAACTCGCGCAGGCCCACCGCTCCGCGCTTTTGGGCGGCCTCCAAGGCAGGTTGCAGCCGGGGCAGAAGGCCCGGCAGTTGATCGCCGGAGACGTTCGGGATGGCGGGAGCCGGCGCGGCCGCGACTGCATCCGGCTCCTTGAATTTTCCCCAGTATTCGTATAGTTGATAGGCCCCCAAAGACAAACCAACGACAATGATTAATCCAATGATGAATTTCATGAGTCACTCACCCGTTCAATGCGCGCGCCGAGTTGCCGCAATTTAGTGTCAATGTTCTCATAGCCTCGATCGATATGATACACGCGGTTGACTTCCGTGGTGCCGCGCGCCGCCAATCCGGCGATGACCAGGGCGGCTGACGCCCGTAAATCGCTGGCCATAACCGGCGCTCCGCTAAGCGGGCGTCCCCCTTTGACAATGGCGCTGGGGCCTTCAATGGCGATGTCCGCGCCCAGCCGGGCCAGCTCGCTGACGTGCATAAAGCGCGATTCAAAAATGCGCTCGGTAATGATGCTGATGCCGGGAGTCAAAGCCATCAGCACCATCATTTGCGCCTGAACATCGGTGGGAAAACCTGAGTAAGGGAGGGTCGTGATGTCCACCGGCTGCAACCGCCCGCCGCGCGAAATTTTCAGCGCGGAGCCGCTGCGTTCTGTTTTGACGCCGGCCTCGCGCAGCTTGTCCAGCACTGCGTGCAAATGGTCCGCCCTCGCCCCGCGAAGGGTGACCTCGCCATTGGTCGCCGCCGCCGCGACGGCAAAAGTGGCGGCTTCGATGCGGTCCGGGATTACTTCGTGCTCGGCCCCGTGCAATGTTTTCACGCCGGTAATGGTGATGGTGGGACTGCCGGCGCCGGTGACTTTTGCGCCCATGGCGTTGAGGAAGAGCGCGAGATCGATCACTTCCGGTTCGCAGGCCGCGCTCTCGATAATGGTCACGCCGTCGGCCAGCACGGCGGCCATCATCACGTTGGCCGTGCCGAGGACAGTCGGGCCGGACCGCCCCCCCAGGAAGAGTTCGGCGCCCTTGAGTTTTCTGGTCGAAGCATCCACGTAACCGCTGTCAATCCGAACTTTCACGCCGAGCGATTTCAGCCCTTTGAGATGGAGATCAATCGGGCGGGCCCCAATGATGCATCCACCCGGCATCGAAACGCGCGCCTTGCCGGTGCGGCCCAGCAACGGCCCGAGAATGCAGATCGAGCCGCGCATTTTGCGGATCAGTTCATAATCGCCGATCCCCTTTATTTTGGCCGCCTGGACGTGAAGGGCATCGCCCTCGAAGCGAGTGATGGCGCCGAGGGAAGCCAGAATTTCCGCCATAAAACGGACATCCGTCAGGTTGGGCACGCGGCGGATCAGGCAGGGTTCGGCCGTCAGAAGAGTCGCGGCCATGATTGGCAGGACGGCGTTTTTCGCGCCGCCAATCGTGACTTCACCGTGCAAGGGTGTTCCGCCTTTGATCAAGAAACGGTCCATTTAAGCGCCGTCGATTCGGGCAGCGCCATCCTGTAATTGCCCGGCCTGATGCGCAATAAAAATCCTTGGGTGCTGATTATAATCGACTTCGACGGATTCGACCGTCCAATTTTCGCGGGCGAAAATTTCGCGCACCGGTTCGGCGCCATGATCATTTAATTCCAGCATGAGACGGCCGCCGGGTCGTAGAAAGGCGCCGGCTTGGGCGGCAATGCGACGGTAGAAATCCAGGCCGTCCGACCCGCCATCCAATGCGCCGCGCGGCTCGTGATCGCGCACCTCCGGTTCCAGCGTTTCGATCTCGGCGGTTGGAATATAGGGGGGATTGGAAACAATCAAATCAAAGCGCCGGTCGGCCGGCACAGCGGCAAATCCATCCCCCAGATGAAATTGAATGCGCGGCAGGACTTGAAGCCGGGCGGCGTTCTGGCGCGCGACTTGCAAAGCGTCGGCGGAAATATCGGTCGCATCCGCCTCGGCTCGCGGCGCGTTGGCCAGCAGGGCGAGAGCGAGACAGCCGCTGCCCGTGCAAAGATCCAGCGCGCGAAGCGGGGCGCCGGAGGTCCGTTGCTGAAGAAATTTCCAGGCGTGTTCGGCGAGCAATTCCGTTTCGGGCCGTGGCACGAGCACATGAGGATTGACCGTCAATTCCAAACCGCAAAAGGAAACCGAACCCACAATATATTGCAGCGGCTCACGCTGGCCGCGCCGGCGCACGGCGTCGCGCAACGCCTCGGTTTCCGCCGCAGTCAAGACGCGTTCGAAATTCAAATAAAGATTCATGCGCGGCATTTTCAAGAGGTGGGCCAGCAGCAATTCCACCTGCAGACGGGGCGAAGCAACCCCGCGTTTCGCCAGAAATTCGGTGCTGCGCTTCAGGACTTCCAGGATGTTCACTGCCTTGAAAGTAGGTTCAAACGGAAAAGTTCAAAGCGCAAACTGAGGGGGTTTTACAATGCAACTTGAACTTGGGCCTCGAGGCTTTTACCTTCGGTCTTATGAAACGAGCGTTTATTTTCCTGGCCCTGATCCTTCTTTGGCCCTCCCCATTTGCCACCGCCCAGGACGCCACCAACCCGCCGCCGGCCGGCGCTGTTTCCGTTTCGGCTTCAGACGCCGCCTCCGTCGCCGCCCGGGAAGCCGCCGATGAGCGGGCCAAACGCACCGCCGCCGACATCGAAGCGCTTCAGTCGGCCAATGACGCCCTCCAAGCCAAACTGACCGCGATGGAGCAGGAAATTCAAACTTTGCGCGAAGCGCAGACCCGCGCCGCCGATAATTCGGGATTGCAAGACACGCTCAAAACCCTCGCCGAAAAAATCCAGGAAGTGGACAAAAAACGGGAAGCCGACAACGCCGCCATCTCCGAGGAAATTCGAAAATCGATTGGCGGCCTCGAGAAGACACTGGGCAACAGCGCCCCATCTCCGCATAACCCGGTGAGGACTCCGCCCGGCACCGATTCACCGGCGGCGGGAAAAGGTTATAGCTATACCATTCAAGAGGGCGACAGCCTTTGGGCCGTTGTCAAGGCCTACAATACGGATTTCAAAAGCAAGGGGCTCAAAGCCATCTCCAGCCGCCAAGTGCGCGAGGCCAACCCCAACGTTGATTGGAACCGTCTCCGCGTTGGCCAAAAAATTGTGGTTCCCATGCCGGATGGGGGGTAGAGATTTCGCGAGGCAAGGCGCTCCCTGCGCCTGCGTGGCCAGATCATGAGAAGCTTGAGTTTCTTCCCACGAATGGGATAATTCCGCTATGACTTTAACCGCAGATTCACAGGGGCGCATCGCGAGCCTCGAATTATTTCCACCCGGCGCGAGTTTTGAACCGGAAGTGGATGGCACCCGAATTATTTTGAAGCGTTTGACGCCGGAGGAGCCGAAGCGCGTGCTGGGGAAATTAGTCCGTCGTAACGGCCGGCTAATGCTCGATTTCGGGGTGGAAATTACAGGAGAAGCCATCGGCAAAGCAGTCCGTGAAGAACGAGACTCGAGGGCATGAAAAAATATTATTGGGACAGCTCTGCGATGATAAATGCAGCTGTTTCAGATACAGTAATGAAGCGACTTGATGCTGACCTCCATTTGGCTCGTTCCCATAATCTATCAGAGTTCTTTGCGGTTATGACTGGACGAGGGCTCGAGATTCCAGGATCGAGAGCGCGAGCAGTTTTGTCTCAAACAGTCGCAACCAAATGGCTGCGTGATTTCGCGTCGAAGGTGACGATTGTAGATCTCTCGGCTCAGGAATGGCTCGATGGACTGGAGGAAGCAGGTTCAAAAGTGCTTGGGGCGCGTGTATATGACTACGGTCACGCCATGGTGGCCATCAAGGCTGGCGCGGACGTCGTACTGACTCGAAACCCGTCAGATTTTGAAGGTTTGACCGGAGGGGCGGAGATCGAACATCCATAGCGGCCGTGCGAGTCCAATTTTGAGCTCGCCATAAAAGGCTTCGACTCATTGAAAGGTGAGACCTGCTTGTATCACAATGAAAACAGCCTCGGTCAGAGATTTACGAAACCGTTTTGCACGAGTTGCTTCGTGGATTGCGGAAGGCGAGTCGGTCGAAATTACCAAAATGGGAAAACCATTCGCGCGGCTCTCTCCGGTGAGGCCGAAAACGCGCCGATTCAAAATGCCGAACCTCATGGCGCGTTTGAAGGAGGATTTAGGCAATACAAAATACGACGCTGCAGATATCGCGCGCGGGCTTGATGCCAGCCGGGGCGACTTTTCATGATCGCTTATCCGGACATGAGTTAGACTTGCGAATATTGACATTTCTCAAGGCCTAGGCAAAATCTCCCGGTGAACACGATGCCAAAAGGGGTTGTTAGTTAAGGGCGTTCGGAAGGTCGTGAGTTTATCCGACCGACCCTTGGCCCACCGCATTCTTCATGATCATAAACTCCCAACGGGAATATAAAATCATCGGCGGCGATGACGCGGAATACGGCCCGGCTTCATTGGACGAATTGAAGAGCTGGATCCGCGATGGCCGCGTGGCTGACAAGACTAAAGTCTGGCGCAGTGACCTGGCGATGTGGTCGCCGGCTGATCGTTACACCGAGTTGCACGAGGCCTTGGCCCGCCTCAATGCCGCCGCCGCGATTGCGGCTGATCGCGCGGCCCGCCCCACCGGATTTTGGGCGCGCCTCGGCGCTTACGTGATTGATCATGTTCTTTTGACCCTTCTTTTTGCGGCGGTCTGGATTCCAATCGCCAACGAACGGCACTGGCCCATGCCGGAATTGCCGAAAGATTCAAGCGCAGCGGCCACGCAACAGTTTCGGGATCAATTTAATGTCTGGCTGAACCGGGCGCTGCCGGTCTTTTATCCTATTTTTCTAATTTACGACGTGTTGCTGAATGGCCGATTCGGCGCGACAATCGGCAAGATGGCTATCGGCGCGAAAATCACGATGGCGGATGGTTCGCCGATTGGTTATGGGCGCGCCTTGCTGCGCTGGTGCGCGGCCCGCCTCTCCGACATTTCCCTTTTCACAGGCTATCTATTGATCGTGGTGCGCGCTGACAAGCGGGCTTTGCACGATTTGCTGGCCGGGACGAAAGTAATTTACAAACGATGAAGGGAATCTCCAATCGCGTCATGATTGTGATCGGGCTTGCGGTCTTTGTCCTGGACCAGGCGGCCAAACTTTTGGTGCTCCGTTTTCTCGGTCCAACCCAGGAACGGGTGGTCGTGGATGGTTTTTTCAAATTTGTTCATTGGGGCAATACCGGCGCGGCCTGGAGTCTCTTTCACGACCGCAACGACGTGCTGGCCGTGGTTTCGATCCTGGCCCTCTTTGGTTTGTTTTATTGGCGGCGGCATTTTTACAGCGAAACGCCCATGGGCCAAATCTGCCTCGGACTGATTTTTGGCGGGATTGCCGGCAATCTATTTGATCGCCTGCATTACCATCAAGTGATCGACTTCCTGCGCTTTTATTTGGTTCGGCGCACTGGGGAAGAGATCGGCTTTCCGGCCTTCAATGTGGCCGACAGCGCCATTTGCATCGGGGTGGGATTGTTGATCCTGGTTTCGTGGACGCAAGAATCCAAGGGCAGCAAACCCTCGCCCAAAGAAGACGAAACGGTGCGAGTCAATCAATAGGAAGGGCCGCGTGTCTGACTCCTAATCCTAATCTTAATCGAATTCTCCCCTCCCCAAAAACAAACGAGATTAAGATTAAGATTAGGAGCGGAAATAAAATGGGATGCGTTTGACACCTGAGAATCCAACGATTTTGACCGTGGCCGAATCGCTCCCCCTTGAACGGCTGGACATCTTCCTGCGCGAAAAATATCCGGCGCTCTCACGGGGAGCCGTTCAACGTCTTCTGGCTGAGGGCAGCATTCAGGTGAATGGCCGCACGGTCAAACCGACCCATCGTCCGCGCGCGGGGGAAATCATCTCCATTCGCTGGCCCGAGCCTGAAGCGGCGCAAGCGCAAGCGGAGGATATTCCTCTTGAGATTATTTACGAGGATGACGCCTTGCTGGTGGTTAACAAAGCGCCCGGGTTGGTGGTTCATCCGGCGGCGGGCCACCAGCAACATACTTTGGTTAATGCGCTGCTCCATCATTGCGCCGGTGGGTTGAGCGGCATCGGCGGCGTGGCCCGGCCCGGCCTCGTCCATAGGCTTGACAAGGATACGAGCGGCTGTCTGGTCGTGGCCAAGAACGACGAAACCCACCTGCGCCTGGCGGAACAATTCGCCCGCCGCGAGGTGGAAAAAATTTATGCGGCCATGGTTTGCGGCGTGTTGCCGCACGACGCCGGCGAGATCAAGGCGGCCATCGCCCGCCATCCCACCCAGCGCAAGCGCATGGCCGTACGGACGAGAGGCGGACGCCACGCCCACACCAGCTACCGGGTGCTGAAACGTTTGCGCGGAGTCTCCCAGGTGGAGTTGCAGTTGCATACCGGACGGACCCACCAAATCCGCGTGCATCTGGAACATCTGGGCTGTCCGGTGTTGGGCGATTTGGTCTATGGCGGGCGTCAAAACCGGCGCCTCAAGGAAAGCAGCGGTTACGAGGCCCCGCGACAATTGCTGCACGCCAGGAAACTGTCGTTGATTCATCCGGCCACGCAGCATCGACTGACCTTCGAGGCGCCGCTGCCGGAAGATTTTGCTGTCGCTCTTAAGTTCTTTAGTATAAAAGTCAACCGTTAACAAACGGTGTCTGAAATAACCCGGAGGGCGGGCGGTGAAACGACCCAAAGCGGGCCGGTTAGAGGTTATGGAATCCTACAAACATTCCTGTCCGGTGTGCGGGCAGCACGTCGAATATACCGCGGGGTATTGTGGCAAACAGATGTCTTGCCCGATGTGCGGACACTCCATCGTGTTTCCGGCGGTCCCGCCGCGGCCCAAAGACAACCCCTTGCGCACTTCCAGGCCGTCGGAATCTGCCGTCAAGAAAAAACCCGTGACCTTGACTCCCTGGCCTTTCCTTCAGCGCCTGCGCGAGTTTGAACATTGGAAAGTTGTGCTGCAATGTCTGGTGCCCTTCATCTTGGTCGGCGCGCTCCTGGAGGGGGCGTCCCTGGCGAGGAAGCACTCCAGCGACCAGCCCGATAAAATCGCCGCGCCCGTGACCCAGGCCGACCCCGGCGCCTGGAAAAAAATGACGGACTTGGCCAGGGCCGAAAGAGCGGTGCAAATGCAGTTGAAATACTTGACTGCCGCCAGCGCCGATGCCGTCAGGGCCCAGGAATATTACAACGCGTCGCGCAATAAGTATCACGAGGAGGAGTCGGCTCGCGCGCAAGCCAAGCTCAGTGCCGCCCGCCAAGCCTTCGAAAACGCCTTCTTAATCTATCAAAGGCTTGGCGGCACGGTTGATTATCGTTCCCAAGCGCCGCGGTAGGCGGGCCGGAAGTTTCCTTTTTTCCGGTCAATTATGCTGACGAGTCCGACAGGTCTGACATAGTCCGAGAAAACTTAGGTCGCCCCTTTCTTTGGCAGCGAAAAATAAAACGTCGCTCCTTCCCCCACCACGCCCTCGGCCCAAACCCGCCCGCCGTGCCGGTGGATAATCCGTTGCACATTGGCCAGCCCGATGCCGGTGCCTTCAAATTGGGTCGAGTCGTGCAGCCGCTGGAAAACCCCGAAAAGTTTATGCACATACTTCATCTCGAACCCCGCGCCGTTGTCGCGCACAAAAATAATATGCTCGTTCTCCGCCGCGATGCCGCCGACCTCGATGACCGCGTGCTCCCGCAACCTGGAATACTTGACAGCATTGGACAGCAGGTTCACCAACACCTGGCGCAAGAGGGCCAAATCGCCCAGCACCTCGGGCAGCGGACCAATAATCCACTCCATCTTGCGGGCGCGGAGGGAATCGGCCATGCTCTCGCGCACGTCGAGGGTCAATTGCTCCAGGTTCACCGGCTTGAGGTTGAGTTCGGTCCGGGCCATGCGCGAGAACGCCAGGAGGTCGTCCACCAGCCGGCCCATTTGCTGCGCCGCGCCCAGGATCAACCGCGCGTAGCGGCTGGAGGTGTGGTCGTCGGCCACGGCTTTTTGCCGGCTCAATAATTCCACAAAACCCGAGACGTGCCGCAGGGGCGCGCGCAAATCGTGCGAAACACTGTAGGAAAAGGCTTCCAGCTCCTTGTTCAAAGTTTCCAGCTTGATCGTCCGTTCCCGCACGCGGCCCTCCAATTCGCTGTTGATTTGCTGAATCTCGTGATGCGCCGTCTCCAATTGTTTTTGGCGGATTTCCAGGTTCTCGGCCATGCCGTCGAAAGCGTGGGCGAGGTGATTTAATTCGCCAGCGGTGGCGGCCACGCCGGTGCGGGCGGAAAGGTCGCCGACGGCCAGCCGGTTGGCCGTCTTTACCATTGTATTGACAGGATCAAGAATCAGCCGGCGGGTCAAAATCCAGGTTGCGCCCAGGGCCAGCGCCGCCACGGCGGCCATGACCATCAGGTTGCACCATAGCGCATGGTCGGCCTCCGCATAAAGCATCATTTGCGGAACACCCACCACCGCCAAAATATTCGATCCGTAAGTCTTGGAAATGGGCGCCGCGGCGAAAAGCCGGAAGACCCCGTCCGGCCCGATCGCTTCAAAGGTTCCTTTCCTTTTGGCCAAGGCGGCGCGGACAAACGGCTGAGTGGAAAAATGCGTGTCCGGCAAATTGGCGGCGGGCGGATAGCTGGCCAGGAGGGCGCCCGCTCCATCCAACAGCCATGAAGCATTGTTCTCGGCCACGCCCATTTCGCTCAACGGTTTGCCCAACACCGCCAATTTCAACGACCCAAAAAAAACACGTTTCAACTGGGTTGGGCCGTTAAAAACCGGATAGCCCACGCCCAAAGTCGGCTCATCCACCAAAGGATCCGGTTGGTAGTTACCCACCGCAAAAGCCCGCTCGCGCATCACCCGCTGAAAATAGAACCGGTCAGACAAGTTGATCGTGCTATTCGTCCGGTTCGCGTTGCAATAGAGCTTCCCATTGGCTTCGATCAGGCCGAAGTTTGTTTGATTGGGCGCCAGCGCCCGCATGTAAATGCATTGCAGCGTGCTATAGGGCCGGTTCGACGTCAAAACGAGAAAAGAAATATGGGACAAACTGCCCAATAATTCGCGGCTCTCTTCGAAAAGAATCGCTTCATTGGCGGCGGTCAATTTGGCCGTGGCATTTATTCTTTCCTCGGCGCGGGTCCGTTCGCTCTCGCGCTGTTGCAAATTGCCGTAGAGGGCCAGCAAAAAAAGCGGACACAAAATGAGGAGAATCAGCCCCAGCATCTGACTGCGCAATTTTCCCAGCCTGGGGCGCAAGGCACTCATGCGTGAGCGGTCAAGGCAACGGTTCGCCTCCTTGAGCGACATTGCTCCGGTCAAAGAGCCGGGTGCCCAGCACGATCTGTTTCGGCACCGGTTCGTGATGGAGTATTTTCAGGGCAGTGTCGATTGCTTCCGCACCGCCGGTCGGATAGCGAAAGGTGGCGTCAAGTATTCCTTGTTGGACGTAGGGCACGCCTTCCTGGGGCAGCGCGTCGATGCCGACGAAGGCGATATTAGTGCGTCCGGCGGCCTGCGCGGCAAGATAGGCGCCATGCGCGCCGGGATCGTTATGGGCATACACAAGGTCGATGTGATCGAAGCGGGCGAGGGCCGATTCCATTTCCTGGCGGGCTTCTGGTTCGAGCCATTTCATATCCGCAACAAAGATAACGTCGATTCCGGAGCCCGCAATGCCTTCGCGAAAACCGTTGTGCCGGTCCTGGCCGGGCGTCGAGGTCATCAGACCCTCCAACTCGACGACCTTGCCGTGGCCGCCAAGTTTCTTGACAATCCATTGGCCGGCCGCTTTGCCAATCTTCTTGTTGTCAGCGCCGATGAAGCAAGTGTATTTGTCGCCGAGCACGCTGCGATCGAGAACGATGACCGGGATGCCCGCCTCCATGGCGCGCGCGACCGGCTCCGTCAACGGCTGCGCTTCCTTGGGGCTGATGATGAGAAGATCGACCTTGGCGCTGACGAATTCCTCGACGTGCGCCCGCTGTTTAAGCGTGTCGTTTTGGGCGTCCTTGAAAACAACTTTGAGTTCAGGATGCTGGGCGGCGGCGGTGCGGATGTCCTGGTCCATTTGCACGCGCCAAGGCTCGCCGAGGTTGCACTGCGACATGCCGATGGTGAACTGGTGCGGGCCGCTCGTTTTGGAATCGTTGCAGCCGGCCAGCAGAGTGAAAGCAAGGATGGTAAAAATCCGGACGAATAATTTGCGCATGTTGTCTCTAGGTTCTGCTGCGCCGTTGCGTCAGGACCGCCGCCACAATAATGATGCCGCTGAGCATCAGGCGTCCCGCCTCGGGCACCGCATTGATACTGAGAATTTTGTCGAGGTAGCCAATAGTCAGCACGCCGAGCAAAGTCAAACCAATCCCGCCGCGCCCGCCCATTAAATTCGTGCCGCCGATCACGACCATGGCGATGGCGGTCAGTTCGTAACCGGCCCCTGCCTCCGGATCGCCTTGCTGTTCTTGCGCCGCCTGGCAAAGCCCGGCCACGGCCGCCAATAAACCGGACGCGACATAGGCGAAGGTCTTGGCGCTGATCACCGGCACGCCGGAGAGCCGCGCCGCTTCTTCGTTGCCGCCGATGGCGTAAAGATAGCGGCCCCAGCGATGCTTCGAGAGCGCAATCCACGACAGCGCGGCGCAAGCGACAAAGATCACCGTGACGATGGAAAGATTGTCGCCCAAAATCCGGTGGTCGATGGCGCGAAATAACGGAGGCACCTCGACATAGCGATAAGTGCCGTCGGCGTTTTGGATGGCGGGCGAAACTTTCATTCCGCCCGAGGCATATTTGGCCAGGCCGCGCGCGAAGACCATCATGGCCAGCGTCGCGATAAACGGCTGCACCCGCCAGACAGCCGTAACCAACCCGGCGGCCAACCCGCAAGCCGCGCCGACGGCCAGGGTCGCGGGCACGGCTTCCCAAGCCGGCCAATTCCAGTGGATGGCCATCTTGGCCGCGCACACCGCCGTCAAAGCCACCACGCTGCCAACGGCCAGGTCGATCCCGCCGGAAATAATCACCAGCGTCATGCCGCAGGCCAGAATCCCGTAAACGGAAGCCTGGCGCAGGGTATCGCGGTGGGTGCCGATTTTGTAAAACGCCCCGTCGGCGTTGAAAATCACGCCGGCGATAAAGACCAACACCAGCGCGATCAACGCGCGTCCCACCGCGCTGCCCAAAAATGATTTGCCTCGCGTGAAGGGATTCATGCGGAAGCCTGGCCCATCGCGGCCGCGAGGACGATTTCAGGAGTGGCTTGCGCGCGAGTCAGTTCCGCCGTGACGCGCCCGCGATGCAGGACAATGATTCGGTCGCTCAGTGTCAACAACTCGGGCATTTCCGAAGTGATGAGCAAAATCGCGATGCCCTGCGCGCTCCATTCGTCCATCAATTGATAAATTTCGCGCTTGGCCCCGACATCAATTCCGCGCGTCGGCTCGTCCAGCAGAAGAAGGCGCGGGCGCGTCTGCCACCATTTGGCCAGCGCGACTTTCTGCTGGTTGCCGCCGGACAGCGCGCCCACTTCCATGTCGAGGGAGGCCGCGCGCAACCGCATCGGCCCGGTCATTTTTTCGGCCGCGGCGCGCTCGCGGGCGGGACTGCGCCAGCCCAAAGGCGAAAGCTGGCGCAAGCCGGCCAGCGTGGCGTTGGCCGTGACGGAGAGCGAAAGGACCAAGCCGGTCGCTTTGCGGTCGTTGGTTAACAAGCCGACGCCCGAGGCGATGGCCTGGGGCGGCGAGACAAAGCGCACCGTTTCCCCATCCAGTTGAACCGTCCCCTCCGTGCGCGAACCGCAGGCGCCGAACAAACCAAAAAAAAGTTCACTGGCGCCGGAACCTTGCAGTCCGCCCAAGCCGACCACTTCCCCCGCGCGCACCGAAAAAGAAATAGGTTTGACACTTGGGGGCACGCTGAAATTCTCAAGGCGCAAACGTTCCTTGCCCAGCGGTGGCGCCCGCCGGGGAAATTGTTCGCCCAGTTCGCGCCCGACCATCCACTGGATCAGTTTTGCCGGCGGCAGTTCTGCGGCCGGAGCCGAGCCAACCCATTGGCCGTCGCGCAGCACGGTAATGCGGTCGGCGATGCGCTCGATCTCCTCCATCTTGTGCGTGATGTAAATAATGGCGCAGCCGCGTTCCTTGAGCGATTGAATCAGCCCAAAAAGCCTGGTGACTTCGGGCGCGTTCAAAGCGCTGGTCGGCTCGTCCATGACAATGACCCGCGCATCCTGGCTGAGCGCCTTGGCAATTTCGATCAGTTGGCGGACGGCGACGGGAAAATTTTCCACCGGCTGGCGGACATCAATCTCCAGCCCAAGCTGGCCCACCCAGTGCCGCGCGGCTTCCTCCTGCTGGGCTTGGCGCACAAAACCGCAACGCGCCGGGGTGCGCCCCAAAAAAATATTGTCGGCCACACTCATCGCTTCGATCAACGACAATTCCTGGTGAATGACCGCGACTCGGCCGTTGATTTCGCGGATGCCTTCGAAGTCGTTGTAAAGGCCGGCCAGAATCTTGACCAGCGTGCTTTTGCCCGCGCCATTTTCGCCGGCCAGGACATGCACCTCATGCGCCCGGCATTCAAATTGGACATCCCGCAAGACCGTCACCGCGCCAAACTTCTTCGTAATGCCGGTCAAGCGCACCAGCGGCGCGGCGCCGGGAATATTCGGTTCCAAGGTCACTGCGGCTTTTGCAATTTTCGCAAGTCCTCGCCCGGCCCCCGGCTGTAAACGGGAATCCGCACTGCGAGCGCGTCAAAGCCGAGAAAATACCCGGCAGACTTGGCCGATTTGCCCACGCACTCGAAACGCAGCGTGTGCGGCCCGGCGCTCAAGTGGCGCGTTCCCAGGCGGTGCATCGCCGGCGTGACCTCCGGCGCGTAAAGATCAAGACGTCCGACCGGCTGGCCGTCGAGTTTGGCCTCGTAGATTCCGTAATCCCACGAATGCACCATCTTGTCCATCAGCTCGACCGTGGCGTCCTTGTCCAATTGAAAGGGAACCTCGACCCACCCATGTTCGTCTGACGGTCGAAACCAAAGTTGTTTTCCATCGGTCGTTCCGCCCACAGGCTGGACGTCCAACGGACTGTCCGAATGCGTCGCCTTCGCCACCGCGTCATGCCCTTTGACGAGGGTCTGGTCGTGAAACGGCAATCGCTCCGACCCGGGAGGGATAGGAGGCCACGGTTTGTGCGGTTCCAATTGATACCAATAGGCGACGCTGGACATCAAGTCATCTCGTTCGATAAATCCCGAGCCGGTCCCGTCTGGAAAAGTTTGCGAACCCTTGTGTTCGATTTCCACCCGCAACGATTTCTGGAAGACAACGGGATCGGGAATATGCCAGCGATAGGCGCTGCCGCGGTCGCCGGTGTTATAACCTTCCCAGAGTGGCGTGCCGTAAAACGGTCCCGATTGCTCGCGAAAACCCCAGCCATCGCAGAAATAATCCTCGGTGCCTGTGCCGCGCAGGCTCGGCTCTTTTTCTCCGTCAATAAAAAAGAAGTCGTCGCCCTCGCCATACCATCCCGGCGAAACCAGATAGACGCTTTGCACCGTGCCGACGTAATGGCCGCGCCCTTCCAAATCGGCGATCAAATAATTGCGGCCCATCACGCAGGGAAATTCCTGCCGGTACATGGCGTGGAAATAAGCGGTGTCCTTGGGGAGCGAGGGATGCTTCTGCCAGTCAATATAATAATAAAAAGCGTTGCAGCGATGGGCGCCATCATTGC
>DASRLE010000113.1:0-9758 GCA_035648615.1 Saccharimonadales bacterium (SeqCode) | reverse complement strand
GATTACGTCAAAGAGGTCACTCACAAAGAATCTTTTTTGTGGGACGAAAAAGATCTGCAAAGCGGACGGTTTGAATTGGCGCGGGGACCCAACAGCGGGCCGCGTCCGGCATTGCCGCCGGCGGACACTCCCATTGTCGCGTACGACTTCGGGATGAAATATAATATTTTACGGCGCCTGCGCCAGCACGGGTTCAAGGTGCGAGTGGTCCCGGCCACAACGACCGCTGCCGAGGCGCTGAACTACAAACCCGCCGGCATTTTCCTTTCCAACGGGCCGGGCGACCCGGCGGTATTGACTTACGCGGTGCGGGCGGCGAGGGACTTGATTAAGAGCGGGGTGCCGATTTTTGGAATTTGTCTTGGGCACCAGATTGTGGCCCAGGCTTTTGGCGGCAAAACGTTCAAACTTAAATTTGGCCACCGCGGAGGCAACCAGCCGGTCAAAGACCTGAAAAGCGGCAAAGTGGAAATCACCTCGCAAAACCACGGGTTCGCGGTGGATCCCGCAACGTTGCCCAAGGAGGTCGTCATCGACCGGATCAATCTGAACGATCAAACTGTCGAAGGGCTGCACCATCAAAGCAAGCCCATCTTCTGCGTGCAGTATCATCCGGAGGCTTCGCCGGGCCCGCATGATTCGACCCCGTTGTTCGCGGAATTTCGGGATTTAATAAAAAAAACCTGACGGCGCGCGCCGCGTAAGGTTTTCCCGGCGCGGAAATCCGTTTGACTTGCGGCGCGGACTGGCGATAATTCACCCACGCCGTATGGCAAGACTAGTCATTCTCAGCGAAGGATTCACGGGCAAGGCTCACGAACTGACGGTGGAAAAAACCACCATCGGACGGGTGGACGACAACACTTTTTCAATTCCGGAAGGCTCGGTTTCCAGCCATCACTGCGAAGTTTTGTTAAAGGGCGCCGACGTCATTATCCGCGACCTCAGTTCCACCAACGGCACTTTCGTCAACGGCCATCAGGTCACAGGAGAAGCGCCCTTGAAGCCCGGCCAGCTTCTTCGTCTCGGTCAAGTCGAAATGCGGCTGGAAGACAACAGCGCCAAAACCGCCGCTCCCAAGAAGCTGCCCGATCAAACCATGGTCATCCCGCAAGGCGTCAAGCTGGACAAGGACCCGGCGACCAAAGCAGTCGTGTTCGACAAAAACGCTTTTGCCAAGAAGAGCAACACCGGCACCAAAATATTCATCGCCGTCGTCATTTTAGCTGCGATTGCCATTGTTGTGCTGATTCTGTTTTTATTCAGAAAATCCGGCAACCTCTAAGCTGGCTCTCCGGCGGCGCGGCTTAATCTTCCTTCAGCCATCGAGCGACCTCGGTTGCGGAATAAGTAATGATAAAATCCGCCCCGGCGCGCCGCATGGCAAGCAACGACTCCAAGGTTGCCGCCCGTTCATCAAGCCATCCATTCACCGCAGCCGCTTTGATCATCGCGAATTCGCCGCTCACCGCGTAAGCCGCCGTCGGATAGCCAAACTCCATTTTGACCCGGTGCAAAATATCTAGGTAGGCCAGGGCCGGCTTGACCATGACCATGTCCGCTCCTTCCTGAATGTCCAAGGCAACTTCGCGCAGCGCTTCGCGGGCATTGGCGCCATCCATTTGATAGCTCCGGCGGTCGCCGAACTTCGGGGCGGATTCGGCCGCTTCGCGAAAGGGACCGTAAAAGGCCGAGGCGAATTTGGCCGCGTAAGAAAGAATCGGGGTGTTCTCGAGGCCCTCTTGATCCAGCAGCCCTCGAATTGCGGCGACCCGGCCATCCATCATATCGCTGGGGGCGACTACATCGGCGCCGGCCTCGGCATGGCTGAGAGCGGTGCGGGCCAGCAAGGCCAGAGTGGGATCGTTGGCCACGCCGGCGTTTTTCTTTTTTTCGATAATCCCGCAGTGGCCGTGGCTCATATACTCGCACAGGCATACATCCGTAAAAACGAGCAGGTCCGGCAGATTCTTTTTCAGCAAGCGCACGGTCTTTTGGACAATTCCATGGGCCGCATAAGCGCCCGAAGCTTTGTCATCCTTGCGCTCGGGAATCCCGAACAAAAGCACCCCCGGCACGCCGAGCGCGTAAGCCGTCTCGGCCTCCTTGACAATTTCGTCCGGCGACAATTGAAAGACTCCGGGCATGGACGTGACCGGTTGCCGGACTTTGCTGCCGGGACGAGCAAAAAGAGGCAGGACCAATTGCCCCGCTCGCAGCGAAGTCTCCTGCACCAGCCGCCGCAACGCCGGCGATTGGCGCAACCTTCGTGGGCGGTACTGTGGAAACTGGCCAACCGAAGTAAAACTCATGGCTCAACGTAGTCAAAAGGCCGGAATTCGGAAAGATTTAACAGAAGTTAACGAAGGAAACGAAGGCGGAAAGAAAAAATCTTCACTTCGTTCTCTTCGTTTGCTTATGTTCAAATTCTTATGATTCCACGCGCCGCCAAAGGTTAAAGTGCTTGCCTGGGTGTGGATTCATAAATACTATGGTTGAGCCATGGCGCGTTCGTCTATCAGTTAGGACACGGCCCTCTCAAGGCTGAAAGACGGGTGCGATTCCCGTACGCGCTACCATAGTTTTCTGATGTCAAATTTCAATTGGGATGGTTAGAATGCGGGTTCATGCAGTTCCAAATTATTTTTAATCCGATCAGCGCGGCGGAGCTGGCCCGCATGCCGCGGGAATTGCAGTTGAATATTCTGGGGGAGTTTCGCGGCTTGCCTAAGGAGGTGTTGAAAAGTGATTTACAGCACTTCGGCAAACTGGAGCGCATGGGCAAGATTCTCCATCGCTTTCGCCTCGGAGATTATCGGGTTTATTTTGAGCGGCATGAACTGGGTATTGTGGTTCATCGCATTTTGAGCCGGAATACGCTGAAGGATTTTCTTTTTCGCTCGAGCTTGCCCACGGGCGAGGATGAAGCGTTGCAGGAAAATCCCAAGTTCTGGGAGATGATTGAGTCAGCCCGCCTCGCCTCCAGCAAGGGGTGAGAACACTGGCCGCGCTTGAAAAGGAGACGGTTTCGAGGTAGCGTAAAACAATGAAGGCTTTCAATGTTCTTTTGGCCGCAGCATGGCTGGGATTGCTGGCGGGTTGCGACGCGCAACCGGCCGCCGAGGCCTCCGCCCCGGCTCAAACTTCCAACACTAATCAAACCACTATGGTTCAAGTACGTTTTGTGGATGAAAAGGGCCAGCCCGGCCCGTTAACCGCCGCGCCCAAAGTCATCAAGTCGGACGCCGAATGGCGCAAGCAATTGACCAAGGACCAATATCAGATCGCGCGCGCCAAAGGGACGGAAGCCGCTTTCTGCGGCGCCTTTTACGATCAGCATAAACCCGGGATTTATTACTGCATTTGTTGCGACCTGCCGCTTTTCACTTCCGAAGCCAAGTTCGAATCGGGCACGGGCTGGCCCAGCTTTTTTCAGCCAGTGGCTGCGGAGAATGTCATCAGCCATTCGGACAATACTTATGGGATGCATCGCGTGGAAATTCTTTGCGCCCGATGTGACGCGCATCTAGGCCATGTTTTCGAAGACGGGCCGCGTCCGACCGGCCTGCGTTACTGTCTCAACTCTGCTTCGTTGAAGTTCGTGGAAAATAAAAATCTCAAGGACGCCACGCACCATTAATTGCGGCGCATCGCTATTTTTTCCGGGCAGTAATGATGCTGCGATCGGCGGCGGTGGCAAAGTATTTGACGTTTTCAAATCCTGCTTCCTGTAAATAATCGGCCATCTCCTTCTCGGAATAACATTTGCCTTCCGTGATGGTCATCAACAACGCGGAGTAAGCGGCCACGGGCAAAGGTCCGGTTTTCTCGGCATTGATGTGTGCATCGTGAACAATGATCCTCCCGCCGGAGGGCAGAGCGGCGACGGATTTGGCCAGCAATAGTTTGACGCGAGCCTCGTCCCAATCGTGCAAAACGTTCGAGAAAAGGTGCAGATCGCAATCCATCGGGAACGGATCCACGAAAATATCGCCGGCCACCACGCTGATGCGATCGTTGAAGCCCCGCCGCGCGAGGGTTTGGCGCGTAATGGCATCTACCGGCGGCTTTTCCAGCACACGAGCGCGAAGATGCGGATGCCTGGCCACCATCGCGCACGCGTAGATGCCGGAGCCGCCGGCAATGTCGAGAAGAAGTCGATGGCGGGCGCAATCCAGCTTTTGAGCCATGGCGGGCGCGAGAAAGATGCCGCGGCAATCCATGGCGGTCGTAAAGCGGCTGGCGAAGTCCCTCCCTTCCATCGCTTTAGACCATTCCTTTTCGGTTTTCAGGCTGGCCCAGTTGGCGGGTTTATCGGTTCGCAACACCGTCAAAATATCCTGGCAAACGGGACGCTCTTTAACCGAGGCGAAATAGGGGCCAATGAACCACGGCGACGATTTGACCAGATGTTCATGCGCCATTTCCGTCAGTGAAAAAATACCGTTCTCGCTCCGCAAATGTCCCATCGCCGTAAAAAGCGTGAGCATCACATCGGCCGGACGATCGTGCAAAGCGAGCGCACGGCAAATCCCCGGCTTGTCCGAGGGATGTTCCGCCAGCCAGGTAAAGAAATCCAAGTGGCAAATCGCCGCCGTCAAAAGATCGACGGCGTATAATCCATCGCGATAGCGATAGGTGGAGGTCGGATCGGTCGCCGGCTGCCGGAGCAAGTCAAACAACATTCCTACAGATTCGCACTGACCTTGACGTTGGTAAACGTCGAAGTGTTCAACACCGAGTTGTTATGCGAAGTCACGGCCAGCCCGAAATAGACCGTCTTCCCCATGGCAATGGTCACTGAACCGGTTTTGGTCCAATTCACCCCATCGGGAGAACAGTAAGCGGTGAGGACATTGCCGTTGCGGCTGAGCTTGATCCAATAGGGCGCGCCGTAAGCATTGGCCGCGCCTTGCGTCATATAGGCGCCGGTCGAATTGCGATATTGAAAGGCCGAGCCGGAACCGGCGGAGATGAACATGGCGGCAGCGGCGGAATTGGCCGTCAAGCTGGATCGAATCATCACTCCGGCCTTGGCCCACGGGTCGGTGGAGGGAACATTGAGGACTTGGGCGATGATGGAGCCCTTGCCGGTCCAAGGCTGGCTGGCGAATTGAAACGCATCCGCCGTTCCCCAGATGTCAGCGCCCGAGCCAGTCACTGTCATAGTGCCGTTTTTGTTCCCCGCCGTTCCGGCCAAGCCCACGCTGCCAATGTCCTGATGCGACCACGGCACAGGAAGCGGAGTGGCGATGGAGGAAGTCTGCCCGCTCTGACTGTCCGTCACGGCCACGCTGCTGAAGATGGCCGTGCAAAGACTGCTATTATTGTGCGCGCACACAGCCAGGCCAACATATACGGCGCCAGTCATGACAAATGAGACTGAGCCGATGGAAGTCCAGTTAACGCCATCAACCGAAGTGTAGCTGGTGAAGAGATTACCCACGCGAGTCAATTTCACCCAGTAAGGGGCGGCATTATTACCGCCTGAGATATTGATCGCCCCCTGGCCTGCCGTCGCGCGATACTGCATGGCGGATCCATTGGCGGCTGAGATCAAGGTCAGGACATTGGCATCCGACGGGTTGAGAGATTGGCGAATCATCACGCCAGCCTTCGACCAAGGATCCGATTTTTGCAGCCCGGCAACCTGCGCCACAATCTGGCAATCGCCCGTCACAGGTTGATAAACATATTGCAACGCATCCGCATTGCCCCAGATATCGGCCCCGGAACCATTCACAGTGAAGGTGCCATTGTTGTAGGTCGCGCTGCCGGTCAGGCCAACTTGGCCGATATCAGCATTTGCCCAAGGGGGAGTGGGTAATGAGCCGGCGATCTGAGTGGCGGTGGCAAGAGTGAAATTAGCTGTAGCCACTCCGCTGTTGCCCATGCCGGACAGGGCGGCTAGAGCGTTCACCGCGGTGCTGGAGGCAATGCTAAAGGATCCGGTATAAACGGCGGAACTGGTCGTCGGTACGGTTCCGTCCGTCGTATAATAAATGGTGGCTCCTGGCGTGCTGGAGCTTAGAGCTACCGACGTGCTGTTGGTAAACAATTCGCTCGCGGGGGAAATCACCGGAGCCGCCGCGGTCGAGAATGTCACAGGAACCACCGGAGGCACAGGAACCACCGGAGTTACTATGTTAGTGACAGTTACTGGAGTGCTTGTCGTATTGCGGACAACGACTTCGTCCATCCAGCCGCTGAAGTTACCCAGGGTAAGGACGGTGTTGCCGCCGGGAGCGTTCCCCCAATTGGCCAAGTCACCGCTGGGAAGCGAATAAACAGTGGCGCCGTCCACTTCCACACTGTAACCGCTGGCGTCGATCGCCAGGCTGAAATGATGCCACGTTCCCGGAGTCAGCGCGGCGGAGATAGGGGCAGTGCTGTTGGCGTAGTCGTTATAGTCCTCGTTGAAAAGCGGCCCCAGGTAGGGATTGCAGTAGAATTGCATAAACGCGTCCCAATTGTGGTAGAGAGAAACGATGGTGCCGCTAATCACGTTCGTGCCCATGTAAGCATTCAAATAAATCATGGACTCGACGGAGATGCGCTTGGTGCCGGAATTCCAGATGTAACTGCTCGGGATCGAAACCGTCGCCTGATCTCCGACATTCATGCAATGAAGCGAAGAACCGGTGGGATTGGCCATCCAGGAGATATTGTAGGTGTCCAGATACGCGCTGCCGGAAGGCGCGAGCGGGGCTTGCTGCCCGGTCGCGTCCGCCCAAGAGTTGTCAAGAGGATATAACGCCACAATGTCAGAGGTGATGTTGGTATATTCGCCGGAGAGGTACGAATTAGGCGGAAGATTGGTGGCCGTGCTGGCATAGAACGCATTCGTCGCGAAGATACGGCGGCCATCCGGCAATAACGCTTCCACTTCGATCCATTGAGCCCCCACGCTATTCGCTTCGAAGTTGAAGACCGCCCCGGACGTCGGGTCCTGGCCGGTTGCTTCCCAAACATAAGTCGCTTCGCTCATGTCCACGCCGGGCACTGATAGACCCACGCTGATGGGCGCGAAATCCGGCGCCACGGCAGGCAAGTTGGTAATCGTGGCGGTGACACTGGTCGGGTTCCATGCCGCGCTGTTCGGCGAGCTTTGGGCCATAAGATAGGCCATTGCCGCCAGGCTGCGTCCCTGTTGCGGGCTGACTAACTCAGTCATGGTGTTGAAGGTGTCGGCCCACCGGTCATAGAGAGGATAGGATGCGGCGGATTGGGAATCCGGAGGATAAACCAACTGGCCGTTTTCCGTCCCGTAAGGCGACAGGGTGACAAAACCGGTTTGGACGCTGCCGAGCGGAATACCGGTGGGAGGCAAAGCGCGGACGGCGTTGTCGGCGTACTGGCTGACGATTTGATGCTGGCGCTTCCAGCCAATGCCGGTGACGAAAGTCATGTCCACCGGATTGCAGCCGCCTTCGTAGTTCATGTTGCCAATCATGGTGTCGATGTAGGTCTGGCTATTTGAAACCACATTGGCGACGGCCAGGTCGAAGTCTTGATTGACCGAGAAAAACCAGCCGGCATTGGGAGGCGATTTGTAGGCTTGGGAGAAACTGTTGTGATACGCATTGGCGTTGGCCCAATTCACATTGTCGTTGCCGCAATCGACGATTTGTGTTTCGCACTTGGCGAGATAGGCGGGGTCCAACTGGCTCTGCTGCAAACGGCCGGTGCGGGCCGCAAAGGCATAGTCGCGCGTCGCGCAGCCGTAGCTTTCAAACATGCGCCACCATCCCCAGTAAATGGTGCCCGGGTTGGAGGGATCGAAATGGTTCGTCAAGTCATTCTCATAAACCGGGTTGCCGGTCGCGGCGAAGAGCGCGGAGGCCGCCCAAGCCAGCTCGTCCATATTGGTGTTGGAATTTCCGTATTGGTTGATCGCCTGGTAACAACCGGTGCGCCCGTACTTGGCGATGGCGGTGGTGAGGAACTGCCATCCCAATTGCGCTTGGGTTAGATATTGAGCGGCTTGCGCGGGGTAATATTTCTTCATGAGCGGCGAAGAGCCGGCTTCGGCCAATGCGCCCACTGCGGCCGCGGTCGCGGAAGTGGTTTTGGGGAAGACGACTTGGGGATCGCCCAGGTTGGTGCCGACCAGCGTGACGTCGGATTCATATTGGCGATTGGCCGGATAGACCAGAAAATAAAAGCCGCCGTCCGCATCCTGCAAATGGGACAGGTAATCAATTTCCCATTTCGCTTCCTGCAAAACGTCGGGGATGCCATCGCCGCTTTCCGGGACACCGAGGTTATCAATGTTCGACACGCCGGGGAAGGCATCGACGGCGAAGAGCAGGGAGTGGGAAAGCAGGCAGACATCAATGGTGTATTTGCTGTAATCGCCGGCGTCGTGATGGCCGCCCTGCGTGGCCACGGGACCTGTATTAATGAAGGGATACAGGCTCGCGCTGATGCTGGAGAGGGCGGGTGCCGAGCCTTGAAGCCCGGCGTTGTCCGCGCTCATGCCGGCCAGAACGCCATTGACTTCCGCATCGTTGGCGGAGGGGACGGTGGCATTAGGCTCATGGCAAATGCCTTTGGTAAATCGGGTAAATGGAACCGTGTTGGCGTAGCCGCACCGTTGATGATAAAGCCCGAGTTCATAAGTGCGGGCGAACATCGCTCCGATGCCGGCATTAATCATAAACGGATAGGAAATGCCCAAGGTCGGCACCTGCACGACATATTCTCCCGGTGTGTTGTAGGAGGTAAAATTCGCTTCGAGCACCTTCGCGTAAGGCGCCGGACTGTAGCCCCAGCCTGTGTCCGAACGTGTCGTCAGCGCGCCGGAATAGACAACTTGGTTATTGCCGACATTGACCAGATTAAAACCCAGATTCGCCGGCAACGGCAATTCACCGATGCTGCCCGCAAAAAAGCCCACCTCGGCGCACTTGATATAGTTGGGCATGTAACCCTCCTGGTTGACGTGAATGGCCGGGCTGATGCGCATCGCCGAATTGGTGGCCGCGAATTGAACCGACGAATTCCAGAGCGTCGAGTCAGGATTATTGACCGTCACAGCTTCGTTGCCGCTGAGCGGAGTGGCTAACTGCAAATAGAGGTAATTGCCAATGCGCAGGTCGTAGCTGTTGAGCGGGGCGGAAATTGGGCGGCGTTTGAACCCCACAGATCGGACCGTTGCTGAATTTCCATTGACGGTCACGGCAAATTCTGACGTGGAGGGCGGGGTGAGGGTCGCGCTGTTGAATGGGACGAAGTTCCAATTGGTCAACGTTCCGTCATGAGCCCCTTTGGTCGTAATCAACGTCAGTTCCAGCAAGTTGGAAGTGACGATGCGCAAACCGTAATCGCCCACTTGGGGAATTCGCATCGGATTTGCGTCGGTGATGGCTTCCGCGCAGAAGGCGTGGTGAAATCCGAACAAGGAAACGCTCAGGATGGCGGCCAAACTGAAATTGCTCACATAACTTCGGACGAAAAATAATTTATTCCTCATGGCGCGTGTCTTTTTATCCTTGGGTGTTCTTCTGAATTCGCGCGTGGTAATCGGCCTGACACCATACTGGCAGGCCCCTCAGGATAGCCTACTGAATTCGCTGATATGCCAGCAATGGATATGCCAATAGGAGGTATAAGGGGCAAAAATCAGGGTTTGCGCCGGTAAACTCTCTTGCTGGGTGAATTTATTGTCCCGTTTTTAGCCGTTGCGTCCCAAAACGGGGCTGTGATGCGGGGGAAACAGGAAAGAAGAAAAGCCGACAGCTCGGGATGAATCACCG
>DASRLE010000112.1:0-16881 GCA_035648615.1 Saccharimonadales bacterium (SeqCode) | reverse complement strand
GCCCGCGTCGCACTGTTTTCAATAATTCCTTTATTTCAACAGGCTGTTAGGGCTAAAAGCGGAACTGGACGTTCCGCATTCCATGGCGCTTCGCGCGCCAAACCGCCGCCGAAGAACCGATAGGTTTGGGAGCGCGTGCGCGTCAGCGCCGCTTTTCTTTTACATAAGCATCACAGTTTGATGTTGACGTGCATCACCGTTATAGGTATGGTACGGGCCATGAAGAAGACCAACCCCAGTTTTTTGAACGGCGTTCCAGAGCTATTGGTGTTGCGCCTGCTGGCCTCGCGGGAAATGTACGGATACCAAATCGTGGAGGCAATCCGCGTCCAAACCAGGGAGGCTTTATCTTTTGGCGAAGGCTGTATTTACCCCTACCTCCATTACCTGGAAGCGCAAAAACAGGTGAGCAGCCAACGGCGCGAGGTGGAAGGCCGGAATCGCAATTACTACAGACTCACCGCCCGCGGCCGAAAACGGCTGGAAGAGTTAACTTCCGAATACAAACGCGTGACGACGGGCATCTCATTTTTGATGGGGGGACAACATGCTTAGGATTGATTTCATTGAACGGTTGCGATTTGAGTTGTTGGAGCTTGGGTGTCCAAGGAGGCAGTTGCGGCGGTTGGTTCAGGAAGTCGCGGACCATCGGGAAGACTTGAAACAAGCCGCATTGCTTGAAGGTTTATCGGAAGCCAGCGCGGAATCCCAGGCGAACACACAACTCGGCGATCCGTTTACTTTGGCCGGGCGCCTGATGATGGCGTTACGACAAACCTCATGGTGGGGCCGTCATGTCCTCATTGCCTTCTGTGGATTGCCGCTTTTGGTATTCCCAGTGCTCTGGGCCTTGCTCGTATGCGCCAATTTATCGCTGGGTTTCGCGCTGGGTTTCGGCTGGAACTATCAGAAACTTCACTTGGCCGCCAAGAATCCTGATTCATTTCATCATCTTGTTTTAGCGCTTCACTGCGCCGACTACCTTGCGACGGCTCTGGTGGCGATTCTCTTTTGTTGGCTGGCCCGGCGGTCGGCGGTGAGGATGGCATGGATGGCGACCGCGTGTGCCATTTGCTCCTTTTGCGCGATGTTCCTTAGGGTCAAACTCAATCCTCATAGTCTATCAGTATTGATCTCTTGGAACCCGCAATGGGTTAGGTTTGCCATCCCACTTTTAATTGCCGGGGCCCTTTATGCCTTCCAGTGGCGAACGATAGAAATTCCATGCGAACAATCTTGAAGGGCGGCCCGCTCGGCGCTTTTTTGCTCTTACCCTGGCTCGCTCTAACCCTCGGTTCAATGGGTTGCCGTTCGTTTCTGCGCGATCAGGCAATGAAGGATTACCCGGTGAAAATCCAACCTATGGCCGGCCTCCCCGCGCCCAATCGGTATCAGGAGGATTTTCTGTATCTGAAAACATTGGGCCAGGAAGTCGTTCCATTGGAGGACCGTTATTTTCCGCCTAGCAAACGCGCCGCGATGGAACAAAAAATTCTCCAGGAACTCGGCCGGCCCGATTGCAGTTATGAAACATTTCTTTTTGACATCTCAAGCTACCTGGGGGCGTTTAATAATCAACACGCCACCGTCGCGGACAACCCCAGGCCGCTCCGTTTCAGCGGCCTTTACCCGTTCAAAGTCCATTATGTGGGCAACGATTTGTATGTGTCGGACATTGCCCGCGACTATGATCGCTCGCTCCTCGGGCAAAAAATCACCGCTCTCGGCGGCCAGCCTATTTTAAAAGTCGAACAAAAGCTGGCTGCCTTCGAGAGCGCGGAAAACCCATGGACCAAAAAAACTTCCCTCGAGCCTTTTGGCTACAGCCGTCCCGAAATTGATCGTTTCATTGGATTGACTTCTTCGGTCAGCAATAACCTTGAACTTGAATTTGCCGGTCACCCGCCGGTTTGGATCGCGCCGAAATGGAAGGGGAATTTTGGCTGGCAGAGCGTTCCGCGCCCGCCTCATCTCATTACCGCGCGCTCCGAACACTTGTATGACTTTCGGATTTTTCCCGAGCAGAATTTAGCTTGTTTTCAATTCAACGCCTGTTTCGACAAGACGGCCATCCTGGGTGGTTTGGATATGGTGCGGCCATGGGTTCGTCCCTTGATCAGGGCCTGGCTGGACATCCAGTTCCATCGCAAAAAACCTTTCGACGTCATGAGGGGTATTTATGATCCCGACCGGCCCATCCTGAAGGATTATCTGGCCTCGGAAATCGGAAACATCAATCGCCTGGGCATTACCAACCTAATCATTGATCTCCGAAACAATGGAGGAGGGGAGCGGGAATTGACCAAGCAATTGATTTACTACCTCACTCGGCGCGCCGATCTGCGCGATTCCAAAGTCTTTGAATACAGCCCGAAAGTATTTGCTTATTATGATCCCGACGGAAGTAGAAAGCTGCGCTCGTGGTATCTAAAAAAATTTGGGACGGAGCCTCCTTTCCGACAGTTGCTGCCCACGCCGGAACAAGAGCTGCCGTTTTTTGCCCACATTACTGATCCCAAGCTGCCGTTCTATATCGATCCAGATCGTCCGGTGTTCATCGGGAAAATCATTGTTCTAGTCAATCAAAATACCGCGAGCGCGGCCTCCTTCCTCATGGGGCTGATTCAGGATAACAAGCTGGCCGTGATTGTAGGAACCACTGTAGGCAACAATCCCACCGGCCCCACCACGTTCACATCCTTCAAGCTTCCCCATTCCGGCATTATGATTTCGTTGCCGAGCGAATACTTTGAACGCGCGCTGCCTTCCAACGGCGATATTTTGCAACCCGGCTATTGGGTAGAGAATTCCGTGGCTGACATTCAAACTGGCCGGGATGCCGCTTTCGAGAAGGCGCTGGAACTGCTTCATCTGAGCAATGCTATCTCGATGGAAAAAATGGATGGCGCGGTGAAATTCCTAAAGAGCCTTAAGAACAAGGGCCAGCTTCCCGGCTGGTCAAGAAATGACAAGGGAGCGATAGATCTCGAATCGTATTCTGCTTCTGTTACTTTCGGCATCAGGAAGAGTGGCGATACCTCAACCTACCATTACATAGTCATCCAACCGTCTAACGTTGCTCCGTGGAAATTGCAAAAAGCGTGGCGGACAGATAACAGGGGCCGCCGGATTAAAGACTATCCTGTCTCGTGAGTTATGTCTTTAGAAAGGGAACAACCGACCTTGCGATCATCAATTCCTCATCGGTGCGAATGACTCGCACGGGGACGCGGCTCGTCTCGCTGGAAATGATCGGCGCATGCGCGGCGTTGCGCGCTTCGTCCAGTTCTATGCCGAGAAAATTGAGGCCGTCGCAAATCCGGGCGCGGATCGACGCGGCGTTTTCGCCAATGCCGCCCGCAAAAACCAGAGTGTCCAGCCCGCCCAAGGCAGCCGCATACGAGCCAATCCATTTTTTGGCTTGATAGCAGAAAAGGGCGACTGCTTCCGCCGCCCGCACGTCGCTGTTCTCCCGCGCCAATAGGTCACGGAGGTCGGAACTGGTTTCGGAAACGCCCAGCAGCCCTGATTCGTGGGTGATCAGGTGGTCAAATTGGCCGGCGGTCATTTGCTCGCTGTTCTGGAGAAACGCCACCAACCCCGGATCGATGTCGCCGGAACGCGTGCTCATGACCAAACCCGCCGCCGGAGTGAAGCCCATGCTGGTGTCAATACTTTTCCCATCGCGCACCGCGGCCAGGCTCGCGCCGTTGCCCAGATGGGCCAGGATGACCCGGCCTTTGCCGGCGGCTGGATCGCCCAGGCGCGCCAGTTCGGACATGAGGTATTCATACGACAACCCGTGAAAACCATAGCGCTGGACATTCTTTGCTTCGTAGCGTCGCGGGATGGGCAGCAGTTTGGCCACGCGCGGCATGGTGCGATGAAAGGCAGTGTCGAAGCAGGCGACTTGCAGCAGGCCGGGCCGTCGGCGGGCGAAAGCCTCAATCAGTTCAATTTCCCCGGGCAAGTGCTCAGGGTCATAGGGGATAATGCGATGCAATTCGGCCAATAGGCCGGGCGTGACCTTTTCCGGTTCCGAGTGGGTCAGCCCGTGGACGACGCGATGGCCAACGGCCTGGAGTCTGGCGATCGCCGGTTCGTTTTCCAGCCAGTCCAATAAAAAATTTACCGTGGCGGGATGATCGGTAGTCTTGACATCAATCTTCTTCGGCGGGTTCCCAGAAGAATCGCTCACCGCCAAATTTGTCCCGGGGAGCCCGATGCGCTCGATCTTGCCGTCCAGCAAACGCCGGAGCGGATCGGCGATTTCGTAGAGCGCAAACTTGATGCTCGACGAGCCGCCGTTAATGACCAGGACGGAAGGCGTGGAGGATTTCAATCGCTGTTATGCTTGGCATTGAGGGTGGCTTGAAGCATTTGATCGTGCTCCGCTCCCGCGATGCCTTCTTCGACCAGGCGCTCATTGTCGCTCCGTCCCTCTTCGTCTTCATCCTCGCTGACCGCTGCGGCGACTTTATAGCCGGTCGAGCCAGGCACGGGATTCCAACGATCCGATTCCGGCGCGGATTCAAGGGCGGCTTCATGCGGATCCATCTCCGGTCCGCCGGTCAGTTCGCGTTTGGCTTGGGCCAGATCGGACTCCAGCACTTCATGGGCGGACCGGCCGTTGATGACCGCCAGTTGCGCCGCGCGTTGTTCCACCATGGTCCTGTTGACCGTGCCGATGCCGGCCGAGTTTTCGGTCAAAGCCCCGTCTTTTAATGGGTTCTTTTTCATGTCATAAAATGGCCGCGGTCAGGGACGGCGTCAAACGGGCTGCAAGCTCAGTCAATGCCTGAGGTCATTCAACTCCCGCAACGCCGTCGAAACCAGCGTCTCTCCCACGCCGGGCTTGACGCGCGAATTGCTGACTTCATAGCTGCCTTCCGCGAAGGCTTGTCTGGTCGGCACGTAACTCGGCCGGTCATTGGCCAGAGTGAGGACCATCGTTCGCGGGAAAGGGGAGGCGTGTTTGATGGCCAGCCCCAAGCCGGTGAAAATCTCGCCAGGCAGGCAAACAAGGGCGGTTTCGTTATCAAGGCGAATGACCTGCACTTCCATCGGCCAGCTTGAGCCCCGCTGGGCGAGATCGAGAGTTCGCACCGCGTCAACCCGCTTGAGAAAGTTAACCTTTGCATCGCCGAGCCGATTCGTCAAAGCGCGGGCCTCGGCCAGTTGTTCCGGCGAAACGTCCTGCAACGGAGCCCGCAACGTCATACTGCGCGCCGCTAACTCGGGACGCGCCACCTCCGCCAGATGCGGGACGGCGTCGAGAACAGTCTGGCCCAAAGTCCGCCCCAGCCGCGCCGCCACCTCGAAGCCGCCGGTAGGTTCTTTCTTATTGACGTTGATATGGTTGAGGTCGCCGCACGCGCCCAGGCCAAAGGCGGAGATGAAGTTCGTCCCGAACGCTTCCTGCAAGGTTCGTTCCACCGAGTATTCATAATCCGCGCTGAATTTCGTTCCGCCCGTCGTATCCGAATGCATGGCAAAGAGCGTCACTCCCGCGAAAGGCGGCCCGTTCGCCGTGTCACGCGCCAGCAGAATATCCACGTCCGGGTCGGACGGACCGGCCGGACGAACCGTGTTCGGATTCAACTGGCCGGGGTTGGTCACGACCTTGCCGTTCTTCATCCAATAGCGGCGGTTGAAGGTCATGCCGGGCTGTTGCGTCACTCCCGCCTCCAGCCGGCCCGGATGCCGCGCGGTCTGCGCCGCCACAATGACCTCGACCAATTGCGCCGTTAAAAAAGCCGGGTAATCCATGGTTTCGTGCGGATCCACTCCCTCCCGCGCCATGGCCGCCTGATGAAGATAATCAAGGCGGACATCATCAAAGAGCGGCCCGGTATGAGTGTGAGTCGCGCTGATGACAATATTCGTCACCGGGATGCCCGTTTGCCGGGCGGCGAGCGCGCGCGCACGGGTCGTGACGTGAAGTGACAAGCCGATCAAATCACAAAAAACCAGTGCGATCTCGGTATGACCTTGCTGGAGGACGATGGCCTTGGCGTGGAGCGGATCATGGATGCCCGTGGAAATCCGTTCATCAAAATACCCCGCCATGCGAAACCCCACCGGTGGCGTAATATCCACTTCCGCCGCGCCTATTTGCAGAGGGCCGCCGCTGCAACCGCCCGGCGACATCGACCGGCAGCCCAGCGCCAGACAAAGACAAACCAAAACTCCACCTCGAATCATTGCGCGCATTATGCTTCAGGCCGGCAGCGGGTGTGAAACAAAATTCTTCAATGTGTTCATGTTATTTTGAACAGGCTTCTTAGGAATCGAGACAGTCCCGAACGACCTTGAGCAAGGCGTGCGGATGGTAGGGCTTTTGCAGAAAGTTTAAGCCGCGCTTGAAAACAAAATCATTGGCCAGCATTTCCGCGCTGTAGCCGCTGGTGTATATGACTTTCAGGCTCGGCCCCTCCGCCTTCAGCACGCCGGCCAGCTCGCGGCCCGTCATGTTGCCGGGCATGACCATGTCTGTCAATAATAAATGAATCCGGTCCGCGTGCTGCCGCCAGATCGGAATTGCTTCTGGGCCGGAGCCGGCTTCGAGCGTTGTATAACCGTGCTGGCGCAGGATCTGGCAGACCAGGGCGCGCAGTTCCGGTTCGTCTTCCACCACCAAAACGGTTTCAGTGCCGCAGCAGTTTTCCGTCTGTTCGCATTCGTTGTCGGGAGGTTCGTCCGCGCCGGGCCCGGCCGGCAAAAAGACGCGGAAGGTCGAACCTTTGCCCGGCTCGCTCAGCACCTCGACCCAGCCCTGATGCTGTTTGACAATGCCGTAAACCGTCGCCAGGCCAAGGCCGGTTCCCCGCCCGACTTCTTTAGTGGTGAAGAACGGTTCAAAAATGTGCGACAGCGTCTCGGGCGGAATTCCCAATCCGGTATCGCTGATGCGCAGGCAAACATACGCCCCCGTGTTGGCCTCGGAATTGACCCGTGTATGCTGGGCGTTGATCTCAATGGTGTTCGTCCCAATGGTCAAACTCCCCCCGCGCGGCATCGCATCGCGCGCATTGACGGCCAGGTTGAGGATGATCTGCTCGATCATGCCCGCGTCCCCGTGTATCGCCGGCAGATGCGGGGAGTAATTGAAATGCAGGCGGATATCGGCCCCGAGGATGCGCCGAAGAAATTTAGTGACAGACCCAATGACGTCGTTCAAATCCAGCGGCGAGGGCTGCATGACCTGCTTGCGGCTAAAGAGAAGAAGCTGCCGGGTCAGATTCACGGCGCGTTGCGTGGCCAGGGCGATCTGCTCGACGGGCTCGCGCGCCGGGCCTTCCACCAGCTTTTCTTCCAGCAGCATGGTGGAATAACCGCCGACAATGGTGAGAATGTTATTAAAATCATGGGCGATACCCGCCGCCAATTGGCCGATGGATTCCAGTTTTTGAGATTGCCTCAGTTGCGCTTCCAGATTGACCCGCTCGGTGATGTCCACGGCATAGCAATGCGCCAACTGGCTGGACAAAATGGGAAAAACCATCCAGGACACAATGCGCGCGCCGAGGGCGTCTTCGCGCCGCCAATTGCTTTTCCCGGTGCGCAAACATTCCTGCACCACGGCCACGATGTCCTCCGGCAGGATTTCCGACGGCGCTTTGCCCACCGACCGCGCCATTTCCTCGGCGGCCTGATTGCAGTAGTTGAGCGTCCCCATCGAATTCAACTCGAAAATCGGGTTTGGATTCAGGCGGGGAAAGGCCGCCAGTTTTTCAATGGCCAATTCGGCTTGTTTGTGTTCGCGCTCGGCATGTTTCTTTTTAATCGCATTGAGCAACGCGGAAGGCAGGCGCTTCAAGGTCGCCTTCAAAATGTAATCATCGGCCCCGTCCTTCATGCACTGCACGGCGACCTCTTCCGATTGGGAACCGGTCACGAGGATGAAAGGAGGGGGATCGGGCCGGTCATTGCGCAAATCCAGCGCCTCGATGGCCGAAAAGCCGGGCATGGAGAAATCGGAAAGGACAATGTCCGGCGCAAATTCCGTCAGCCCCTGCAAGTATCCCTCGCGCGTCTCCACACAACGGGCCACAAAGGCAATCTGGGCGCGCCGCAACTCCCTTTGGATAAGTTCGGCGTCCGCCGCCACATCCTCCAAAATAAGAATCCGCAACGTCCGGGCCGAAGTCTCGCCAGACCCCTTCTTCTCCACCGAATTCATCGTGGGCGGCAACGTTGCGGCAACTTCATTCATAACGCCAACACTCCTTGTCAAAATCGCTCAATGACTGTCAATTGAACTAACTTACCTTATCATGGCCATTTCCGCAAATCCAGCCAAACTATGGGGGCGCCGCTCCGGACGCCGGGGGCAGGGGAAGAGAAAAGGAAAAAGTGGCGCCCTTATTCACCGTTCCCTCGGCCCACACTTCGCCCCCATGGCGATGCACCAGCCGCTTGACGACGGCCAGGCCAATGCCCCGGCCCTCAAATTCCTGCTCGCCGTGCAAACGCTGGAAAATCCCAAACAATCGACCGGCATACTTGGGCTCAAACCCTACCCCGTTATCGCGCACAAAATAGACCAGCCTCTCCGCCTCGATGCGTCCTCCCAGCTCAATCAGCGGCTTAGACTGGCGCCCGGTGAACTTAACGGCATTGCGCAACAATTGCTCCCAAATTTTGCTCACCGACTCAGCATCGCCAACCGCATCGGGCAGATCGTCAATTTGAAAAGGCGCGGTCACCCCCTCCGCCTGCAATTCCGCCACCTGACGGCTCACCACCCCCCGCATATTAAAAGGCCGAACCGTAAATGGCCGGCGGCACAAGCGGGAAAGAACCAGCAAATCCTCGATTAGCGAAGAAGCCTTGCGCGCGCTCTGGCAAAGAATCTCGACACAGCGCTTCCCCTCGGCATCAAGACTCGGGCTGTAATCCTCGATCAGAATCTGGGCAAACCCCTCCAAGGCCCGCAAAGGGGCGCGCAAATCATGCGAGAGCGAATGACTGAACTGCTCGAACTCCTTATTCACCGCTTCCACCTGGGCGGTTTGTTCCTTCAACGCCCGAGCCAGCCGATCTCGTTCGGCCCGGACGGTTTCAATGGATTCCAGACTCATAGTTTAAAGATTCATTGCGCGCAGCCGCATATTGCTTCAAGACGGGTGAGAAGTCAAAACCGGGCCGGTGGCTTGCCTCCCTTGCTTGTCCACCCAGACCGCCCACCCCCATCGGGTTTCACTTTAATTTGGTTTAATCTGGTCAAATCCCCCACGGGACACTTACATGAAAATGCAAAAAAGGCCGAAGTTGTAGCGTTGAGCCTGCGGCTCAACCTGTCGAGGCGCAGCCTCGACCCTACAACAAACTGGCTGCCTCTCGCAGGCGCTTCGTTCAGTCCGGGTGCGCTTGGCCGCCACCCCGGCTTTTCATCGTCCATTACCATCACCTTGCCATTTTAGCACAAAACCAGGAAACTCTGCCGCTCACCGTGCGCGCTATTTTTCAAACGTTCACGAGGCAGCCAGTCCACAAGAGACGATAACGGTGCGCACTAATTTTGGGAGAGGAGCACTGCAAACGCCATAGAGCGCAAATTTGCCTGCTGAGGGGGGGTCAAACTTAGTTTACCGCTACGCATGGGCGGAACGTGCAAAGACCGTGGGAATGCCGGAACGCTTCGCGCAGCAGGCCCTTGGGCACAGTTCCAAGGCGTTTGCGCGGGCGTATTCTAACCAGGCAAAGGTCATCGTCCCGTCGCTGGAAGACTACGGTCGCTGGAAGACTACGAGGCGAAAACCGTGCCGATGACTGCTGGAGTTGCTTGCGGGGGATTAGCGGAGAATATCATCACGTCGCGCTCCCCATCGTTCGCATATGAGAGTTGAGAGCACCTACGAGCACATATGATAACAGGATAACGAGGAGCACTAACCCTTTCGACGGAAGTGCCCTGAATTCATAGCTTTAAAAGATGGTATTCGCACGTTAATCGCAACTCAAATATCGAGTTCTAAGCGCAGGTGGCATTTTTTGTCTTAGGCCAAAAATGCGCAGTCTCCCAAAACGCCTCAGTAGCACTAAAGAAATCGTTGCAATAAAGAGGTCAGGGATTACGATAACTGTGCGAACTGAAAGGCGCGAGCGAGCAGGGCCCAAACCTGCTCAAACTCGCACCCACACAAAAATCAGTTTGAAAGGGTCGGGGGTCCAAACCCCGGCCCGATCTACGCTCAACTGAAAATATACTATGACACGGAATCAAAAGATAGCTGAAAAACGAACTGAGCTTCGCAAGCGCATTTTTCCCGATGTCGCGGAAACCGAGCTTTGGCTACGCCAGAGAAGCACCGGATTTACGACGATCCCAAGAGCATTGCCCTTGCTTCTTACTCTGATGGACCGCCTATCGAAAGGAAAGCCCGTGTCAGGAACATATTTCGAGCTCTGGTGTCGAATGTATGATGATTGCTTTTTGAACCTGAAACCGAGGGAAATGGCATTTCATGCCGGGTTTTCTGGCCAACGCGCTGAACAAACATGGGCTGAACGGATGAAAATTCTGGAAAAACTTGAATTCATCAAGACTCAGCCCGGCCCGGAAGGAGATTTAAGTTTTGCGGTAGTGCTTAATCCTTACAAAGTCATCAAGCGGCATTTCAAAATGAAAGCCCTCGGTTTGGATACGGCCTCGTTACACGCATTGACTCAACGGGCAAATGAAATTGGAGCCAAGGACCTTGACGATCCACCCGCACAAGAACCCGTGACGACCATCGCAGAACCACCGAAAACGAGCGCAGGGAATCCGCCGCCACCCCCTCCGCGCAAACTCCCTGAACGAATTGTTGCACCGGCAATATCGAAGCAGCGTAAGTGAAAGATCACACTGATAGATTGATTTGAAAAATCAGGAGAAACCCATGAGTTCACTCACAATTGCGGATAAACACAGCCTCGAAAAATTTCTCGGCATGGGAGGCGGTTACGTGCTGAATTTTTCGGACAGAACCTTTGGCGAATTCATGTTCGAGTCGGCGAATATTGATATTCACGCCGAACCCTACACGTCCGGGGGAACGTCCAAGGCAAATAAACTTCGCACATATTGGAAATTGGAAACGGATTACAATCTTGGCAAACTAATCCTTTCACTTTTAGATTATTCAACAGCCCACGGGTTGAATGCTGCTGGCGACGGCCCGACGGTGGTTGAGCGTTGCCGACAGATCGCTTCACGTCTTTTGGCAGGCGCACCCACATTGGAATCGCTTAAGACTCACGCGAAGAACCTCGACGCCGGGCATTTGTCCGCACAGATTCGGCGCATGGAATCTTCAGTGGACGCTGACCCAGATTTAGCTATTGGCACGGCCAAAGAACTCATAGAAACAGTTTGTAAAACGATACTCGCGGAGCGCGGGAAGCCGGTTTTGGGAACGCCCCACATTCCTACACTTACCAAGGAAACCTTTAAAGAATTAAAACTCGTGCCGGACGGTGTTCCTGATTCCGCTAGGGGCTACGAGGTCATCAAACGTCTCCTTAGCAATTTGGGGACTGTTGGCAATGGCTTGGCCGAACTTCGAGGGCTTTATGGTTCTGGTCATGGAAAACACGCAAAGTCAAGCGGGCTAAAACCGCGTCACGCAAAACTTGCGGTGGGGGCGGCGTCCAGTTTGGCGACGTTCCTTTTTGAAACTCATCTTGAAACAAAATGATCAATTGGCTTTTAGGGAGTGGCCAAGGCCCTGTAGAGGCAATGGCGATTCTGTGAACCATTCGCAGAATGGTCTTTCTTGCGGGTGTTTTGCCGCTGCCAGTGTTGGTTGATGGCCGTTGTCATCTTGACCAGCCAAGAGCGGTCTTTAGCAACCTCCAAAAGGTCTCCCTTGAAGAATTACTTGGTGCCGTTCGGTGACGGATTTCCGCGCCACCCATCGCCGGACAATCGTTGTCATCTTCGGACCTAAGAATTTTGATGACATGGATCGTGACGACCCCATCCGCGCGTGCTATCAACATTGCGCTTTGAGATGGGTCATGGGCGAACGCATGACCACCCAATCCTTGCGTGGACGGTTCCACCTGCCGGAACACAAAACTGCCATTGCCTCCCAAATCATCGCCGCCGCGATTGAGGCCAAAGTTGTCAAACTGGATGACAAGGCCGGTGGTTCTCGCAAATGACCGTGAAGCTTAAAATGTATAGCGCGAGGCAACCCAGAAAATGATGGAACCTCCGTCTCCAACCTGTTGTATGCAAATAACCGTCCTGATGTTGTGTCAATAGTGAGGACGCCAGCACGACCCATTCGATGTCGCCTGGCTTGCAGTGTAGATCTGGCTTATCCTGCATGGGGTCCGCCATTGTATGCTTGAAGAAGTAAAGGCTTTGCTTTGTCAAGGTCCGACAACTTTCTGAGCGTTACCTCCACGTTTCCTGTGCCCCAGTGACCGATATTGCTTACATTTCGTGTGAATCCTTCCTCCAAATCGATCTGCTCGGCCTCAACGTTGAGGAAAAGAATTAGGGTATTCTTTTGAAAGCAGACAGTGACAAAATTCCGCAGTCGCTTAAACGCGACATAGAGCTTGAGGTCTTTGCGTTGAACATCGTCGCCGAGCGAAACTAAATAACCTTCGAGGGACTCGAACACTTCGCGGATCGCGGGAATCATGTCGGCAAGCGACTCGGCGACGGATTTGTCGGTTCCGCCAGTCTTGATACTCCTTAGCTTTTTGGCAATTGGAACGCCTGAGACAACCGCGTTAACAAGCTCGAGCAAGAGCAAGTCCTTCCCAAATTGGCGATAGCGAAGCAACTCGATGTTTCGATCCATCTGCTGAACTGCGTGGCTGTCATATTTGGTGAAGTCTGCGGCGATGCAAATGAGGCGGGGGGCGGTCCAATCAATGGCATTAGCCGTTGATTTGCCGAATCTTTCAAGCACAAGTAGTTTGAACTCTGCTTGATGGTCCATTAGCCAATCGAGATAGAACAGCCCTTGATTGATGATATTTTCGTGGCTGGATCGCTTGTATTCGATGATGACCGGAGATTCATTTTCGTCGAGACCAAGGGTGTCAATGCGGCCCGCATGAGTCTTGCCGGTAGAGTATTCCGTGACGACAAAGCGGATTCCCAGGAGCGGAACGAGATTTGCCTCAATGAGGCTCTGGAGAGGCTTTTCTAGATGGTGGGCCGTTCCATGAATCTCCTTCGCGGCGTTTCCAGAAATTCCAAACAATTTGATGTCGCTCATACGACGACCTCCTTGAGCAGGTCGAGGATATCCTTTTCGAGAGCTTTTATTTCGGCTTGGAGAAGTGCCCGCTCCCTACACCTTCGCCAAATGGGTGTTGGAGTATCATCGGCGAAAAAGGCGCCGCTGCCTGGCATGATGCCGCCCCAACCCAAGATGACGGCGGAAACATTTGCTGATGGCGTGCTCGGAGCAAAGGCGACATGGATACCAAGGCCGGGGTTCTCTTCGCCGTTTGCTGTCATGCGGCAAAGTGTCTCAAAAGGCGGCGGCACGTCAAACGGGAAAATCCACGCCGTAAGGTCGGCGTTCAGGATCCCTTCATCCAAAAATGGTCCACTAGGAGGAATGCCTCGCCATGCCTCCCACCCTGCCTATCCCTGATCCGCATGGAACCCCTTGACCAACCGGGAGTGCCGTAGACTTTTCCGGCGTGGGTGAGTTGATTTCCGGTCGGGGATTGGTTTGTGTTGCGCCGCGGAAGGCTGCCGGGTAGAATGCGCCTTCCAATGGATGCTATTGAACATACGGCGCTGCCTTCGGGGCAGAGTTTGGGACAGGAGTTTTTCCTTTATTGGAACCGCTTGCCGAAGAGGGCTTTCTTTTTTGGGTTGCTGGCGGCTTGGTGTTTGTTGTTCTATTTTTTCGGGGTCAGCTCGTTTAATTTTTCGGATACTCCTTCGCTTTTTCAGTGGATGTATAATGCGTGGAATGCTCCTGCGCTCGATTCCAGCCAGGGCAATCTGGTTCTTCCTGCGGTCATTATCCTTTTGTGGGTCAGACGCGAGCAATTGGCCGCCGTCACGCCTCGCTTGTGGTGGCCGGCTTTGTTTTTTGTCGCGATGGCCCTGGCTTTGCATGCTTTTGGGTTCCTGGTGCAGCAGCCGCGCGCCTCGATTGTGGCGCTGTTTTTGGGTCTTTATGGTTTGGTGGGGCTGGCTTGGGGCTGGGAAGCGATGAAGGCCACTTTTTTCCCGTTTATTCTGTTTGCCTTTTGCATGCCTTTCGGGACTTTTATTGAAAATTTGACGCTCCCGCTTCGGCTCTTAGCCACGGACGTAACTTACGGCATTTGCCACGGCATTTTGGGGATCAATCTTGTTCAACAAGGCACCACTTTGACCAGTCCTGATGGAAGAATTAATTACGACATCGCCGTCGCGTGCAGCGGCATTCGCAGTTTCTTTGCTTTGCTGGGGTTGAGCATCGTTTTTTCGGTCCTGACTTTGCAAACCGCCTGGAAAAGGGCCGTCATGATCCTATTGACCATTCCGCTGGTGGTTTTTTGCAACATCCTGCGCCTGACGGCGATCGTTTTGGCCACGCAAGCCTTTGACCGGCGGGCCGGCGACCTTGTCCATCATTCCTTTGGCTTTTTGACCTATGCGGTGGCTGTCGGGGGCCTGATGATCGCGGGTCATTGGCTCAAGGATAAATCTCCGTCGGCTGCCAGATGAAGAAAAGCAAGTGGATCCTATTTGCCGTTGCGGTGGGGTTGATGGCCCTGACGGCTGGCTTTTTGGGCAAAATTCGCGCCCACCAACATCTCGGCCAGCCTGGGGTCAGGGTGGGCGCGGTGTCCATTTATGACACGGACGGCCGGCTGGTTTCGAGCAACAGCGTGGTTTTGCCGGACGAAGTGATGGGAGGGCGCGCCAGGAGCCAGCCCATTACGACCAATGAGGTCTGGGCGTTGCCGCGAGACACCACTTTTGGGCGATGCACTTACCTGCTGCCCGATGGTTTCGGCACGATGATTAGCGTGGTTTTGATGGGCGCTGACCGCACCAGCATCCATCAACCCCAATTCTGCCTGGTGGCCCAGGGATGGAGCATTGTGGGGACGGACCATATTCATGTGCCGATGCAACGGCCCATGGCGTATGACCTCCCTGCGGTCAAGTTGAGCACGTCGATGCGCATCAAGGACGCGCACGGCCAGTTGAGCACGGTCCATGGGGTTTACATTTATTGGTTCGTTTCCGGCGATAACATAACCGGCGACCAAGGGGAGCGGCTGTGGTCGATTGCCCGGACGATGTTGACCAAGGGGTATCTGGAGCGATGGGCCTACATCAGTTATTTTGCGACTTGTCTTCCGGGGCAGGACGAGGCAACCTGCCAGCGCTTGGAGAAATTTATCCAAGCCTCGGCGCCGGATTTTCAAGTGGTCACTGGCCAGCCCTCCGGACGGTTCTCCGCGGTGGCCTCCGGCAAAATGAGTCCAAACTAGTTTCCGTACAACCAAATGCTGCGCCGAAACCGACAAATCCGAATCCAGATTTTTCAAATCATTGATGCCGGTATTTTCGCGCTGGCTTTGGGGCTGGGCTGGCTGGTGCGTTATTACTGGAAGGGAATCCCGATACCGGGATTTGAGAAAGCTGATCAAATCACCGGCTTTGCGGCCGAATATGCCTGGATGATCGTGGTGATCCTTCCGCTGACTCCGATAATCCTGGACTGGCAGGGATATTATGAGCGTCCGATTTATTCGGCGCGGCGCCTGGTCTTCTGGCAACTGGCCAAAGCCTGCCTCATTTCCACCGTCGGGCTGATTCTGGTGCAATTTATGTTGCGGCGCGAGGGAGCGCGCGGGGTGATCGTGCTTTTTGGCCTGTTTGCACTTGGCTTGATGCTGCTGAAGGAGGAGGTATTTCGCTGGGCGTATCGGAGCAAATTTGGCCAGTCCCAATTTAAACGGCGCGTCATTCTCGTCGGGGTGGAGCAGGACACCGGGCAACTGCGCACGGCCATCGCGGGGGGCATGCAAGAATTGGAAATCATCGGGGTGTTTGACCTGAACCAATGCACTATTGAAGATCTGGTGTCCTTTTTGCACGAGCATTCCATCAACATGGTGATTATCCACGCCAGCCACACCGTCTTCGGCCAGGTGGAAAGAGCCATTAACGCCTGCGAGTTGGAAGGGATCGAAACCTGGCTGCTGGCCGACTTTTTCAAGACTCAAATTTCCCGCACCAGCCTGGACGATTTTTACGGCCGGCCGATTTTGGTCTTTCACTCCGGGCCGGAAATGCCCTGGCCGCGGCTGGCCAAACAATTGGTCGATCTGGTGGGCGCGCTGATCCTGCTGGCCGTCTTTGCCATTCCGATGCTCCTGGCCGCCATCGCCATTAAGTTGACTTCCAAAGGCCCTATTCTCTTCCGGCAGCAGCGGAGCGGGCTGAACGGCCGGCCATTTGTCATGTATAAATTTCGCACGATGGTGACCAATGCCGAGCAGTTGAAACACGAATTGGCCGCCTTGAATGAAATGTCCGGCCCGGTCTTCAAAGTGACCAACGACCCGCGGGTCACTCCCATAGGGCGCTTCCTGCGCAAGTCCAGCCTCGATGAATGTCCGCAATTGTTCAATGTCTTGCGTTTTGAAATGAGCCTGGTCGGCCCGCGCCCGCTGCCCGTGGACGAAGTCAAGCGTTTCGATGACATGGCCCATCGCCGCCGTCTCAGCGTCAAGCCGGGGTTGACCTGCACCTGGCAGGTTTCCGGGCGCAATCAAGTCAAGGACTTCGCCGAATGGGTGCGCTTGGATTTGGATTACATCGACCACTGGACATTGGGACTGGACTTCAAAATACTCTGGCGCACGATCTGGGTCGTTCTCCTCGGCAAGGGAGCGAGCTGATTC
>DASRLE010000111.1:0-7097 GCA_035648615.1 Saccharimonadales bacterium (SeqCode) | reverse complement strand
GTGAAGGTGCCATCCTGAGTGAATACTTGCATTTCGGGTATAGCTGACCCGGAGCCGGAGCCGGCCGGGCCGGTGGGGCCTCGCGGACCTGCGGGGCCCGTTGCTCCAGTTGCACCCTTCGCTCCAGCCAGACCTCTCGCGCCAGCAGGGCCAACTGACCCCGTCAGGCCAGTAGCGCCGGTCGCGCCCTTTGGTCCGGATGGACCCGTAAGTCCAGTGGCGCCCTTGGCGCCTGTCGCGCCGGCTACACCCTTCGGGCCAGCAGGCCCGGCGGGACCAGCCGCACCCGTGGCCCCTTTCGGCCCAGCAGGCCCAGCAGGACCGGTTGCGCCCACCCCGCCTACTACTGCTACGCCGTTGACCTTCAATTGTTTCGTGGCGAAGTTGACGGCGCTTCCTGAGGCCGGTTGCACCACATTGCCGCTGCTGTTGACCTCGACACTGAGATTTTGAGCCAAGGCTGGAAGGGTGGTGAGAACAAGGGCGGCGAGCACAACCGGCCAGACATGGAAACGATGGGGGATAATCGCGCGAGTCATAGGTTGTTCATTGAGTTGGTTGGGTTTTCTAAAAAGAATCTTTGGATGATCGTGGGCCGATTTCGGGTTTTTTGCAAACCTTTTCGAGGCGGATTTCGGGCGTAGGGCGTATGACAAAATTCTTCAATAGCCGTAAAACCTGTTGCCGGGCCAAAGCGGAACTGGCATTCCGCGCTCCAAGACGCTTCGCGCGCACTGCCGCCGCCGAAGAACCGACAGGTTTTGGACTGCGCGCGCGTCAGCGCCGCTTTCCCGCTGGCGTCCGGCATATTGTCCAGGTACCTATCCACCAATCTTATCCTTTTCCCCGAGGCCAAGGCATCACATTGAAGAATTTTGTCTCCCAGCCCTGCCGGGGAAAGCGCACAATTTCGGGCCATAAATTTCACCACGGGTTTTGGTTTAATTTACTTTAATTTGGTCAAATCGCCGGGGAACCACTTACCAAGATTGACATGTTTGCGGCCCCTCTGCGCGTCTGGACGACCGCCCAAGCGGCACAACAAATCACCGGCCCGCCTGCGGGCTGCGTTCCCCCCGCCACGCGCAATAGAATATGTTCGCGATTACATCACCGCCCCATCATACCACAACCCCGCGAATCTTTGCCGCTCACCATGCGGGCTATTTTTCAAACGCCCACGAGGGGGACTGTCAAGAAGAGACGCGCACGGTGCGCGCTATTTTTAAGTCGCAAGATGGCCTTGATGAAATCAGGCGGAAAATCCTCATTGGTGAGATCTTTCCCCCTTCGTGACCTTCGTTAACTTCTGTTCAAACTCCCACTCGCAGAAATTGGCCTAATTCACAGAAGACGACGAAGTTGTCACCGAAGAAGAATTTTTCTTCTGAAGAATTGGTGAGTTCCTTTGGCCGATGTGCGGTCCGATTAGTGGCTTTGTGCTTTTCTCATTCCGCCTGGGTTATCGAATGGAATTCGGCAAACCAAATGCGCGGTGATACCAGACCACTCCAGTTGGGACATTTTGTCTCGCGGCCAACCATTCGCGTTTGCGCCAAACGCCTCCCCACGACTTTTTCAGGCGGTCGTGTCGAGGGAACCTTCAGTCGAGGATGGCACTGCGATGCTGCTGCCGTCGCTATTGACCGCGCTCGCCAGCGTGGACGTTGCGGGGGTAGGACGGGGGGGCGCGCTATCGTGCTGCAAGCGAGCCAGCGCCACCTGCGCGTCGGAAACATTGCCGGATTGGATGGCATTCTGGAGGGCCTTATAATCAGCGCTCGTCTGGCTGTTTTGGCCACTGCCCGTTTGAGTATAGTGCGCCAACTGCACTTGCAACGCCGCAATCGTTTGCTGGCTGACTGCGGAAGCGACACTGGATGTTACGCTCGATGATACGGCGGATATTGTATTCATATATTTTAAAAAGTTAAATGACTTTACTGACTATTTGTCTATCGGATAGCTGAGGGCGGCACTGTAGCAAACCCTCCACCTGAGCGCCAAAAAGCGATGTCGTGGGGGGTGTCAGCCTTCTTTTCGGCCGGCTTTTTTGACCTTGGAAACAGCGGTTTTTTGCATTCTGGCATTGACCTGCTATGTTGCCGCGCTTTCACTTGTGTATTTATGACCGAACAAACGATGGCCGAGCGCCTCCGTCCTTCTTCCGCAAACGCCCTGTCCAATGACGATGTGGCCGCCATCGATCAATTGCGCCAAACTTACGAAAAACTGCGGCGCGAACTGGCCAAGGTCATCATTGGCCAGGATACCGTCATCGAGCAGTTGCTCATTTGTATTTTGGCGCGCGGCCATGGCCTGCTCATGGGCGTGCCCGGGTTGGCTAAGACGATGATTGTCAATTCCCTTGCCCAAGTCATGTCGCTGCAATTCAACCGGATTCAATTTACGCCGGATCTCATGCCGTCGGATATTACCGGCACGGATATTTTGCAGGAGACCGATCAGCCGGGACGGCGCGCTTTTGTTTTTGTGAAGGGACCGGTCTTTGCCAATATTATCTTGGCCGATGAAATCAACCGCACTCCGCCCAAGACGCAATCCGCGCTTTTGGAAGCGATGCAGGAACACCGCGTGACGGTGGCGGGGCGGTTTTTTCCGCTGCCCGCGCCGTTTTTTGTTTTGGCCACGCAAAATCCGATCGAACAGGAAGGCACTTACCCGCTGCCGGAGGCGCAGTTGGACCGGTTCATGTTTTTTATCCACGTCGATTATCCGAATCGGGCGGAGGAGGGCCGGATTGCGCGCGAGACGACTGGCGCGGCGCCGGCGGCGTTGTCGAAATTGATTGATGGGGAGCAGATCATGGGCTTCCAGGAAATTGTGCAACGCGTGCCGGTGCCGGATCATATTTATGATTTGGCCGTCGATGTGGTGCGGCGGTCGCGTCCGCGTTCGGAGCAAGCGCCGGAATGGATCAAGAAATGGGTGACGTGGGGAGCGGGGCCGCGCGCGGTGCAATACCTGGTGCGCGGGGCGAAGGCGCGGGCTGTTTTGCGCGGCAGCTATCTGGTGCGGATGGAGGATTTGGAAGCGGTCGCCGCGCCGGTGCTAACGCATCGCATCCTGACTAATTTCCAGGCGCAATCGGAAGGAGTGGCCAGCCCGGAAATCATCACCCGCCTGTTGGAGGAAATTCGCGGAGAAGAACGCCGTGGCTGAAAAGACCCAGTTGCTCGATGCGTCGGCGCTCAACCGCTTGATGCACCTCACGCTGCTGGCTCGCTCTCCGATGGAGGGCTCCGTCACAGGTTTGCACAAAAGCCCGCATCGCGGTTCCAGCGTCGAGTTTGCCGAGTATCGCAATTACGTGCCCGGCGACGATATTCGGCGGCTGGATTGGCGGGTCTTTGCCCGCACCGATCGGTTTTACCTCAAGGAATACGAAGCGGAAACCAACCTGCGCTGCTATGTCGTGCTCGATTGCAGCGGCTCGATGAAATTTGGGGACAAGCTGGGTTACGCGCGGAAAATGAGCGCCACTCTTTCTTATCTGGCGGCCCACCAGGGCGACGCGGTCGGATTGGTTTGCGCGGGTGAAAAGGCGGCGGTGGAAATCCCGCCGCGCCGCCATCCATCGCATCTGAAACTTATTTTTGACACGCTCGAAAAAGTGGAGGCGCGCGGCGAGACCGGCCTGGTGGCGGCATTGCATGATCTGGCCGAAAAAGTGCGGCGTCGCGCGCTGGTCGTGGTCATCTCGGATTTCTTTTGCGACCTGGAACCGCTCTTGAATTGCTTTCAACATCTGCGCTTCCAAAAACACGACCTCGCGCTTTTCCAGCTTTTGGACCGGGCGGAAATGGATTTTCAATTCGACCGCCCCGTCCGCTTCGTCGATCTGGAAAGCTCATTGAGCATCGTGACGGAGCCTTCGACCATTCGCGACGAGTACTTGCGGCAGCTTCATTCATTTCTCGATCAACTGCGCAATGGCTGCCACGAATTCGGGGCCGACTACCGGCAGGTGATCACGGACGAGGGCTATGAACGGGTGCTGGCGGATTTTGTGGTGGAACGGGCGCGGCTGGCGGCACAATGACTTTTCTTCAGCCATTGGTTTTGCTCGGTTTGCCGCTCGTGCTGGTGCCGGTCATTATTCATTTGCTCAACCGCATGAGGCACCGCCCCCGGCCTTGGGCGGCCATGCGCTTTCTGGTGGCGGCCACGCGAAGCTCGATCAGCAACACGCGGTTGCGCCAGTTTTTAATTTTGCTCTGCCGCGTGCTGGCGGTGGCGATGCTGGTTCTTTTTTTGGCGCGTCCGCTGGCGGGCGGCTGGCTGGGCTGGGCGCTTTCGCCGCCGCCAGACGCCATCCTGATTGTACTGGACCGATCGGCCAGCATGGAAACCCAGGCCGGTCCGGCCAGCAAACGCCAGCAAGCCCTCGCCCTTTTGGCGCAAGCGGCCAGGCCATTTGAAGAACGAAGCCGCCTCGTTCTAATTGACAGCGCCACCCGCCAAGCCCAGGAGATTGGCCACGCCAGCGCGTTGGAACACTGGCCCGCCGCCCAGCCCACCGACACCGCGGCTGATCTTCCGGCGCTGCTGCGCGCGGCCTACGACTGGTTGATTGAAAACCGGGCCGGCGCCGCCGAAATCTGGATTGCCTCCGATGGCCAGCGCAGTAATTGGCTGCCGGAAGACCCGCGCTGGAAAACGGCCGTTGCGCAGCTCGGCGGCCTTTCCCAACGAATTCGCGTGCGCTTGCTGGATTTGGACCAACCGGCGGAAGCCAACGCCTCGATCTCGATCAAGGAATTGCTGCGCCGGCCGCGCGCCGACAAATCGGAGTTGCAGTTTGTCTTGGACCTCCAGCGCAATCGCAATTCCAGCACACCCATTCCCGTCGCGGTGACGCTGGACGGGCAGAAGACGGAGACCGAGGTCAAACTGGACGGTCAGTCGTTGCGCTGGCGGTATAAGGTCGATTTGGGAAGCCGGAATGAAGGAGGGTGGGGGAGCTTCGCCTTGCCCGCCGACGGAAATCTGCATGACAACACCGCTTATTTTGTCTATGGCCCCAATACTCCATTGCTTGCCTCAGTGGTAAGCGGCGAGGCCGGCACAGCTCGCTACTTTGAATTCGCCGCCGCTTCGCACACAGCGCAGCCGGCTGAATTGGTTGCTCCGTCCGCCATGGTGGACGCTAATTTGGACGGCCGTTCGCTGCTGGTTTGGCAGGCGCCCTTGCCGGCGGGCGCGGAGGCCGCCCGGGTGCAGTCATTTGCGGAGGCGGGCGGCGTGGTGGCTTTTTTCCCGTCCGGACAAGCCGACCCAGGGCAGTTCGCCGGGCTTGGCTGGGGCAGCATCCAGAATGCGGAAGGCGAAGAAGGCTTTCACGTTTTGCGTTGGGATGAGGACGAAGGGCCGCTGGCGAAAAGCGATGAGCATTCCAGCCTGCCGCTGGCGCAAACGACTTTCCAGCGACGCCAATTGATTGTGGGCCAGAAGGAGACATTGGCCGCGTTCGAGGATGGGACGGCGTTTCTGGTGCGACAAAGTTTGGGCAAAGGCGAAATTTATTTTTGCGCCACGCTGCCGGATCCGGCGTGGTCGAGCCTGGGCGACGGCCCGGTCCTGGTGCCGATGTTGCAGCGCATGATGGAAGCCGGCGCGCGCCGTTTGCAAAAGCAAACCGCGATGACGTGCGGCGAACTGAGCGCGGTGGATCAAACCTTGCCATGGGTGGCGGTGGACGCCGCCCGGTCCAAAGACATCCGCACGCAGGCCGGCGTGTATCGCGCCGGCGATCGGTTGGTCGCGGTCAATCGCCCGAGCGCGGAAGACGAGCCGGAGAGATTGGACATTGATGAGGCGAAAAAACTTTTTGGCAGTTTGCCGGTGCAGTCGCTGCAGGAACGCCATTTTGAAATGGGACACCTGCAAGGCGAAATTTGGCGGATCTTTGTTTTTGCCATGCTGATCTTTTTGATCGTGGAAGGCATTTTGATTTTACCGGCGCCTCTCAAGGAGAAACCGGCATGAGCCATTTTTCCTTGGCCGCTCCTCTCTCGGTGATTCTTTTTGCCCTGGCTGCCTGGGTGGGAACGGGCTGGCTGTGCGTGACGAATTGGCGGCGCGGTGGCCGCCGGGGGACGGCTGGCCGCCTGGAGGCCCTGCGATTTCTCTTGGTGACTTTGCTGGTTTTTACGTTGTTGCGCCCGGAGTACGTCGAGCGCATTGAGCGGACGGCCACGCCCGAAATTGCCATCCTGGCCGACCGTTCCGACAGCATGAGAACGCGTGACCTCGCCGTATCGAGTAATGTAATCAGCCGCGCCCAATGGCTCGACCAGCAATTGCAGGGCAACTTCTGGGCGCCATTGCGCAATAAAGCGAAAGTGTCGGTCGAAAACTTTGCCGCGCCTTCCACCAATCAGAACGCCATCAACGGCACCGACCTGGGCCAGGCGCTCGAGACTACTTTTCATCGCTATAAAAATCTTCAGGCGGTCCTGCTTCTAAGTGATGGCGATTGGAATCTCGGCCAGTCGCCGCTGGGCATGGCCACGCGTTATCGGGAGCAAAATATTCCGGTGTTTACCGTCGCGGTCGGGCGGGAGACGCCGCTGCCGGATTTGGAACTGGAAAAAGTTTCCGCCCCGGCCTACGGGCTTTTCGGCGAGGAGGTGGCCATTCCATTCAAGGTGGTCAGCCATTTGCCGCGTGAAGTGAAAACGGCCGTTTCCATCTCGGACAGCGAGGGCGATGCGGCCTCGAAGGAAATTACCATTCCGCCCAATGGCGCGGTGGAAGATTCCATCCTTTGGTCCCCGCGCGCCGTGGGCGAGTTGACCGCGAAAGTCCGGCTGCCGGTGGAACCGGACGAGGCCATCGTCGAAAACAATGAACAGAGCTTTCACATTTCCATCCGCGTCGAGAAGCTCAAGGTGCTGGTGGTCGATTCGCTGCCGCGCTGGGAGTATCGGTATTTGCGCAATGCCCTGGCGCGCGATCCGGGGGTGGACATGCGCTGCCTTTTGCTGCGTCCCGGCCTCGGCCCGGGCGAGGGCGCCAATTATATTACCGCTTTTCCAGACAGCCGCGAGGCGCTCGGGCCTTACGATGTGGTG
>DASRLE010000110.1:0-12256 GCA_035648615.1 Saccharimonadales bacterium (SeqCode) | reverse complement strand
GCTTTGCATGAAAATGGCCGGCTGGAAGAGTTCACTATCGAGCGCACCACCGAAGAACGCCTGGTTGGCAGCATTTTCAAAGGCAAAGTCCGCAATCTTGAGGACGGCCTCAAGGCGGCCTTTGTCGATATTGGTTTCGAGAAAAACGCCTTCCTGCACTATTGGGACATTGTTCCCACTAGTTTTGACAGCGGCGTGGAAGTCGTCGAGCGCGAGAACAAGCGGCGCGACCGCCCCCGCATCACGCAGAAGGACATCCCGCGCCTTTACCCGCCGGGCAGCGAGATTATCGTGCAGGTCACCAAAGGCCCCATCGGCACCAAAGGCCCGCGCGTCACGACCAACCTGGTCCTGCCGGGGCGCTTTTTGGTGCTCCTGCCCAACTCCGATCAAAGCGGCATTTCGCGCAAAATCGAGAACCCTGAAGAACGCGCCCGGCTCAAAAAAATCCTGCGCGAAATCAACATCCCCGAAGGCATGGGGGTCATCATGCGCACCGCAGGCGAAGGCCAGCAGAAGCGCTATTTTATCCTGGACCTCGCCATCCTGCTTGAGCAATGGAAAGAGATTCAGGACAAGATCAAGAGCCAGCCGCCCGCCTCCTGCGTTTTCCAGGAACCGGATTTGATCGAGCGCACCGTCCGCGATTTTCTGACCGAGGACGTCGCCCGCGTCGTGGTGGATACGCCGCAGGCCTTTGATCGCATCCGCACCATGATCTCGCGCATTTCCTCGCGAGCGGCCAGCAAAATTATACTTTACGCCGAGCACCAGCCGATCTTTGACCGCTTTAACATCACCCGCCAACTGGAGAACGCCTTTTCGCGCCAAGTCCACTTGAAAAGCGGCGGCTATATCGTTATAGATGAAACGGAGGCCCTCGTCGCCATCGACGTCAACACCGGACGCCATAAAAGCAATCGCGACCAGGAATCGACCATCCTGCGCGTCAACAGCGAGGCGGCCGACGAAATTTGCCGGCAGCTTCGCCTGCGCAACATGGGCGGCCTGATCGTGCTCGATTTTATCGACATGAAATCGCGCCGCGACCAGCAGCAGGTTTATCAACGCATCAAAGAAGGCTTGCGCCGCGACCGCGCCAAAACCCATGTGCTGCCCATCTCGCAACTGGGGCTGATGGAAATGACCCGGCAACGCCACTCCGAGAGCGTGCGCGCAGCCGTCTATGACGATTGCCCGTATTGCAACGGCCGCGGCAAGGTCAAGAGCACCATCACCATGAGCGTGGAAATCCAGCGCAAACTGAACGAGATCCTGAAAAAACGCTCCCGCGACGAGTCCGATTTCCAACTCCGCATCGCCGTCCATCCCACCGTGCTGGAACGCCTGCGCACCGAAGACGAGAAGCTGATCATTGACATGGAGAAGCGCTACTTCGGCAAGCTGTCCTTCCGTCCCGAGCCATCATTCCATGCCGAGCAATTCAAGATCATCAACGTGGCCACCAACGAGGAATTAGTCAGCGTTGGGACGTAAGCAAAAACGATAGAGGCTTGAAACCCTCGTCCAAATCCGCGAATTATGGGATCGACGCCCCCGCCGTCGTGCTGCGGATGATTCTGATGGGAACCGTCGGCGTTGGAGTGGCCGTGGTCTGGTGGATCCTTGGCCAATCGCATCGGCTGCCTTGGGCCGGATATGTCATCGCTCCCGCGCTCTGCATGGGCGGCGGTTTTCTGGGCCAGGCTGCGGTCATGCTTTGGGGCAGCAAAGTGGGCAAACTGCGTTTGCGCGACAAAATTCTCAGCCCCATCCCATGGCGCGGCGATGAGCGCGTCCTGGACGTCGGCTGCGGCCACGGGTTGATGCTGCTGGGCGCGGCCAAACGGCTCACCTCGGGCCGGGCGACCGGGATCGACATCTGGTCCCAGGAAGACCAAAAAGCCAACTCCGCCGAAGCCACCATGGAAAATGCGCGCTGCGAGGGCGTCGCCAATCGGGTGGAATTATTGAAGGCCGACGCGCGAGAAATTCCATTCCCGGCCGATTCGTTTGATGTCGTCCTTTCCAGTTTCGCCATCCACAACCTTTACGAGCCTGCGCAGCGCCAGCAAGCCATTCGCGAGATGGCCCGCGTGCTCAGGCCTGGCGGACGGCTGGCCTTGGCCGACATTCGCCATGTGGCCGAGTATGAACAAATCCTGCGCGCATTGGGATGGCCGGACATTCAAGCTGCCGGCCCCTATTTTCTCTTCGTCATCCCCACCCGCGTCCTTCACGCCCGCAAGCCTTGAAAGGCCTTTGCCATTGAGGTGAGGCGGGCCGCGCCCATGCTCGAATCGGGCCACGAATTGGATTGGTCTTGCCCTGCAATGCGGGTTACAGTTTTGGCGCTATGCAAACAATTGCCCTTGAAAAAGCCCAGGCAACCCTCGCGGATTTGATCAAACAGGTCGAAGGCGGCGAGGAGTTTACCATCACGCAAAATGGGCAGCCGAAAGCAAAGCTTTCCGCAGTGTCCTCGCCCCATCACTCGCGCGCGCGGGCGGGAAGTTTGCCTGGGAGAATTTGGCTCTCGCCGGATTTTGACGCGCCTCTGGATGACTTTAAAGAGTATATGCGATGAAGCTGCTGCTGGACACGCACACAGTGCTTTGGTTCGTCGGCAACGATTCGCAATTGAGCGCGGCCGCCCGCGAGAACATTGAAAACCCGGCGCATGAGAAATTCGTCAGCGCGGCGAGCCTTTGGGAAATCGCGTTGAAATTAAGTTTGGAGAAATTGAAATTGCCACTTCCGTTCGATGAAGTTTTTCCGCGGCAACTCGAAGTCAACGGCTTTGAACTGCTGCCGATTTCTTGTGCGCAATTGAATGTGCTGGCGGGTTTGCCGTTTCATCATCGTGATCCTTTTGACCGGTTGCTGATCGCGCAGGCGGTTGCCGATAGGATGATCATAGTCACTCGTGACCAAGCGTTTTCAAAATATCCGGCGAAAATCATGTGGTAATTGCCTTGCTCGATTGCCGTGCGTCTTTAATTTTCGGGACACTCATGTAAAAAGGCAACCTTCTTCGTCAGCGCGGCCCGCGAGGATGCTCAGAATTTATAGAAGAAAAGCATCGGGGAAGAGGAACTGCCGCTGGCGTACAGGACGCCCCCGGCGCTGAGTCCGAAGGACCCGGTTTTCACGTTGACGAGGGCGAGCAGCAGGTGGCCGTCTTTGTCGAACGCGATGGCTCCGGCTCCGGGACCGTAATGGTCGCCCGTGCCAACCGTCAGCAGTGCGCCCTTGTTTTTGGCGACGTAATTCGCCCGCGCCGCGTTCCCGGTGACGCACACGGGCTGTGACCACGCAGTCCCGTCGCTGGTGGAAACCCAACTGTCGCCGCTGTCGTTGTAGCCAGCTTCGGTTGTCTGCATGACAACGGCCATCTGGCCGCCGGGTCCCTGATAGGCTTGAAAGCCCATGCAGGTCGCGGACTTGCCTTTTGCCGTCAGGATGACGGTGGGATCGTCGTCGGAACCCACCAAATAATCGCGGAAAGCGGGATGCTCTCCCGCGTGGTAGAATGCGATAATGTGGCGGCGGCCCTGCGCGTCCAGCAGCAGCTTCGGGGGGGTGAACCAGGTTTCCATGTACGGGCTGGGAAGATTGATCGCGGGCGTTTGCTTGCCGTTTTCGATCAAGTCGATGGGCGAGCCGTTGTCCCCGCCGCGGACTGGCCGGACGATCGCGATGAAGTGGGGCGCGCCAGTGCCATCGAAGTAGCCGTCGAGGTCGCTTAAGTCATCGCACATCTTGTCATAGGCGCCGCCGTTGGAATTCGTTGTGACTGGCGTCATGTAAACTTGCTTCGGCGGGGTCGCACTCGAGCCGTTGAGGCTGGCTTGGAAGACCAAGCCATTGCCCACCCCTGGCAGGCCCATGCCGTTCACGGTTAATTCGGGCCGAAACGGATTCGGACAGGCATTCCACGCGACTTGCGCATTGCCCGCCCCGTCAATGGCTGCGAAAGAAAAAAGGGCGCCCACGTTCTGAGCGGTGGCGGAGCCGGGCGGGTGAATCGGAATGATCTTGGACCACTTGCCCTGGTTCAGAACGCGGTAAACCAGGTTGACATCAGAGCCATTGCCGGTGGAAAAATAGAGCCCCAAGCCAGACCGCCAAACGACATATACTCGATTCCGCGCATCGACGAGCAAACGGCAGCCTCCGACGGCAATGTTGGGCATATCCTCGGACAAGTTCTTCGGCTCCGACCAACTCTTGCCGCCGTCCGCGCTTTGGCGGTGATAGACGAACAGGGTGAATGGGGAGGCCAATTGTCTTTCGATGAAAGCGACATGAATCACGCCGTCGGCGCCTGCGGCAATGTTAGGAGAGTCAATCAGCGCGTCATATTGCGAAAGTTTCAGACCGTTGATCGGCGTGCCGTCCTTTTTCATGACGGCAAGCTGGCCGTCGGGGCCTCTGCTCACGATAGCGGAATTCTGGAGCGCGCGGATGGACCCCGCTGGCGAATCGGCGGCTTGCACCCCCGCCGCCAAAGCCAGCGTCATAAGAAGCGCCGTCCGCCATGGCGCCAGGATAAAATCACTCATTCTCTTGCGGCGCAGTCGAGAATTGTTAATCGATCGGCGCTCTACGGAACGGGATAAACTACTCATAAACGTGCGGTTCTTTCTGGAGGATCCAATATGACTTTTGAACTATCCCAATAATCTTTCATTGAGCATCGTGGTCGGCGCGGAGGGCTGCGCGGATGGACTCCCGGCTGACTTTAACCGGCAGCATCAAGAAACCTTCCCGTGTGCGAATGGGTTTTACCAACGGAACTTCCTTTTCCACCAACTGTACGATGCGCACGCTCCCGTCCGCCTGGCGGGAGGCGTCAAAGGCCGTGCGCGGGGGGAACAACTCAGCGGAGCAGATTCGTCCGTTCTTGCCGGCGACCAATTTCATAATGGGATTATCCCATAAGTGGGAGCCGCGGCAAGAGAGATCGTAAACGCTTCCGGCGAAATTTGCCACGGACTGTCAATCATGTGGGTTCCGCGTCAAAACAGCAACCGCGATTCGCCTTGCGGCTTCTCTTTTGGCCAAACGCTTTGTTATCCTGACTGGCCTGTCCGGCTCGGGAAAGACGAAACTTGCCCAGGCATTCGCTATGTGGATTACCCCGAAATCCGCATCCGCTGATCCTTTTATACCGGGCGCACAAATACCAGGAGAGAGGATTGTATATCATGTTAAGGACGCTGATAGAATATCGATTGAATTCTGGAATGCCCAAGGTGATGATGCAACTAAAGTTGTCCTTCCCCGTGCGATGATCGAGGAGTGGGCACAATATATCGCAGAAAATCGGATTGCCGAAACCACTACTCCATCCGCGTATGTGCAGGCGGTCAAAGATCAGAGCAGTTATAGCGGGGCTGCTCATGCATTTTTGACTCACCTAAAAGCCGCTGCTTTTGCGTTATTGAGAAGTCGCGGGACTAAAGTCATTCCCGAATGTTATGCAATCGTGCCAGTTGGCGCCGATTGGACTAGCAATGAGCACATTCTTGGCTACCCGGACAATCTGAACGGCGGTTACGTCCAGCAGACCGCGCTAAAGATCATTTTGCAGGCTGTGAAGCATCCCGACCTTCCCCATTTCTTAATTCTCGACGAGATGAACTTGTCTCATGTGGAACGATATTTCGCCGACGTACTTTCCTTGATCGAATCGGAGACGGAATTGTGGTTGCACCACGACACGGAAACCAATGGCACGCCAAAATCCCGAGGCAATGTTCCGAACACCATCAAGTTCCCTCAAAACCTTTTTGTCATTGGCACGGTGAACGTCGATGAGACAACATACATGTTTTCGCCGAAAGTGCTCGACCGTGCCAATGTGCTGGAGTTCCGTGTTTCTGGAGAGGAAATGGCCGATTTTTTGCAAAGTCCGGCGACCCTCAACTTGGACAAACTTTCGCAGGCAGGTTTTAACGGGGCTGCATTTGCCGACGCATTTGTTCAATCAGCGAAAGGGGACTACGATGCAACCCTTGCACCCGGCGACCGCGCGAACCTGAAGGCGGAACTGATAATCCTCTTTAAAATATTGGGCGAGTACGGCGCAGAGTTCGGTTTCCGTGCGGCGAAGGAGATGGCCCGCTATCTTCATTTCCATAAAACGCTGTCTGGGGGCGGCCCCGTCGATTTTCACGCGGCAATGGACGCGCAAATAGTGCAAAAGCTTCTACCTAAACTCCACGGTTCTCGCAACAAGCTGACCAGCGTATTGTGGGCGCTCGCGGCGATCTGCGAGAAAGACTACGATTGGAAAGTCCAAAAGGATGAGGTGAAACATGCCAAGGGCTTTGACGATTTCATGACGGCAGTTAACGCCGCCGTAGAAGTCGGCGACGAAAAGTTCGACCCGGCGAGAATGGCTTCAAAACTCCGGTTGGAGAAAAGAGAAGCTCTCTACCCTCTCAGCTTTGACAAAATTGCACGCATGTGGGCGATTCTGGAGGCGAACGGGTTTGTGAGCTTCGCTGAGGCTTGATATGTCCGGCCTCACCCCAAGGCCCAAGGAAACCGTCGAATGCTGCTCGCCCGATGGACGACTGGTCGCGCTGGTTGAAATCATCCCCGAGGACGACTGGCAGACAGATGTCCCTGAACTGGCCCCCCTAGTCAGACTAACTGCTCTGGAAGCAAAGGCGCAAGGTGAGCAGCCCATCCAACTTCGGGAGAATGGTCGTTATGAGTATTCCGTCCAGCGTGCCGCCTTTGCCGGACCGGGAAATCTTAAACTCGTCGGCAACGTTGTTCGAAATCGCAAAAGTCGTACGTCGGGCGACAACGACATCGGCCGCATTGAGACTGGCTCCCATTGTGGCCTGCTGCGGCTCGACATTGAGGAAGATGGTCGGCCTGGGGATCTGCTGGCAACGGGCTATGTCGAAGTCCGCTCAATTAAAATCCGGTACCGCGATGAGTATCAACGGATGTTGGAGTATATCTCCGCTCAAACAAGCCAGCTGCTCTTTGACGCCCGCGCCTCGGCCCAAATGCCAGTCGTGCCGAAATGGACGCACGAGCCACCACTCCTTCAACAGCAAATTGAATTTCTCCGCCAGACACTCGCTTCGTCGAGTTTTGACGCTGCAGTTCGTCGCATCGAATCTTTTCCCCACCAGCAATTGCGAACCCAGTCTGAGGAATGCAACATTGCCCGTCCTTTCCGGCCGGGAAGAAACTTTAATCGCCAGGCCGCCAGCGCCGGACACCGCGTCGTAATCCCATCGACACACGCCCTCTATTCTCGGCTATCCGCTCGCGGTGCGGCCGTGCCAAGCCTTCCTTCCAATGTGGTGGTCCAGCGAAAACGTGATCTCACAGACACTCCGGAAAACCGCTTCGTTAAACATGCCATAACTCAGTTCCGTGATTTTCTCTCGCACGCTGCGCAGGTGCTAAGCCAAGCGAAAGACGCAAGCTGGCATCCCGTCCGGAAGAGCGCAATAAACATGACGGCGAAGCTGGACGAAATTTTGTGCCGCAGTTTTTTTCGCGGGATTTCAGCTTTGCGGATGCTACCTTTGGGTAGCCCGGTTTTGCAGCGGAAGCCCGGATATCGCGAGATTTTGCAGTATTGGCAGCGGTTCAACGACAACTCGCAGGTGCGGTGGAAGGGAGGCGACGAAATATATCACGCAGGGAAACGCGACGTGGTCACTCTTTATGAATATTGGCTCTTTTTTCAGTTGCTCCACTGGTTTTGCGGAAAGTTTAGCCCGAACGGTGGGGTGCCGGCAGCGAAACAATTGATTGAACCGGTTGGGAAAGGGCGCTTTAATTTGCGGCTGCAACGGCCTTGGACCCTCGGTCCGTTTGAGGGAATCTACGCACGCAATCAGCGCAAGTTATGCGCGCGTTTTCACTATAACCAAAGATTCAGATTTGTTCCTGGACGCACTGAGCGCGGAAGTTGGACGCGCGCAATGCATCCGGATTATACGCTCACTTTCTGGCCAGCAGATTACACGCCGGATCAAGCCGAGGAACAGGAGTTAGCAGTTCACATTCATTTTGATTCGAAATATCGGGTCGAATCTCTTGAGGATCTGTTTGGGAAACCAGTAGAGGACGCGGACGCCGAGGACACCGACAGCCAGGGTCGGGGCAATTATAAGCGCGCCGACCTCCTCAAAATGCATGCTTATCGTGATGCAATCCGCCGCTCGGAAGGCGCATACGTGCTTTATCCCGGCAGCGACGCCGATCGGAAACATCAGGAAAGCCTGGAAAATGAGTTCAAAGGGTTCCATGAAATCCTGCCCGGCTTAGGTGCATTTGCCATTGCACCCGGCTCGGACGGAAAAGCAAAAGGCATGGAACATCTGAATCGATTTCTCGACGAGGTACTCGAACATCTCAGCAACCTGACGACCAGCCGGGAGCGGGTTACGTATCATTTGCGTGAAGCATATAAACCGGACACGGTGAGCGAGGCACCCGCCGAATATAAAATCCACAATGCTATTCCTGAACGCGACGGCATGACGGGGGGCCGTCTCGTTCCGCCGTCCGAGCATTCTATTCTGGTTGGATGGTACGAGAATGCAGACGCAAGCCATCTGGATTGGATACTGAGCAGTGCCATGTATAATTTCCGTGCCGGTGATCGGGCTGGATCAATCCGCTTGGAGCCAGGCATCGCGGGAGCGCGGCATTTGTTGTTGCACTCCTATGGCGGCTACGCACACCCGGGCCTGTGGCGGATCAAGAACGCCGGCCCCCGTCTTTTTACGGCAGACGAACTCTTGAAGGCGGGCTATCCTCCCGCATTAGATCCCCACCCCGATGCCATATATGCCGTTTACGACGTTGAGCCCGATGAAGCCTATTCCGGATGGAAAGGGAACCTCGCAACCTTACGAGGAAAGAAAGCGGGGCGGCAAAGCGCCAAGCCTTTTGCTGTTACGCTAGTGTAGTGTCTCGCAATTAACTAGACATATTATCAGAGGACGGCTTCGTTGGTTCGGGCCATTTCCCTCGTAATCCACGATTTTTATATGTCTAGTCATTTCCGGGACACTACACTAGCAGACGTCCTCGCCATTCGTAAAATTTAAATGGCTGATGTCTTCAACAAAGCGAAGCGTTCCCAAGTGATGGCTCAGATTCGGGGACGTGGCAATAAGTCAACCGAGATGAGACTCATCGCTTTGATGCGCCCAGCAGGCATAACCGGCTGGCGGCGTGGCCAATGCCTTCCTGGTCGGCCGGACTTTGTATTTCGGGCGGACCGTGTCGTTATTCTAGCGGTTTTTCATCGGGAGCAGATATGAGCATAACCCCAGTTTCGGCAAATATCGAAGCTGAGATCTCGGGGGTGATTGTGCGGTTGCCCGCCTCCAACTTTTTAATGATGGAAGCGGAGAGTCCAAGTCGTCTGGCAAAATCTGGCTGAGATAAACCAAGCCCTTCACGAAGCCGTGTGACATTGTTTTTAAAATCGCGTTTTTTCGGCATAGGATACATGTGTCCCAAAAAGTGATCAAAACACAAGTCCGTTGACGACATCCAAATACAATTGAGGTCTATTCATCGCGAGATTATGAGGGCAAACAAAAATATGATGAATGGTTGCCGATGGATGTGGGTTTGTGGTTATTCGTCCGCAAGACCACTGCGCTTGAAACGCGACAAAACAATTTCTGGCCCGTCTGTGCGAGTCGGAGAAAGCAAAAAATAACAACAGGAGAAAGGACTGACATGATAATGGTATTGACAGTCTTCAAAGAGGTCCACAATACGTGGCCACCGAAGAATGGCAAACCCGGGGGCGAGTCTTACGATTTGCTTTGCATGGACAATAGCACGCCGCCCGAGCATCGCATGGAAGAGATGCTCTACTACCGAACCAAGGATGAAGAACGCTCCAAGGTTTGGGGCAAATCGGTCGGCACCACGATCCAAGTCGGCGTGTCGAAAATCCGACATGGAGAAAACGGCGGCAAAGCGACGCTGCTGGGCTCCATCATATTCGACGCTAAAAAGTAAAAAGCTATGGCCTCGAAAAATCCTCGGATTGACAAAGATTGGCGCGAACCGATTCGCCGTTCCGAGGTCGCCACAGATTTTGACATCTCACTGGCTCGAATCCAGTGGGATATTTTTGCAACTCCGACCTTCGCGGGCGCCGTGCCCAAACCTCAAATTGCGTATGGTCTTGCGTATCGCTGGTTGCAGGAATTAGCCAAAAAATGCGGTCGTCCCTATAATCGCTTTCTCATAGCACTGCGTGGTGAAGAGGGCGAAGAAAATGGGCGTTTCCACTTCCACTGTCTGGTTGGGGGAACTCTTACGCGCAACTATCATACGCTGCTTCACCAGGCTGAATGGCTTTGGAAGATTCAATCTGGCGGAGCGCGTATAGATGTTCGTCAATATGACCGCTCACTGGCTGGAGCGGATTACGTTGCAAAATGCCTTGGGGCCAATGCATACGAGCTGGACAAATACAGCTTTGCGAACTCGGTGACGCTGTCTGCATCTGTTGTCCGCCTGATAGCGGGTATTGATGCGAGTGGAGACAGACGCTGCGGTCAGGACACATGAAAAATCGGGCGTTCGATGAGACCGCCTCGCTGCCTGCGGGCATGGTTGCTGTTCCGGCTTAAGAGGGGCATGTCCCCGACGGTTGGGTAAAAACAGAGCCGACAATCCGCCATTGGATGGCAGCGATAAAACGCGAAAGCTACTGTCGCGCGTGTCAAAGATACCGAGGTTCCCTTGGCCTGGGGCCGGGGGGTAGGCGCGCAGCGCCCGCCCCCCGGTCACACGGCTAAGGCTCCTTGTAGAGACACTCTGTACTAATGGAAATGATAATTAAAATGCCAAGGCGGGCGGTAACGGCCTGGCCGGTGGCAAGACCGTGCGTATGAAGGAAGAACAACATCAATTTCTGGCTTTGGTTGGACGGCCGCCTGCCCGGCTCACTGTCGAACAGACCGCCTGGGTGCTTGGCTGTCAACCCCACGATGTTCCGATTCTGGTGGTGTCTCGATTGTTGAAGCCCTTGGGAAATCCGCCACAAAACGGCATCAAATTCTTTTCGGCCGCTGAAGTCTCGGAAATGGCCAAAGATCGGACGTGGCTGGCAAAGATGACGCAAACTATAAGCCAGCACTGGCACAAACGAAATGCCCGCCAAAAAAACCAGCCTCGGGATGATGGACGAAGGGACTTGGCGTTGCAGTTGGGGCCATCGCACGAAAGCTAAAAACCAACCGTAGTATCATATCATAATATCGTATGAAACAGGTAATTTCGAAAGAGGACGTTGCGAAAGCGATGGGCGAGTTGGCCGGCCAAGGCAAAAAGCCGACCTTGGTCGCCCTTCACGCTGCATTGAACAACCGGGGATCCATGTCCACTTTGGTCCGGCTGAAGGCTGAAATCGACGCAGCGGCCCAACCGGTGACAGATTCCGCTGACGGATTGAAAATCTTCCGCGATGTCTGGGCCTTGGCTGTCGATGAGGGGCGGCAACAGCAAGAGGCGGTGCTGGCAGAAGCCCGCGACAGCATTAGGGCCTTGGCAACGGAGAATGAGCGTTTGGAAGGAGCGGCACTGGCTGCGGAGACTCATGCCGCGGAGCTCGATCAAGCCAGATTGCGTGCTGAAACGGATTTGGCCAAATTCAAAAGCGCGGCAGAAATAGAACTGAACAAGTCCAGGACGGCTCAAGCGGAAGCCGCCAGCCAAGCGGCAGATGCCTTAAAGAAACTTGCGGAAGACAGGGCGGTCCATGCGGCTAAGACGGCTGCTTTGCAGGACAATTTGAGCGCCGCAGTCCGCAAAGCTCATGAAATTGAGCTCAATCTGGTAAGGACCGAAGCACTTTTGACGGCGAACGCGGTTGCGCTGCCAACGGGATCATCTCGACCGGCCAAACAAGGCAAACCTTCATCGTGAAGATTCGCGGGCGACTTCAGACTGGATGATTCCAAATCTTCGCATTAAGGCGGCGGTTTCCTTTGCTGGATTGGCGTTGCAGGCTCGGCACAGCCAAAAGAATTCTACTAAATCCAGCCGACGTTCTCCCAATTCCAAGCGGCCAACCAAGCTCCTTTCCCGCTCAAGTTTCGCGGCCAACTGTCGCTGCGTCAGTCCCGCTTTGGTGCGTAGCGCCAAAATTTTCTGGCGGACACATTCGCTTTGGCGGGAGTGAATTGTCTTGTCCATGCCCGCATCTTGCGTGCGCTATTTGCTTGCTTCCAAAATG
>DASRLE010000109.1:0-8587 GCA_035648615.1 Saccharimonadales bacterium (SeqCode) | reverse complement strand
TCGCCACACTGGGCGAACGCATCCAGGCCGATGCTCCTCACGCTGTTGGGGATGGTCACGCTCGTCAGACTGGCGCACAACTCAAACGCATTAATCCCGATGCTGGTGACGCTGCCCGGGATGGTCACGCTCGTCAGGTTGGTGCAGTCCTCAAACGCAGCATCCCCGATGATGATGCCGCCATTGCCGATCGCGGCGCTGGTAAGGCTGCTGCATGAGTCAAACACACCAAACCCGAGGCTGGTGACGCTGCCGGGGATGGTCACGCTCGTCAGGCTGGTGCAGTGGCCAAACGCAAATTCTCCGATGCTGGTGACGCTGTTGGGGATGGTCACGCTCATCAGGTTGGTGCAGGCCTGAAACGCATCTACCCCTATGCTGTTGACGCTATTGGGGATGGTGTAACTTGCCAGACCGTCAGGGGACTCGATCAGCGTCGCTTGCGCCTTGTCGAACAGAACCCCGCTCAAACTGCTATAAGCCAGATTGGCCGGATCCACGTTGATGCTCTTCAGGCTGGTGCAGCCGGCAAACGGCTCATCTCCGATGCTGGTGACGCTGCCGGGGATGGTCACGCTCGTCAGGCTGGTGCAGCCGACAAACGCAGCATCCCCGAGGCTGATGACCCCGTTGGGGATGGTCACGCTCATCAGGCTGGTGCAGTTGCCAAACGTATCATAGCCGATGCTGATGACGCTGCTTGGAATCGTCATGCTGGTCAGGCTGGCGCAGCTGTCAAACGCATCTTCGCCGATGCTGATGACGCTGCTTGGGATCGGGACATTGGTCAGGGCCAAGCAGTCAGAAAACGCAGCATTCCCGATGTTGGTGACGCTGTTGGGGATGGTCACGCTCGTCAGGCTGGTGCAGTCCTGAAACGCATTAGTCCCGATGCTGGTGACGCTGTCGGGAATATGATAACTGCCTGCCCTGCCTCCCGGAAACTGGATGAGTGTCGTTTGGCTTTTGTCGAACAAGACGCCGTCCAGGCTGCTAAAGGCGGGATTGAGCGGATCAACATAAATATTCGTCATGCTTGAGCAGTCAGCAAATGCTTCGTATCCGATGGCGGTAACGTTCGCGGGTATCGCAATAGTTCTCAAGCTGGCGCATCCTTCAAATGTTGCGTCCCCAATGTTCGTGAGGCCCTGTCCTAGCGTGACATTGGTCAATCCGGAACAACCCGCGAAGGGGCCTGCATAGAAGGGGCCGGGCCAAGCCCCCTGTAAAAAGCCGTGAAGGTCCACGACGCTGTCGGGAATCGTTATGCTCGTAAGGTTACTACAAGACTCAAATGCGCCGCCACCGATAATGGTGACGCTGCTTGGGATCGGAACATTTGTCAGGGCCAAACAGCCAGAAAATGCGTAAGCGCCGATGTTGGTAACGCCATTACCAATCGTGACGCTGGTCAAGCTGATGCACCTCGAGAATGCACCTATAGACCCCCCGTCGAATTCGTTGATGGATCCGTCTGCGATGCTTGTGACTCCATCGCCAATCGTAACACGGGTCAGATTGGTGCAGTATTGAAACGCGCCGGTCCCTATAGTAGTGGCACCGCTTCCAGGAATTGTAACGCTGGTCAGCGACCAGCAGTCCTCGAACGCCCCGTCGCCGATGCTGGTGACGCCATTGCCAATCGTCACGTTTGTCAGGCCAATGCATTCCTCGAATGCATCGCTTCCGATGTTGCGGACACTATTGGGAAGGGTAACGCGGCTAAGGTTCAAACAGCCGCCGAACGCCCAGTATCCAATGTTGGTGACACTATCAGAAATCGTGACACTGATAAGGCTTTTAAGGCCGTAAGGCGCTTCCGGTGAACAAGAAAGCCATATCTCCGATGCTGACCACTGGCAGTCCATTGATTGCGGACGGGATTACGACGGTGCCGCCATTGCCGGTATAGTTGGTGATGGTGAGTGTCCCGTTATTGGTGGTGAAATCGAATTGGGCTTGCGCTGCGGCGGGCAATGACAACAATGCCGCCAGCAGGCAGGTTTGAATCACGTTGGTTTTCATGGCTCCGGTTTTCATAGTTTTGCTTTTTTTCTTGTCTCACGGCGAGCGGAGCCGGTAGAAGCGGGCCGGATAATACGACGATTGAGCAATGATCCTAAAAGAGTGGGCAAGGTCCATTTCATAGATTCATTCCTCCTTTCATTGCTGCTTGAGTCGATAGAAACCCCGGCCGCTCGTCGGCAACGCTACCATGTAATTTGGAATTTTCATTTGGCCCCTCGTTGCTAATTGCGCGAAACCGCGCGATAGAATCTGGCGCCCGCGCCGGGCGCGTTTGTATCCGCGATTTGGGCGGTGCCGCTAAAGTTAGTAATCAGCATCGTGCCGATCGACGACCAGGTCGCCAGGTTCGTTGACACGTCTATTTCGTAATGGAAGAAGCGTCCGCCTTTGACCGAGAATTGCGGGATGCCGTTTGTCAGGCTGGCCAGCAATCGCGGCGGCTCCGTGATGGTGAGGTATTGCCTGGTCGGGAGATTCTTAAATTCCTGCACGGTCCCAGAGGGCCACTCGATGCGCAACGTGTCCACATTGGTAGCGTCGCCAAGTCCGAAATGCGCATCTTGAGCGCTGCCGCAAGTCCCGTCGCCTGTGTTGATCTCACGCAACTGCCAGAATGTTTTGCCACCGATGGTGGCATGGACGCGCACCTTGGCGCCAATCGCCGAGCGGTTTGAGACCGTTCCGACCAATTTGACTTTAAGCCACGCATTGCTGTTGCCGTCGTTGTGGTAAAGCAGGTTCCTGGAAACTTGATTTTCCGCTCCCCGCGCAACCATAAGGTCCAGAAAACCGTCATTGTCATAGTCCCCCCATGCACAACCATAGGAGTAGCCCATATTGGTGACGATGTTTCCTGTGAGAACCCGCGTGAAGGTGCCATCCCCGTTGTTGTGATAGAGATAGTTTACCGACGTTGGCCCGGCGCTGGTGACAAATAAATCGAGATAACCATCGTTATCGTAATCGCCCCAGGCGCATTCGGCAAAATACGCAACATCACTGGCGATCGGGCCTACGGCAGCGCCTGTCATCTTGGTAAAGGTCCCATCCCCGTTGTTATGGTAAAGCGAATTGGTCAGCGCGTACCCGTTCGAGGATCATATAGAGGACGTGCTTCGCCGACAGTCCCGACGCTCCGGGATGCTTTTGAACAGCGACGAACTGATCGGCTTCGTTCATTTGCCGTCGAGCGACGTGCGCTCACCTACCTTGGAACGCGACACCCAAAGAACGAAGGCGGCGCCGCTGATCGTCCGAAACGCCACAGGATTGTTCCTTGGCAACAATGTCCACATGGGAGAGTCCATTCCCGTAAGGCTTTCCGCCAACGAGCGCGTGCGGCATACCTACATCATCGGGGCCACCGGCACCGGAAAATCCACCCTGCTGTTCAATCTCATCCGTCAGGATATTGAAAACGGCCAAGGCGTCGGCGTGCTTGACCCGGCTGGCGATTTGATCGACCGGATTATGGGAATCATTCCCGACTCGCGAATCAATGACGTGGTTTTTGTCAATCCATCTGACATGGACTTCCCCATCGGCTTCAATATCCTCTCGGCGCATTCCGACATAGAGAAAAATCAACTGGCTTCCGACCTCGTTTCCATGTTCCGGCGATTGAGCACTTCCTGGGGTGATCAAATGGACATGGTGTTGCGTAATGCCATCCTCGCATTCCTCGAAAGCAGCACAGGCGGCACACTTTCCGACTTGCGCCGGTTTCTCATCGAAGATGCTTTCCGCAATCCGTTTCTTGCCACTGTGCGCGAACCAGAGGTGGTGTATTACTGGCAGAAGGTTTTTCCACATTTGACCGGCAGTAAATCCATCGGCCCGGTCCTGACCCGGCTGCAAACATTCCTCTCCCAAAAGCCCATCCGTCTCATGGTCTCGCAACGCGAGAACCGTCTGGATTTCGGCCAGATCATGGATACCGGAAAAATCTTTCTGGCGAAATTGCCGGAAGGGATCGTGGGGGTGGAGGACGCATACCTTTTGGGCACGTTGCTCGTGTCGAAATTCCAGCAACTGGCCATGGCTCGCCAGGCGCAACAGGTGTCCTCGCGCCGGGATTTTTGGCTCTACATTGACGAATTCGACCGCTTCATCACCCCAAGCATGGCCGGAATATTGTCCAGCACGCGCAAATACCGCTTTGGACTCACTCTGGCGCATCACGAAGTGCACCGTTTGCAGAAAATTCCCGAAGTAGCGAGCGCGGTGATGAGCCATCCCGCGACGCGGATTGTTTTCCAAGTGAGCGACGACGATGCGAAAAAGTTCTCGGACGGCTTTTCCTTCTTTGAAGCGCGGGACATGCAGAATTTAGCGACGGGTCAGGCGATTTGCCGCGTTGGCGGAAGTAATTTTGATTTTAACCTATCAGTTCCGTTGCCCGAGGAAGTTGATGAAGCGGCGGCAGCAATACGACGGGAGGAAGTCATTACGGCTTCGAGAGAAAAATATGGCACACCAAGGGCGCAAGTAGACGCCATTTTGAGCCAAGCCTTGGAAACTCTGCGCGAACTCCCCAAACCGGCGAAAACGGCAATAGTCCCCCAAACGACGGTCATTCCAACTCCACCACCACCAGCGGCGGCCATTTCCACTTCCCCTACGGTTGAAATTTCGCAACCAGCCCCTGCCGAAGTCCCTAAACCGGTCCGGGAAACGCAGAAGCTGGTCATATCACCCGCGCCAGCCGAATCGCGAGCCCATCCCCAGCCCGCCGACGAGGCCACTCAACATAACGCGATCACAGAAAGAATCAAAACCGAGGCCGAGATTTTGGATTACACCGTCACGCCCCAGGAATTCGTGCCGGGCAGTAAAAAAATGATTGATCTGGTGCTGCGCCGAGGAAAACGGACGATTGCCTGTGAGATTTCAGTGACCAACACCGTTGAATACGAGGCGGCGACGAACATTGCCAAGTGCGTGGAGGCGGGGTTTGGCCAGGTTGCATCCATCTGCACAGACCGTCGAAAGCTCTCAAAAATCAAAGAGCGGTTTGCCGAGATGAATCCAACCCAGACCGCAAAGGTTCAGTTTTATACACCCGATGAATTCATTTCAAAGCTGTTCGACTGGGGGACCGAGGACCCCGAAGGCGGAACGATTGAACGGGGAAAGCCTCGAAAACAGAAAATGAGTTCCGAACCCTTGACCCCAAGCCAAATCAAAGAGCGTGGGGAGCGAATGCTTAAAGAACTCAGGCAGGCCATGCAAGGTTGATCCTCTGGCAGACTGCCTGCCCAAAACGGCCAGGTATCATATCTATATCTATGGCTAAGAAATTCAATCTCAAAACCACATCCGATCTCGACTTGAAGCAGCGCAAGAGCCGTCTCCTGGCAACCATGCATATTCCATCGAATGCCATTCGCGCTTCAAAGGTCCGGCAATTCCTGACCTGTGGAAAAAAGAATTGCCGCTGCCACGAAGGACGCAAGCACGGCCCCTTCCACTACCTTGTCCAGTGCATGGGAGTCGGCTCAATTCGCAAGTTTCTCCTGAAAACTCCCGCCCAGCGGGAACAGGCGGCCGTCTGCATTGCGACATACAATGAATTTCAAGAGCAAGTGGAAGAGCTTTCGCAACTCAACACCGAATTGTTGCGCCGAGGGTTGCCGATGGATGACAGGGCGGCTTGAATCACACCGCGACGGAGACGCCTGACACTCCAAATTCTTGACTACATGAAAGTTTGCCGAGATTTTCGGTGCAAAATGATGTCGAAATGCTTGACAGAAAATAATGGTACGGTAGCATGTACAGAGTAATAGAAACGTGTTCTAATCTTCTGTCGAATGCCGGAGAGTCCGTCCGTCCGGTCTTCGAGAGGACGTTAGAAGAAAACAATCCTCTCCGCCGGTCGTCGAAACCGGAGGCATTATCAATCATCCCTCACCATTATGAAAACCTACACCGTGACCATTCCGGCCTACACGCAGGTCATTGAAGCGAAGAGCGAAAAAGAAGCTCTGGCGGAATTCTGGGACAATTACGACGACGCCCAAAGCGACTACGGCTGGGGCGACAATCCCATTATCAAAGTAACCGACAAAATACATGGACGATAAAACCCGCAACAGTCTGCGCGAGATATTGAATTATCTCCACGCCGACGAGGAAAAACATTGGATGGAAGCAGACATGCCGCAGACTGGTCACATCTTCCATGACATTATCAAAGTAACCGAGTGGCTTCACGCCGCTCAAAAATAACAACATGCAACAGATACGCAACACCCGACAATTGCGCAGGACAGTTTCGCTAGGGCAGAACGAGTTCAAGCTCCTGCTCGCAGGTGGCCTTATCTATTCGAGCAAAACCATTACCCTTTCGCCCAATGGCCGCTTCAAAGTGGTCAACCACATTGACGACACCGTGCAACGGCTCACCGGCAGGCAGTTCTACACCAAGAGCCAGAGCAATATCGGGCAGGCCATGAAGCTTGGCGTTTTCATCGTCTCACCATAAATCGCGCCGAACATTACCAGCCAATAATCAAAACCATCATGCCAAATCATGCAGAATTTTATGCAGATTTTCAAATCACCAGCGTTTGCCGAGCCGACCTTGAAAGCATCGGGTTTGACACTGCCGCCGTGGATGACGCCACCATGAAGGAACTCGCCGAAAATCTCGCCAACGACTATTGCAACCAGTTGTTTTGGGGCAGTCTCGAAATCCTCGCCGATGACCTCAAAATCCCAAAGCGGACACCCGCGCCGGCATTCACACCGTTATCGTGACCCCGACGAACCGAGCCTCAATTTGCACCGGACACACCCGCACTGGCACCAAACAAGGGCAATGAAGTCACCGCATTCTTGAGAGCGGCAACCTGCAAATGCGTATAGCGGTCATTCATTGCCTTGGACGAATGGCCGGTCAGTTTCATGCGGATTTCTTCCGCCACGCCCGCGTTAGCGAGCGCCGAGTTGAAACTGTGGCGCAGGGAATGAAATGTGCGCTTGGTAAAATTCCTCGTGCCCTTTCCCTTCACGGTCATCGGGTCAATGCCCGCCTTCTTCACAATGCGCTTGAACCCTTCCGACAGCCCGTGTTTGCCACCAGACCCCTTGCTGGCCAATTTGGGACACAGGAAGCCCGCCGTGCCGAAGGTGGACAGATATTTCAAATGCTCAATTACATGGAAGTGCATGGGCACGATGACTTTTTTGCCAGTCTTTTGCTGAACGTAAATGATTGCCCCGTGTTCGGGATTGACGTTCTCCCATTTCATGGACACGCAATCGCCGAGACGTGCGCCGACAAAATACCCGAGGAGAATCAAAGTCTGCCATTCCAATGACGGCGCCGCCTCCACCAGTCTCTTGGCTTCTTCGCTCGTGAACACATCGCGCTCCGAAGACTCGCATTTCGGCGGACGGATGGCCGCAACTGGATTTTTCAATATTGTCCCGAACGCTTCCGCGCGGCGGAACGCGGTGTTCAAGGTTTTCAAATCAACTATCGCGGTTTTTGGCGCGACGCCGGTGTTTAGCCGCCACGTCAGAAAATCCTCAATGTCCTTTGGCGTCACCGATGTCACGGGCTTTTTTGCCCTGCCATTCAAGCTCGCGACGAAGAGTTTGACGGTATTGCGGTAGCGTTCGAGCGTGGCCGGTGCATTGCGGGCGGCGATGCTTTTCAACCAATCAGCGAGATATTCCTCGACTGGCGGCGTGGTCAGCGTGTCGCCGTTGACCTTTACCGAAACGTCGTTCAACACCTTCCGCAGTTGATTTGTAGTAACGGTGCCTGCTCTGGCCTGCCGCTCCACCCGCTCCAATTCCAGAGCGATTTCGAGTGCGGCATTGCGGTCAGTGGTCTTGGCCGACCGTTTCATCTGGCGACCATCGCGGCCGGAGAAGCACGCCGTCCAGAACTGCGATTTCGGATGTTTGGTTACGCTTGCCATAGATTTCGTTTATCTGTGGTAAGAATAAAAGTAAGAATGAAAAGCACAAGAATAATCGTTTAAAAACTCACAAATACCTGCAATTAAATGTCTTGAAAACGGTGAATCGAGACGAGGGTTCGATTCCCTTCACCCGCTCCAATTGACAGGTTGCGACAGGTTCCGCCAAACCGCGACTATCGCCTTTGTTTGCAAGGGTTTCGACAGTGTTTGACTCTCCGTTTTTCGCGTCAGAATGCGACAGGCTTTGACCATTCCCGCCTAAATTCTGTGCGCGTATTTGTGTATAGCCCGGCACTGCATCCAAGCGCGGCAGATTCTTGATTGCATCGTAAATCGGCAACTGCATTTCATCGGTGTAAACTTTGGCGGTCAATTTGATGTCACTGTGCCGCATCAATTTCATGGCGAACCTTTGAGCCACTCCGTTGCGTTGCAGGAACGTTGCCCAAGTGTAGCGCAGCGCGTGAAAGTCCCCGTAGCGACCCAATTCATCCCGATAGGGAATGCCATTGACTTCTGCGTCCTTCGTCAAACGCCGGGCACGCGGAATGCCATTCGGAAAGACCAAAGCCGTCGCCGCGCATTCGGCTGGCCGGTGAGCGGTCAACGCCTCGACAATTTCC
>DASRLE010000108.1:0-3202 GCA_035648615.1 Saccharimonadales bacterium (SeqCode) | reverse complement strand
GTTGAGCCTCTTGATGCTGCTGATCGTGACTGGCGTCGGCAGCGCCATTCATCTGTATTCGGTGGCTTACATGAAAGGCGACCGGAGCTACAGCCGATTCTTTGCTTTTCTGAGTTTGTTTACCTTCGCCATGTTGGGCATCGTGCTGAGCGACAATTTTTTCCAGATGTTTATTTTTTGGGAATTGGTCGGCGCGGCCAGTTATTTGCTGATCGGCTTTTGGTATCAACGCCCCGCTGCGGCCAATGCGGCCAAAAAAGCATTTCTGACCAATCGGCTGGGCGATTTCGGCTTTTTCACCGGCATCATTTTAGTCTGGTCGGTGGTGGGAACTTTGAATTTCGCCGAGGTGCGCAATCAACTGTTAATCAATCCCGATCTTTTTGACACCGCTGCGACAACGGTGGGGCTGCTGATCTTTTGCGGCGCGGTCGCGAAGTCGGCCCAATTTCCCTTGCACGTTTGGCTGCCGGACGCGATGGAAGGCCCAACACCCGTCAGCGCTTTGATTCATGCCGCAACCATGGTGGCGGCCGGCGTGTACATGCTTTGCCGCGTTTCCATCATATTCGATGTCCACTCCTTGCGGGTGATTGCATGGACGGGCGGATTGACCGCCTTGATGTCCGCGTTGATCGCGGTGCAACAGAACGATATCAAACGGATTCTGGCTTACTCCACGCTATCGCAACTGGGCTACATGGTGATGGCAGTCGGTTTGCAAGAGCCGTCTGCGGCCATGTTTCATTTGGCCACGCACGCTTTTTTCAAGGCGCTTTTGTTTTTGGGCGCGGGCGCTGTCATCCACGCCTTGAGCCACGAGCAGGACATTTGGAAAATGGGACGGCTCAAGGAAAAAATGCCGATCACTTACTGGACTTTCCTCGCGGGCACGCTCGCGCTCTGCGGCGTTTGGCCTTTGAGCGGATTTTTCAGCAAGGACGGGATTTTGGCGGCGGCTTACAAAGGCAGCATGACTTTATTCGCGGTGGGCATTGTCGTCGCTTTTCTGACGACGTTTTATATGTTCCGGCTCTTCTTTGTCGTGTTCCTGGGCAAGGCGAAATCTGACTTTCCGGCTCATGCCCACGAATCGCCTCCGGTGATGACGGGACCGCTGATTATTTTAGCGCTCGCTTCGATCTTCGGCGGGTTTTTTGGCATCGCCCAATGGCTCGCGCCGCAATTTGGCGAAACCGCGCCGGCTCTTTTTGCGCCCTTCGAGGCCTTCCGGGCTGCGCCCATTCCTGCCACGCTCGGCTTGATGGCTTTTGCCATCGGTCTGTGGCTGGCCTTCGATTTATATGGAGACGCGCAATCGGATCCGCTGCCGGACAAAGTGCAGGCCCTGAGCAGAATTCTCCGCAACAAATTTTACTTCGACGAAATGTATGCCGGGTTGATTTCCGTCACGCAGGACGCGCTGGCCACGTTTGCCAATGGTTGTGACACGGGCCTGAAACTGCTCGTCCGCGCCGTGCAGGGGACGACGGAGTTGACCGGTCGTGGCCTGCGGCTGGTCCAGACGGGAAATTTGCAAACCTACGCCTTTTGGTTCGCCGCTGGCATCGCTGCGCTCCTGTATCTCATGCTCCTTCGGTAATCCATGTCGCCTCTCACTTACATTTTTGGTTTTCCGATTCTGGGCGCGCTGCTGATTTTGCTCATTCCCCGAAACTACCGGTTTGTCATTCGTAGCGTTGCGTTGCTCGCCACGTTGCTTTCCGCCGTGGTGGCTGTGGGGATGTTTGCCAGGTTCGATACCACGCTGGCGGGAGACAGCTTTCAATTTGTCCAACAAATCGCCATCGTGCCGAGCCTCGGCATCAACTATCACGTCGGGGTCGATGGCATTAACTTGGGCTTGATTTTGATGGGCGCAATCGTGGTCTTCGCCGCGACCTGTGTTTCGCGCCAGATCAAAACCCGCGAGAAGGAATTTTACGTTCTTCTGCTGGTCATGGGCGGCGGCATACTCGGCGCGTTTGCTTCGCTCGATCTCTTTTTCTTTTACTTTTTCCACGAACTCGCCCTCGTGCCGACCTTCATCATGATTGGCGTCTGGGGCAGGGGCGAAAATAAAAACTTCGCAACCTTCCAAATTACCCTCTACCTCAGCGTGGGGGCTTTGTTGGTCTTGCTCGGGTTGATCGCGCTTTACCTGCAATTGCCCGCGCCCGACCGGACCTTCGATCTCGTCGCTCTCACTCATTACTTCAAGGCGCATCCGTTGCGCGCCAATGTCCAGCATGTGATTTTTCCGCTGTTGTTGTTCGGCTTCGGCATCCTAGTTTCGTTGTGGCCGTTCCATACCTGGGCGCCGATTGGCTACGGCGCGGCGCCCACCGCCACGGCCATGATCCACGCCGGGGTTTTGAAAAAATTCGGTCTTTACGGCTTGATTCGCATTGCGTTGCCCATGATGCCGGACGAAGCGCAAAGCTGGGCCAACATCATTTCGTTGCTTTGCCTGGGAAATATTCTTTACTGCGGGTTGGTCGCCATGCGCCAGCGGAACCTGAACCTGCTCATCGGCAATTCCAGCGTAGCTCACATGGGTTTTGCTTTTCTAGGCATTGCCAGCCTGAGTTTGATTGGCATTACCGGCACCGTCGTCGTCATGGTGGCCCACGGCTTCCTCGCTGCCCTGACCTTTGCCCTCAGCGGCTACTTGCGCGACGAAATTAAAACCCTCGACATGGACGAAATGGGCGGCTTGCTGCGTCCGCTGCCCTTCATTGGCGCGGTCATGATCATGGCGATGCTGGCCGGCTGCGGTTTGCCGGGATTTGCCGGCTTTCCGGGCGAGGCCCTGGTTTTATTTGGCAGTTGGCGGCGCTCGGAATTCATCACCGGCCTGGCCGTTTGGGGCGCGCTGGTCATTGGCGGCGTTTATATGCTGCGCGCCATTCGGACTATTTGGCACGGCGACAAAGAATGGAAGAACATCGCCGACGCCACCACTTTCTGGCAAAAAGTTCCTTACGGCCTGCTCCTGGCCGCCCTCCTCCTCTTTGGCTGTTTCCCACGATTGCTGACCGATAAAATCAAGGCCAGTGTCGCGCCCGTGGTCAAAACCATTGGCGCCGAAGCGCTCGAAATTACGCCTGTGCTCAAATCGCATCGGAGATGAACTTTTCGCTTTTAACCCTTGAAGTCTCGGTGGCCGGTTTGGCTTTGCTGCTTCTGTTGATCGACCTTT
>DASRLE010000107.1:0-4561 GCA_035648615.1 Saccharimonadales bacterium (SeqCode) | reverse complement strand
GGGCTGATGCGGCCGGCGTGCAGCGGCTGCGAAAGAATGATGACATCCGCTTGGGGTGCGGCGGCAGGGACGGAAAGGACGGAAAGGACGGAGGCGAGGAATGCGACGGCGATGAGTTTTAGGGAGGTGGGGGACACCGCGCTGCGATGTCCCGGACGGCCCATCGGGCCGTCCCTACCTTGGGAACTGGCGCTCAAGAATTTTGCAGGACGGGGACTTGTTCGGCGGTTGCTTCAGGCTCGACCCATTTGTGGTGCTCGCGAATGAGATCGACGAGGCGATCGACGGCTTCGGCTTCGGGAATGTTGAATTTCACCGGCGTTTTGCCCACGTAAAGATTGATTTTGTTGGGCGCGCCGCCGACGTAGCCGAAATCCGCGTCGGCCATCTCGCCGGGGCCATTGACGATGCAGCCCATGATGGCGATTTTTACGCCCTTCAAATGTTGGGTGCGCTGTTTGATTTGCGCGGTGACGGTTTGCAAGTTGAACAGGGTTCGTCCGCAGGAAGGACAGGCCACGTAATCGGTTTTAAAACTGCGGCAACCGGCGGCTTGCAAGATGTTGTAGGCCAGGCGCAGGCTTTGGCCGCCGCCGGATTCTCCACGGACCAGAATGGCGTCGCCAATGCCGTCCGCCAGAAGCGAGCCGATCACGACCGAGGCGCGCAGCAAGGCGATTCTGGGTTCGAGGGGCACAGGTTCGAAATTGAGGCAGTCCTTGAGGAGTATCGGGTTGTTGCGGCCCAGTCCCTTTAGTTTGGCGCAAAGCAGCCGAAAGGCGGCGATGGCCGGCAAGGTCACCCCGTCTTTGACAGTGACGAGTTGAGTTTCGCAGTTAATGTCGAAATCCTGGGTGGGATCGATCTCCTGAATGTTAAGATCTTCGTAAATGGCTTCGGGCCGGACGTCGTCGCGCGGACGAATCCTAGGCGCGACTTTCTCCCAAGTGGCCCGCGTAACGACAACCCGGACGGTTTGTTCGCCGCCACATTTCGTGTTGTCGTTAAGATTGATTTCGGGTGTGGGACGGCGGTCGAAGGCAAACGGATCAAACGGCCAGTCCTGGCTCAAGCCCGAGCCATTGGCCACATTGGCCGGCACGACGAGAGAAGGAATCTGCGCCAGCAGATCGGTGCAAACGGCGATCTCGTTGGGGGAATCCTCCGTCAACGAAACGCGAATGGTGTCGCCCAGCCCATCGCACAAAAGTGAGCCGATGCCGATGGCGCTCTTGATGCGGCCATCTTCGCCCTCGCCGGCCTCGGTCACGCCGAGGTGAAGAGGATAATTCCAATCCGGCCCCAATTCATCAAGCCGGGCGACCAGCAGGCGATAACACTCGATCATCACCTTGGGGTTGCTCGACTTCATGGAAAATTTGAAGTTATGGAAACTGTTCTTGCGCGCAATGCGGGCAAATTCCAGCGCGCTCTCCACCATGCCGAGAGGCGTGTCGCCGTAACGATTCATGATGCGGTCGCTGAGCGAGCCGTGGTTGGTGCCGATGCGCAAGGCGCGGCCCAGTTCCTGGCATAACTTGACCAAAGGAGTGAACTGTTCTTCGAGGCGGGCCAGTTCGGCGTCGTATTCGTCGTTGCTGTATTCGCGCACGGCAAATTTCTTCTTGTCCGCATAGTTGCCGGGGTTGACCCGCACCATTTCGACCCACTTGGCCGCTTCCATGGCGGCGTCGGGCTTGAAATGAATATCGGCCACAATGGGCGCGCAGCACCCGCGGGCGCGCAAGCCGGCGGCGATATTTTTCAGATTGGCGGCGTCCTTGACGGTGGGCGCGGTGATGCGGACGATTTGACAGCCAACCGCCACCAATTCGAGAGATTGCTTGACAGAAAGCGCGGTATCCATCGTATCGCACGTCAGCATCGACTGTTTGACGACCGGATGATCGCCGCCGATTACGACCCCGCCGTGAGCCGGATCGCCGACAATCACTTCACGGGTTTTGCGGCGGGAATAGAAATAAGGCGAATAACACAAGCGCATGTTCAGGGCGTGGGTTGAGGGGCGGCCGGTTTGCCGGGCTGTTCAATTTGGGTGTCGCGATTGAACATCACCTGAAAAAGTTTGATCCGTCTCAGGTCGCCGAAAATCGTTACGTAAAGCATAAAAATAATGAGCAGCGTGGCAAAGCCCGTCGTGGTCCACTCGACAAAACGCACGCCCATCGGCCGGCGGCGGACGCGTTCGATGATGGCCATGAGAATATGGCCGCCGTCCAGCACCGGGACTGGAAGCATGTTCAAGATGGCCAGATTAATATTCACCAGCACCATGAAACTCAAGGCCAGACGATAATCGGTGTTCCATTGCATGGCCAGGACGCCAATGATCCCCACCGGCCCCGTCAGGTCGCTGGCTTTGACGCCGCTTTCGTGAGAATGCACCAAAGCAAGGACCGTATGGTAAACCTGTCCCACCACGCCTGAGACCTGCGCCCAGGGAGTCGGGTGTTCGATTTCATACACATCCGTCCCTTGGGAAAAATACACCCCCAGCAGGGTCGTTTTCGAGGAAGGATCGGTAAACGGCGTGACGGATAAAGTCAGGCGCTGGCCATCGCGTTTGACCACAATCGGCGTGGGCTGGCCAGCGCGTTTTTGCAGCAGACTGGTCAATTGTTGGCGGCTGCTGATGGGCATTCCTGCAAAGCCCACCACCTCATCCCCTGCTTTGATTTTCGCTGCGGCGGCGGGCCGGCCGGACTGCACTTCCTTGATGACCAGCAGATCGCGAGGGTCCAGATTCAGGGTCTTGAGGCCAACTAAATTATTGACCTCCGCCTTCAACATGTAGATGTCGGTTTTACCTTCAGTCCCGGCAGGAGCCTCATGACGAATGGTCACCGGCAGAACATTGGTTAGCGCAAGGATGGTGGAACCGTAAACATCTTCCCAGGATTTCACGGGTTTGCCATCCACAGCGACAATGCGATCTCCTTCCTTGATGCCCGCCTTGGCTTCAGCCGAAGTGGGATCGACATAGCCAATGATCGACGGATTGATCGGCACAGGAAGGCCGATAAAATAAATCAAGCTGGCAATGAGGAAGGCGAAAATGACGTTCATCGTCGGGCCGGCAGCGGCGACGAGAATCTTCGAAAAGGGTGAAGCGGGTGGAATGTTCTCCTGGGTCTCGCCCTCCAGCGCCGTGGAAGTGATCATTTGCGGCAGCTTGACAAATCCCCCCGCCGGAATCCATCGAACCGAATACTCGATCCCATTGCGCACCCACGAGAACATCTTGGGGCCGAATCCGATAGCGAAGGCTTCGACCTTGAGACCGCAACGGCGCGCGACCCAATAATGGCCGAATTCATGGACGAAAATAGCGGCGCCGAATAAAAAGAGGACTCCAGCCGCGATATAGATATAGTGAATCATGCTGCGCCGCCGATTTGACGGCGGACGGAGGAATCTACTGTGGGACTCTGACGATGGCAACTCCCTAGTCCGTTCCTAATCTTAATCTTAATCGTAATCTTAATCTTCCCTCTTTGGATTAAGATTACGATTAAGATTAAGATTAAGAAGGAAGGGAGAAGAAGGCGGGCGGTCAGAGATTTTCCAACCGCCGTTCCAAGACCGCTCCCCCGCTTATTTGCGCTTTGCCAGAAAATATCCGGCAATGGCGCCCACCCCAAAGGCAATGGCCACGGATTGATAGGGGTTGCTGCGGATCGCTTTATCGGTCGTCTTTGCCGCCTCCAAAGCGCGGTCCCGGGCAGCCTCGACGGCTTCGGTCAGGCGCTCGCGCGCGGCGGCGATCTTCTCCCCGGTAAGGTCCGCCGTGGCGGAGATTAATTCGCGGGCGTCTTCGGCGAGGGTGCCGACATCATTGGCGGTGCTTGTTCTTGTGTGTTTATTCATGGTGGTCATCTTTCTCTTGTTAGTTTAAGTCAACTTAACATCAATCTTTTCAAATTTCCTGCAAAAAATTCAATGGGGCTTCGTTGTTCGTTGGAGGGACTGCGTCGCGCAGCGGTTGCCCAGCCGCGCGACGCCCCAAATTTCCGCCTTAGCGCGCGCCCACCGGCACCGTCTTCTCGCTCGGCTTGGGCGCGGTGCCCTCGCCGGTCGTGCAGATATCCGTCGCGCCGCAATCTTTGAAGATTTTTTCGGCCGCTTTGATCTCGTCCCCGTTTTCGGTATGGACGGAGAGCAAGATGTTTCCAGCGCGGATTTTGTCTTCATAGCGCTTGGCTTCCAGCTCGGGAATGCCCAGGCCGATGAGGCCGCCGGCGATGCCGCCCGCCGCCGCGCCAATGGCCGCGCCACCCAAAGCGGCCATGATCGGTCCCGCCGCGATGAACGGCCCTACTCCGGGAATGGCCAAAGCGCCAATGCCGACCAGCCAGCCCAGCGCGCCGCCGAGGACGCCGCCAGTGCTCGCCCCAGTGGCGATGCCTTCGGGAGCCTTGGTGTGCTTTTCATGGGCGAAATCGCGGCTGGTTTCCTTGTCCGGGAACAACACCGAGATGTCATTGCTGGAGAAGTTGCCGTTTTTGAGGCGATCGACGATTTGATTGGCCTGCGCCTCGGT
>DASRLE010000106.1:0-4196 GCA_035648615.1 Saccharimonadales bacterium (SeqCode) | reverse complement strand
GGTCAAAACGCGCAAGGCTAAAAAAACCGGCTTGTAGCCGCTCACTGCGCCGGACCGGCTCGAAGCGGCGTCAGCGAATTAGGTTTGAACGTAAGGCCCCGAGCGGAGTTGGAACTTGGTTTTTAAAATCGAGGGCGCAGTATGATTGCGATGAAGAAACGTTTCTATGTGACTACAGCCATTGATTACGTCAATGGCCAGCCGCATGTCGGCCATGCCTACGAAAAGGTCGTCGCCGATGTCATTGCGCGAGCCCGCCGCAGCTTGGGGGACGAGGTTTTTTTTCTGACCGGCCTCGATGAGCACGGCCAGAAAGTCCAGCAAGCCGCGCTGGCAGAAGGGAAGAATCCCCAGGCCTACTGCGATGACCTGGCGGCGAACTGGCGGGAATTTATCCGCAAGCTTGAGCTGTCCAATGACGATTTCGTTCGCACCACCGAGCCTCGGCACAAAGCGGTGGTGCAAACCATTCTCTCGCGGCTGCGCGCGGAAGGCCACTTTTACAAGAAGACGCATCGCGGGTTTTATTCCACTTCGGCGGAAACTTTTTTGACAGAGAAGGACCGGCTGGCCGATGGCAATTTCCCGGCGGAATACGGGAAAGTCACCGAAGTGGAGGAAGAAAATTACTACTTCAACTTGCGCGACCATCAGTCGTGGTTGATCGAACATATTGAAGCCCATCCCACGTTCATTCGCCCCGAGGCGCGTCGCAACGAAGTGCTCGGTTTTTTGAGGAACAACGAGCTGGAAGATCTCTGCATCAGCCGGCCGGCCGCGCGCCTGAATTGGGGAATTCCCATCCCGTTCGACCCTGATTTTGTGACCTACGTTTGGTTCGACGCGCTGGTTAATTATATCAGCGTGCCCTTTGCCCATGGCGACCCAGTGGTCCGCGCCGCGCTCGGTTCGCCCGCGCCGGAGGGCGCGTCCGCGCTGCCGCTTTGGCCGGCCGACCTGCACATTATCGGCAAGGACATTCTTAAATTTCACGCCGTCTTCTGGCCCATTATGTTGAAAGCGATGAAGCTGCCGTTGCCCGGGGAAATCCTGGTGCATGGGTGGTGGCAGAAGGAAGGTGAGAAGTTGAGCAAGAGCACCGGGAACGTCGTGGACCCCGTTGCGGTGATTGACGAATGGGGCTTGGACGCCTTTCGTTATTACGTGGTGCGCGAGTTGGACATCGGCCCCGATGGCAACTGGACCGATGCCGGCTTTCGCTCCCGCTATCAAGCCGAACTGGCCAACGGATTGGGTAATTTGGTTAACCGTTCCCTGTCCATGATAAAACGATATCACAATGGCCTGATTTCGACCGGTGTAAATCAGCTTGCCAAAGAAATGGTTGACACTCACGCCGGAGTGGTGGAAGCCTATCGCTCTGATTCTCTCCAAGGAGCGTTGGTGCGAATTTCTGCCCTCATTACCCGCGCCAATCAATACATCGACCAAACGAGCCCGTTTAAATTGGCGAAGGAGCCTGATCGCGCGGACGAACTCAAAAACATCCTGCACACCCTTGCTGAAGTCTGCCGCCTCCTTGGCGTCTTGCTTTGGCCGGTGATCCCGGCCACGTCTGAGAAAATTCGGCGGCAACTTGGCTTTGCTGCTGGCGCCGACGCCATTGCACTCATGCCGCCGCCATTCCCCAAGGGGCATTCCATCGGCGAGATCTTTCCGTTATTTCCCCGCAAAGACCTCATCCCGAAATGAACCGGCGACTTAGTGACTCTGCTCAGGGGATGGCGCCGGTGTGGCGGAATCCATCTGACGGGCCATTTTCAACCATTGGGCGAACCATTCCGAGCTATTCCAACTGTTTCCATCATTTTTCATGGGGCAACATCGTCTGTTTCCAGGCGCGGTTCCACCTGAACGTAAGGCCGGTAAAGAGCGAAGGCGTCGTTCGACAAAGCCCGCAAGCAGTAGTCAGGCAAATGGCGGACTTCCGGTAGTCCAACCTCTCCCTTTGAGAATTTGTGGCCGGGAAAGCAGCGGATAACCAGTTGCGGTCTGCCTACAGATTGGCCTCAAAAAGAAGAGTTAAACTTGACGAACATACTCTTGACATTTGATTCCAATATTGTAATCTTCGCATTTACATGAACCTCAATCACAAGGTGTAACAAATGACCCTGCGGTATTTTTCTCGCTTATCGGGATGGCTCGTCCCTCTTGCCCTCGCTTCAAATGCTTTAGCAGGAACTCCACCGACTATTCTTGTCCAACCGCAAAGTCAGTCCGTTGCCCTCGGGTTGAACGTGACTTTTTCCGTCAGCATCAGCGAGAGCGGCCAGCTCCCCTCCGTCAGTTCGGGCGCGTTGAGGTTGTGGCTCAAGGCCGACACCGGCGTGGTGACCAATAGCGCGGGCCAGGTTTCGCACTGGCGGGACCAGTCAGGAAATGGGCTGGACGCGTACCAATCCGCTGCGGCCCAGCAACCGGCCCTGACCAATGCTTCTCTTCCGGCAGGGACAGTTCCCGCAGTCCGTTTCAACGGCATCCAAGATCCCAATCTTGGAGATTACCTGCAAGGGACCAATGACGTGAGACTTTCCAACGCTTACACCTCCTTCGTGGTTTATTCTCTCTTCAATTCCAACCCTACTGAGAAAGCATTGGCAGTATTGGGCGAGCCTGCGCTGGCCAGTGCGGCTCGCGCCTGCTATATCAATCATGATTCTATGGGTTTCAGCGCATGGAATAATGACTACACCTCACCTTTCCAAATTCCGGTTTTCACTTATCGCATTTGGACTGATCGTCTGAACGCGCCGACCAACAATGCCTGGCTCGTCGAATTATTTGATAACGATGGCACCAATAGCAGCTACTTTTCCGATCGATTGTCGGGGCTGCAGCCGCCCACCCCGGGATACAGTATTGGGGGCTTGGGTAGTGAGACACGCAACTTTCAGGGTGATGTTTGCGAAGCAATTTATTACTCGGGAAGTCTTACTGAGTCCGACCGAATGGCGGTGCAGTCCTATCTGCAAGCCAAATATTTTTTAGGAACCAGTAATCCGCCTGTCGTTTACCAATGGCGATTTGATGGTTCAAATATCGCGGGCGCCAACAGTTCCTCGTTGACCATCACCAACGTCCAATCTGCTTCTTTGGGAAGCTATTCGGTTTTGGCCAGCAATTCTTTTGGTTCGGTCAATAGCTCCAACGCAGTTCTGACAACGTTCAGTTCGCCCGGAATCATAGCGGCCTTTGCCAACGGCGGGTTTGAAGCGCCGCAAATTGCCACGAATACCACCAAGGATCTCTCGGCGGGCAGCACGTTTTTGACGGGATGGACCGTAGGCGGGACTGGGGGCCCGGTGGAAGTGGTCAACGGGATTTTGGCGGGGTACGCGCCGTACGAGGGCCAGCAGTGGCTGAGTTTCAACTCTGGCGATACAGCGGCTGGCTCATCCATTTCGCAAACGTTTCTAACCAGTGCCGGGCAAAGCTATGGAATTTCCTTTACCCTGGGCTCGATGGGTTCGGGGACCGTCAGTATGAAGGTGACCGTTGTTGGCCCCAGCGGGACCATCCTGGCGAGCAACACCTTTGCGCCGCCTCATGATGCGTGGGGGCTGCAGCAATTGAGTTTTACGGCGTCCTCCAGCAATGCCACGCTTCTTTTCACCGACACTTCGGCCCAAACGGGGGGAGTTGATTTGGTGTTGGACGATGTCACGGTGGCCCCTTCGTCCTCGAACGCCCCGCCGACGGTGGGAGCCTTTGCCAATGGCGGGTTTGAAGCGCCACAAATTGCCACTAATACCACCAAGGATCTCTCGGCGGGCAGCACGTTTTTGACGGGATGGACGGTGGGCGGGACTGGAGGTCCCGTCGAAGTGGTCAACGGGATTTTGGCGGGGTACGCGCCCGACGAGGGCCAGCAGTGGTTGAGTTTCAACTCGGGCAACACAGCGGCTGGTTCATCCATTTCGCAAACGTTTCTTACCACTGGGGGGCAAAGCTATGGAATTTCCTTTGCCTTGGGCTCGATGGGTTCCGGGAATGTGAGCATGAAGGTGACGGTTGTTGGTCCCACCGGGACCATCCTGGCGAGCAACACCTTTACGCCGCCTAATGATGCGTGGGGGCTTCAGCAATTGAGTTTTACGGCGTCCTCCAGCAATGCCACGATTCTTTTCACCGACACTTCGACCCAAACAGCCGGAGTCGATTTGGTGCTGGAC
>DASRLE010000105.1:0-7896 GCA_035648615.1 Saccharimonadales bacterium (SeqCode) | reverse complement strand
ATGGAGTTTGTGAGCGAAGGCTGCCGCGAACTGGTTGGCCTTGCGCCAGAGGAGTTCACCGCCGGGCGGGTCACTTACGACAGCCTCATCCACCCGGAGGAACGGGAGGCTGTCTGGAAAAATGTCCAGACCGCCATCCAGTCGAAAGCACCTTTCCAACTCGAATACCGCCTCCGCCATGCGGATGGTTCTTGGCGGTGGGTGCTGGACCGTGGCCGCGGCGTTTGGGATGAGCAGGGCGAATTGCTCGTGCTGGAAGGCTTCGCCAGCGACATCACCAAACGCAAGCAAAACGAGGCGGAAATCGAAAAGCTGGCGCTCGTCGCCCGCGAAACGGACAACGCTGTCATCCTTGCTGACGTTGCCGGATGCATCGAATGGGTGAACGCGGGTTTCACCCGCCTCACCGGCTACACGCTGGACGAGATCAAAGGCCGCAAGCCAGGGAGCTTTCTCCAGGGGAAGGACACCAATCCTGAAACCGCTCGCCTGATGCGTGAGCGACTGGTGGCCGGCGATGGCTTTGAGGTGGAAATCGTCAATTATTCCAAAGCGGGCCGGGCGTATTGGGTGGAAGTCTCCGTCCAGCCGCTGCACGATCAGACTGGCAAGCTCAAGGGCTTTTTCTCCGTCAATGCTGACATTACCGAGCGCAAGGAGGCGCAGCGTCAGTTGCTGCGCGCGCAACGGCTGGAAAGCATCGGCACCTTGGCCGGCGGCGTGGCCCATGACCTCAACAACGCTCTGGCGCCAATCCTGATGGGCATTGAGTTGCTGCGAATGGAAAACCCGGACTCGACGGAAATGTTGGACACGATGGAGGCCAGCGCCCGTCGCGGCGCGGGCATGGTGCGGCAAGTATTGACCTTCGCCAAAGGCGCCGAGGGAGAGCGCCTGCTCGTCCAGCCGCGTCATTTGCTTGGGGAGATGGAAAAAATCATCCGCGGCACCTTCCCCAAGAACATCGAATTTCGGACCGCTTACGGGAAAAAGCTCTCGGCCATTCTGGGCGACACCACCCAACTCCACCAGGTGCTGCTCAATCTGTGCGTCAACGCCCGCGACGCCATGCCCAACGGCGGCACACTGACTCTGGAAGCGGAGAACGTCGAGATTGACGCCACCCACGCCAGCGCCGTCCCGGAAGCCAAGCTTGGCCACTATGTCGCCTGGCGTGTGAAGGACACGGGAACGGGCATTCCGCCGGAGATTGTGGAGCGCATTTTCGAGCCGTTCTTCAGCACGAAAGGCCCGGACAAGGGAACGGGACTCGGACTCTCGACCGTCATCGGCATTGTGAAGAGCCACGGCGGATTCCTCCAGGTTCACTCGACTCCAGGGCAAGGTTCGACCTTCAGCATCTATTTGCCAGCAGACCCATCAGGTACTGGTGACACCACTTCAGTGACCAAAGCTGATACAGCCTTCCGGGGCAAAGGCGAGACCATCCTCGTGGTGGATGACGAAGCCAACATGCGGGATGTGTCGCGCTCGGTGTTGACGGCGCTGAATTTCAAGGTGCTCACCGCCGCTGACGGCACGGCGGCACTCATTCAAGTGGCGGAGAAGCGGGCGGAACTGCGGGTGGTGATTACCGACCTGCACATGCCGCATATGGATGGACTCACTTTTGTGCGTGTTCTCAAACACATGCTGCCGGAAGCTGGGATCATCGTCACCAGCGGACGTTTCGATGAGCGTGAGGTGAATGAGTTCAAGGCCCTGGGAGTTCGTGCGTTGCTCGACAAGCCGTTCAATCAGCAGAAGTTGGTGGAGACGCTGAAATCAGTTTTCACAGAAAAAGTTTGACACGAAGTAACCCGAAGAACAAATCCGTGTTCTTCGGCGAGACGAATTCAACTGAGGACGTTGGTCAGGTTGAATCCGGCGCCTTGACTGTCCGGCTTTCGCAGCCAAATCCACTCGTTCACCAGAGAACGTCTCCAGATAGTTGAGCAGGCGCACCTTGAGATTTGTCATTTCTTCAATGCGCTAAATGAGCACGATAAACATTACAATTTTATCGTGCGCAACATGAATATTATATTGGTTTTAAGCTCCCACAAGCCGCTTTGCGCGAAGCATACCGAGCCCGATATCGAGGGTCTGCCGAACAGAGCTGGTCGTCCTCAATAGCAATTTTAGAATTAAGCCGAATCCTTTTGAAATCTCTGTAGTATCGTAGTATCATAATACGGTATTAAACAGATTATTACGAAAGAAGAAGTAAGAAGTCGGCAAAGCGATTCTCGATCTGGTCGGCCAAAACAAGTAGCCAACGCTGGGCGGACGCTTGACCCAGCTCCGCCTCAAACTATGGGATGGCAGAAAATGGTTGCACTAGCCAAGGAAAAAACGGTTCGGATATTTCAAAACCTCGACCCAAATCTTTTGCCTCATCCGAACTCGTTCTTTGGGCAGACGGATGCTGGCGGTAAAACACTTGATCTATGACAGCCAACGGACGAATCCCACTGCTGACAGAAGAGCAATACCAAGAAACCCTTCGTAAAACCTTGGGTGAAGAGTGGGCCGCCATTTGCAACTTGCCTTACGAGGAACGACTCCAAGTGATTGATGACTTTCAGCGCCATTTCGACACGCCAAAGGATCTCGTTTGGCCGGCAGAGGGCTATACAGGGCCGGATTTGCCGTAGCACCATGCGGCGTTGAAGAAGCACTGGAATACCTGCTTGCAGTCGGGCCGGTGATCGCGCGAGTAGTCCCGCGCCACCTTGGCGTTGCGCAAGGCCAGCCCCTCAAAGTACGTGCTCGTCACATCGTAAAGAAGAAACTCAAAACCCACCCCAAACAAGTCCCGGTAGCGTTCCAGCAGATGCACGCACAAGGCCTCCTTGTGCTCCAGCAACACGTCCAGGCCCCGATACAACCGCGCGTCGTTGATCTTTTCCATCGGCACGCCCAGCAAGTCCTCCAGCGCCGTGTCCTCATACCACCGCTCGGCCGGGGACAGTTCGCTCGGCTGGGCGCAAAAACGGCCCAGTGTCAAAATGCAACTGACCACATCCCATCCCACCTCCTCCTGGCCCGGCGGCATCAGCCGCGCCGCCTGCACTTCCGCCCCGTCCAACTTGCCCAGGCGCGCCACGATCTGATGGCGCGGACCGCGCGCCGTGCGAACGGTCTTGACCAACGACCAATACTGGTAGTCTTCCCGGCCCGCCTCTTTGCGATGTCGCCGCAAGAACATGCCTGCACTTTGACAGAAGTTGATCCGTCCCGGCAATAGGCTCTTCGGGACTACATCGCCAAACGCGGACCGCGCCAAAATCAACCGTGTCAAATCAACGACTTAGAAAAACCTCCTTTGGAAAAATAGCGGAATCACTCTCCAGACTGACAAACTTGGGCCAGCCGACAAAAATTACGTCTGGGCCGAGGAGGTCAAGAGTCTCTGGAACCGCGCCGAGGCGAGCGAATTCGCAAAGAAACAGGTGGTTCCAACCAGGCTCCCATCCAAGACCAAAAAGCCTAACGGCGGCTTTCAAGATGAGCCGACAACTTGTCGGTCATTTCTTCGCTGTGCATAGTGTCCAGGTGGCCGTACAGCTTCCCGATAAGAACCCCCCCGTCCCTGTGGCTCACCCAATAAGCAATTGTCTTGTAATCAATCCCCGCCATCACGCAATGGGAAATGAAATAGTGCCGGAACCATTGAAATGTGATCAGATCAAACCAAAATGACTGCTTCTCCGTCCCTGGGTGGGCCTCGCAATACTTTTCCCGGAGTTCTTTCTTTACCCGATCCAATTGTTTGTTGTATCTCAATGTGTGCCCTTCACCACTCCGAGCGGGGAATATCCAATCGGTTGACGGATCCCGGCGCTCATACATGGCTTTGAGATGGGCCTCAAGGTCCGCATGAAGTCCCACTCGGCGATCCTCAGCCGGCTCACCACCGCCAGCCTTTGCATTCTCGCCGGGAAAAAACAAGTTGCCGGGAATGTGATCGCCCTTCTTGAATTTACGACCGCCGTCCCCATCGTGTTTCGCGATACGGCTCCAGGTAACATAGGACCAGCACTGCATGGTCGTCTCCTGTTCCCGGCCCCCGGCATGCTGTAGTAACCGCAAATAATCGCGAAAGGATTGGCCCGATGCTGCCTGGGCCACCCGCAAATGCCGGTACCTAATGTCGATGAGTTCCAAGGCCTCCGGATCCAACAGGGCTGCATGACAAAGCTCGTCGATTTGTTCGGGCGTCAACAACTCATCCTTCGAAGGGGTCTCCGCCAGATCCTTCCAAACCCAATCGGGAGCATTTTTTGGGAGGTGCCCTTTAAGCTTCGCCCAATCTCTCACATGTTCCAAGGCCATCACGTTGAGATCGAGGGTTCGGCCCGACAGGTGTGCCGGCTTTCGCACGACCTCGCCCTTTTCTGCCTTGGTAGTGCGTTCCTCGTTGATCGCATCCACGCACTCCATCCTCCAGGTTGCGAAATCAAGGAGGGTGCCGTCGGTTATTTCTTCGAAAAGCACGTCTCCAAATTTCTCGCACCACATCAGGAGGCCAGAATCTTCCCGAGCGCATGTGGCCGGGTCCTTGCTTTTGAGAACATCCCGGTCCTTCCGGTAACCCTCTACGGCTTCGGCCAGGGTGAAAGCTGGCAGGCTCTCCTCGTCGGTCTCCGTCTCGTGTAGTTTTTTTCGTAATGTTTCGGCCTCGTCAGCAGCTATTTGGCGAGGGGGAGCGAGTTGCCCGCCCCGCTGAAAATCTTTTAAGGCTTGCCTTTTGGAAATGGCTTCGGGCACTGTTATTGCACCATGCAATGGATAAAAATATTGCTTGCCATCATTGGCATAAAGGTTCGCGTAAAAGATCTCGTATCTGCGCCACAGGCCGCGGACCCTGCGAGGTGGCCGGTGTTCGTCGTTGACCTGATGCCAGGCGTCGGCGGATTTCTTTTTTCCAAGTGCGTTCATGTGCGTGCGCTTTCGTTCAGTTCGTGGAAATTATTGACGAAATCATTACGAAACGTCAATAGTAAAACAGAGACATGCTTTTTGTCGTTCGGAGACTCATTGAGTCTCGATTGTAAATGATTTGTAATAAGCCTATTACAAGCATCATAAATTTAGTTTGGCAGGATAGCTCAGTTGGTAGAGCAGAGGACTGAAAATCCTTGTGTCCCCGGTTCAATTCCGGGTCCTGCCACCATTTTTTAAAATCTCCCAACAAGGCTGCGAGCGCCCCCCCGTGGTGCGTTGCGTTTTTGGCGGGCTGCGCAAATGCTATAGCACGTTTGTGCCATCCTTCAATTGAGACGGAGGTTTGACATCTGGCCCGCCCCGGATAAAATCGCGCCAATCCATTAATGCATGGCAAAACTCTCGCACGATACAATAGAGCCTTGCTGAAACTCTTCACTCTCAAGAACATGCTTCCGGCGGCAAACTGGCTTCGTTCTCTTTCTTTCTATGCTACGAAATAAATTGTTGCTCTCGATAATGTTCTGGATGGCCGCTCTGGCTGGCGCTTTCAGTGCGCCGCACACTTTCAAAACGCAGGCCAATGTCATGGTGGAAATGACGTTGACGGCGAAAAATCATTACACGGATCCGTTTAACCAGGTTTTGCTGGATGTGGTTTTTATCGACCTTGCCGGCCACGAATTGCGGGTGCCGGCATTTTGGGCGGGCGGCGATCTTTGGAAGGCGCGCTATGCCTCGCCCCTAGTCGGAACGCATCGCTTTCGCAGTGAATGTTCGGAAACGGGCGATGGCGGGTTGCAGGGCGTCAGCGGCCAGGTCGAGATCAGCGCTTATCATGGCGATAATCCTCTTTATCAGCACGGGCCGTTGCGAGCGGCGCCGGACCATCGCTATCTTGAACATGTGGATGGAACGCCGTTTTTTTGGCTGGGCGATACCTGGTGGATGGGGCTTTGCCATCGGTTGCATTGGCCGGATGAATTCCAGCAGTTGACAGCGGATCGGAAGGCCAAGGGTTTTAACGTCATTCAAATTGTGGCCGGGCTTTATCCCGACATGTTTCCCTTCGACCCACGCGGGGCCAATGAGGCGGGGTTCCCGTGGGAAACCAATTATGCGAGCATTCGCCCCGCTTACTTCGACGCCGCGGATTTGCGCCTGCGTTATTTGGTCGATCAAGGTTTTACCCCGTGCATTGTCGGCGCATGGGGCTATTTCATGCCCTGGATGGGTGTCAAGAAAATGGAGGCGCACTGGCGGTATCTGATCGCGCGCTACGGCGCCCTGCCCGTGGCGTGGTGCGCGGCGGGCGAAGCTAATCTGCCTTGGTATTTGGCCAAGGGCTTTCCTTACGACGACCGAAATCAAGTCCACGACTGGACGGAAGTGATGCGCTACATTCGCGCGACGGACCCGTGGCATCGCCCGCTGACTTTGCATCCGACCGGCATTAATGAACTTTCCTCGCGCCATGCCACCGACGATTCGGCGCTGCTGGATTTTGACATGTTGCAGACCCCGCATGGGAAACAAGAGGCCGTCGCGCCGACGGTCAATACTGTGCGCCATTCTTACGCCGCCAAACCCACCTTGCCGGTGATTGATGGCGAAGCGAGCTACGAAATGCTGAACAACAACATCCCCGCCGAATGGTCGCGCCGGATGTTCTGGCTTTGCCTGATGAACGGAGCGGCCGGGCACACCTACGGGGCCAATGGCATCTGGCAATGCAACCGCCCCGGCCAGCCGCACGGCGCTTCGCCGCACGGAGGAAATTACGGGACAATCCCCTGGAATGAGGCGATGCATCTTCCCGGCTCGGAGCAAATCGGTTTTGGCAAACGCTTTTTTGAACAATTCGCCTGGCAGGATTTTCGTCCGCATCCGCAATGGGCGCGTTCCACCCAATGTCTCCTCAACGGCTCCGACTGGATCTGGTTCCCCGAAGGCAACCCGGCGGTCAACGCGCCGGCGGAAAAGCGGTTTTTCCGGCGCACCTTTGTCTTGACTGCGGACCGTGAAGTTACCGGGGCCAGGTTGCGCGCCGCCGCCGATAACAAATTTATGGCGCGGCTCAATGGCGCCAAAATCGGCGGCGGAGACGACTGGAGCAATCCGCGGCAATTCAATGATTTGGCGCGCTTGCTTAAACCCGGGACCAACATCCTCGCCATTGAGGCTGAAAACCTGCCTTACTCCGGCAATAATCCCGCCGGGCTGATCGCCGTCCTCGAATTAAAATTTGCCGACGGCAGCGCTTCGCAAATTGTCTCCGATGGCGTTTGGCGTTCCGCCAAAAGCGCTGCGGCGGGATGGACAAACCAAGACTTCGACGACACCGCCTGGACCAATGCCATGAGTGTCGCTCATTACGGTAAGGCTTCGTGGGGCAAAATCGATGGGCAGGCGAACGACATCTTCGGGCCGCAATCGACCGGCATTCCCGGGGTGGTGCGGGTCATTTACGCGCCGGTGGCGGAGCCTATCGAGGTGCGGCAGTTGGGCGGAAGCGAGTCATACGGCGTGGAATATTTCGACCCCGTGAGCGGGGTTACTACGCCCGGCGGAGAAGTTCAAAGCGATGCGAATGGGCTGTGGACTTGTTCGCCGCCCGCCGGGATTAATCACGATTGGGTCGTCGTCTTGAAGTTAAAAAAAAAGGACACAGCATCCCTTCCCCGGCATCTGACGTTGTCCAATGAGCAAACGGCCTGGGATTTTGATTGGTCGAATGGAACGTTGCGCGGCAATTGGTTTGACAACAAATTAACCGGCCACCGTTTTGTTCTATCCGGCGCGCGGGAACTCGGCCTGAATTTTTCCGCGGCCATTGATCGCGTCGCGGAGCCTTTCGCCCGCGCGGAGGACTTCGAGGTCACCGCCGCCCATCGGGAAAGCGCCGAAGCAGCGGTATTCGAGCTGCGCTCGCGCTCGCTGCCGGTC